>NZ_CEEDMJ010000025.1:0-58840 GCF_979255925.1 Kineococcus sp. AC630
CCGCTCCTCCACACCGCTCCACGACCCGCCCGGACCGCTCCCCGGAGGGCTCCCGGACGGCCTGGCGAGCCGTGCGCGCTGCGTGGCGAGCCCACGGCCCTCCACCGGCCCTCCCCGGCGCCCCACGCCTCTGACCTGCGTCGACGGCGCGATCAGACCGTCACTCCGGGTCGATGCACGTTGACCGTGGAGGAAAGTGGAGTACGGTGGAGGAGTCCGGTCCGCCAGGACCGGACGACGACCCGTCCGGGTGGGGGTGCGCGGTGTTCCTCGGAACCCACACACCGCGTCTGGACGACAAGGGTCGACTGATCCTCCCGGCTCGTTTTCGGGACCAGTTGCTCGACGGGCTGGTCATCACCAGGGGGCAGGAACGCTGCCTCTACATCTTCCCCATGCAGGAGTTCCAGCAGATGCACGAGGAGATGCGGCAGGCGCCGCTCACCAACAAGGAGGCGCGCGACTACCAGCGCGTCTTCCTGTCGGGTGCCTCGAGCGAGCTGCCGGACAAGCAGGGGAGGGTCACGGTCCCGCCGCTGCTGCGCACCTACGCCGGACTCGAACGTGACGTCGCCGTCATCGGTGCCGGCGCCCGCGTCGAGCTCTGGGACCTGCCGACCTGGGAGACCTACCTCGACGAGGTGGAACCCGCCTTCGCGGGCCAGCGCGAGGAGGTCCTCCCGGGGATCCTGTGATCCCCGACCTCCGGATCGAGGTCGAGACACCGACCGTCGGCCGCGGCCTCCAGCCGCTCTGTCCCGCCGGTCCTGACGCCACTTCCCCGGCGCCAGGGCCATCGGAGCACGAGCGGATGGGGACCGCGGCCGACGGCCGCCGCTCCGCAGGGGCAGCAGGAAGCAGTGGCACGCAGGAACCCGGGGGGTGACGACGATGGACGAGGACGACCCGCGGGGCGACGCGCAGGGCAGGGCGGACGACGCCGCCCGTCGTCACGCCTCCGTGATGCTGGAGCGCTGCACGCAGGTGCTGTCCCCGGCCCTGGGGCACCCCGGCGCGGTGAGCGTCGACGTCACCCTCGGCATGGGCGGGCACGCCCACGAACTCCTGCGCCGCCACCCGGACCTCCGCCTCGTCGGGATGGACCGTGACCCGCAGGCCCTGGAACTCGCCGCCGCCCGCCTGCACGAGTTCGCCGACCGGGTCACCCTGGTGCACAGCGTCTCCGACGGTCTCGACGACGCCCTGGACGACCTGGGGATCGAAACCGTCGACGCGGTGTTCTTCGACCTCGGTGTCTCCTCGCTGCAGCTCGACGAGGTCGAGCGGGGTTTCTCCTACTCCCGCGACGCGGCCCTGGACATGCGCATGGACCGCGGCGCGCCCACCACGGCGGCCGACGCCCTCAACTCTTACTCGCACAGCCAGTTGACGCGGATCCTCCGGATCTACGGCGAGGAGCGCTTCGCCCCGCGCATCGCCTCGGCGATCGTCCGCGAACGTGAGCTGGAACCCTTCACCACCTCTGCGCGACTGGTGGACCTGGTGCGCGCCAACGTTCCTGCCGCCACCCGGCGCACCGGCGGCAATCCGGCCAAACGCACTTTCCAGGCGTTGCGCATCGAGGTCAACGACGAACTCGGCGTCGTGGAGCGGTCGCTGCCGGCGGCGTTCGAACGGCTCGCGCCGAACGGTCGGCTCGCGGTGCTGACGTTCCACTCCCTCGAGGACCGCATCGCCAAGAACGTGCTGCGGGAACTCTCGACGAGTTCCGCCCCGCCCGACCTGCCTTTCGTGCCAGCGGGTTCCGGCCCGCGAGCGGAACTCCTGACCCGCGGGGGGGAAACCGCCGACGAGCAGGAACTGGCGGAGAATCCGCGCGCCGCGTCGGCGCGCCTCCGCGCCGTGCGTCGCCTGCCCCGCGAAGATCGTGACAGTTCAACCGGAACGGACCCGGCGTCGAGGCGCCGGAAACGCGCCGGTGGCCGAACCCCCGGGAACTCCGGTTCCCCCCGCGAAGACCAGCAGTTCGAGACCGCAGACCACCTCGAGCCGGACGAGCCCGGCACGACCGACGGAAGGACGCCGTGATGAGCCAGCCCCTGATCGCGGCCCGGAACGCTCCGGTCCGCCAGCTCAAGTCGCGTCAGGACGCGGCCGCCGCCCGTCCCGAACTGCAGGTCATCACCCCGCCCGCCATCCGTCGGCTGCGCATCCCGCTCCCCGTCGCGTGCGTGCTCATGCTGACGCTCGGTCTGTTCGGGCTGCTCATGACGAACATCGCCATCGCCGGTGACGCCTACCAGATCACCGACCTGCAGGTCACGTCCCAGCGTCTCGCCGACCAGCAGCAGGCGGCCGCGGAGTCGCTGGCCGCCGCGTCCTCGCCCGGGCAGCTCGCGGCGAAGGCGCAGACGCTCGGCATGGTCCCGGCGCCCGACGCGGTGCACCTCACCGGGAGCTCCGCCGTCGGCGACCCGACACCGGCGCCGAAGGCGTCGAACCCTCCGGCCCAGGGTGAGACCCCGAGCAACTGACGGTCGACCCACCGACGCGTCACAAGCCCGCCCCGAAGTCCCGAGAGGTCACCGCGTGTCCCGACTCCGTCGCAACCGCTCCCACGGCTCCGGCGACGGCGCGCCACGTCCCGACATGCGGATGCGCGTCTACAGCGTCGGCGTCCTGTTCGGGCTGACGGTCCTCGGTGGTCGCCTCGTCCAGCTGCAGGGGGCCGACGCGTCGTCCCTGGCCGAGGACGCCCTCAAGCAGCGGACGTCGAAGACGAAGCTCTACGCCAAGCGCGGGGACATCCTCGACGACAAGGGCGTGGTCCTCGCGACCTCGGTCGAACGGCGGGACGTCATCGCCGACCCCTCGACGATCGAGACGTTCAACACCGACCAGGCCGACGGGTCGAAGTACAAGGACTCCCTCGGCCAGGGACCCGCCGGCGCGGCCGCGCTGCTGGCGCCGATCCTGGGGATCGACGAGCAGACCCTCACCACGAAGCTCACCAAGAAGCGCCCCAAGGACCGGTACGCCGTCGTCGCCGTCGGCATCACCCCCGAGTTGTGGCAGCAGGTCGCGGACGCGGGGGTCAGCGGCATCACCTCCAAGCGCCAGACCCAGCGGATCTACCCGACGGGGTCGGCCTCCTCCACCCTGGTCGGGGTGCTCGGCACGCCCGTCACGGACGAGAAGACGGGGGTCGTCAGCGACTACCCCATCGGCGGTCTGGAGCTGGCGAAGAACACTCTGCTCACCGGTACGGACGGCTCGATGAAGTACGAGCGGAGCCTCGGTGGTCAGGAGATCCCGTTGGGAGACAGGGAGACCGTCGAACCCGTCGACGGCACCTCGCTGCACCTGACCATCGACTCCGACCTGCAGTGGAAGGCGCAGTCGGCGATCGTGGCCAAGGTCGCGGAGACCGGTGCCATCTCCGGAACCGTCGTCATCATGGACAAGCAGCAGCGGCTGCTCGCCCTGGCCAGCGCCCCGAGCATCGACCCCGCCAACATGACGAACCTGACCAACAACCAGCTGCTGAACACGGCGCTGACCGAGGCGTTCGAGCCCGGCTCGACGGCGAAGGTCGTCACCCTGGCGGCGGTCCTGGAAGAGGGCGAGTTCACGGCGAACTCGCCGTTCACGGTCCCCGGTGAACTGAAGAAGTTCGACAAGGTCTTCCACGACTCCCACCCCCACGGGGACGAGAAGCTCACTCTGGCCGGGATCCTCGCCCAGTCGAGCAACATCGGCACGATCATGGCCGGCGAGAAGCTCGAAGCGGAGAAGCTCTACGAGTACCAGCGGGCCTTCGGTTTCGGCAGCAAGACCACGCTGAACTTCCCGGGGGAGACCGCGGGCATCGTGGCCAAACCCGATGACTACTCGGGAACCCAGCGCTTCACCGTCATGTTCGGCCAGGGGCTGTCGGTCAACGCGGTCCAGGCCGCCTCGGTCTTCGCGACCATCGCCAACGACGGGGTCCGCATCGAACCGACGCTGATCGCCGGGACGTCGGACCCGAACGGGAACTACGTGGCCGGAGCGGCCGGCGATTCCTCCGTGGTGGTGAGCCCCGCGACGGCGAAGACGTTGCGGGACATGATGCAAGCCGTGGTCAGCGAGGAGGGGACCGCTGCCGCCGCGGCGATCCCGGGTTACCTCGTCGCGGGCAAGACCGGTACCGCCTCGCGCTACGACCAGGACCTCGGCCGGTACTCCGGCTACACCGCGTCGTTCATCGGACTGGCCCCGGCCGACGACCCGGAACTGGTCGTCGCGGTGATCCTGCAAGGTCCGAAGACCAACTACTTCGGTGGTTCGGCCGCGGGCCCCGTCTTCAAGGACGTCATGTCCTACGCCCTGTTGCAGCGCGGGGTGACGCCGTCCGCCGAACCGGCCGCCGGTCTCCCGCTGACCTGGGGCGGTGACCAGGGTGCCGAGGCCGAGATCAGCCAGGGTGCCGTCGCGGACAGCACGGGGGCGCAGTGATCCGCCGACCGGAACGCACCGAGGACGTGACACGCAGGGCGAGCGGTACGGGCGCCCCCACGAGGACGGGTAGCCTCCCACCGTGCCGTTGAACGACGGCCCGGACGCTCTCGGCGCCCGCGGCCCGCTGAACCTCTCGGACGTCGCGCAGGTCCTCGGTACCTCGCTCGTCGGCGGTCCCACGACCCCTCCTGGCCCCCCGGTGACCGGGGTGACCCTCGACTCCCGTCGGGTCGGCGCGGGTGACCTCTACGCGGCCCTGCCCGGCGCCAACGTCCACGGTGCCGCCTTCGCCGCGCAGGCCGCCGCCGCGGGGGCCGTCGCCGCCCTCACCGATCCCGACGGGGCCGGCCTCGTCACCGCCGCCGGTCTGCCGGTCCTCGTCGTGGACGAGCCCCGCGCAGTCCTCGGTGACCTCGCGGCCCGCATCTTCGGCCGCCCCGGCGACCGCCTGCGCACCGTCGGCGTCACCGGCACGAACGGCAAGACCACCACCGCCTACCTGCTCGAGTCGCTGCTGCGCTCGGTGGGCTGGACCACGGGCCTGCTGGGGACGGTGGAGACCCGCATCGCCGGTGAACGCGTCGAGAGCGTGCGCACCACCCCCGAGGCGCCCGACCTGCACGCGCTGCTCGCCCGGATGGTCGCGGCGGGGGTGCAGGGCTGCGCGCTGGAGGTCTCCAGCCACGCCCTGGCCCAGCACCGCGTCGACGGACTCGTCGTGGACGTCGCACTGTTCACCAACCTGTCCCAGGACCACCTGGACTTCCACGGGTCGATGGCCGACTACTTCGCCGCCAAGGCCCTGCTCTTCACCCCCGCCCACGCCCGGGCCGGGGTCGTCTGGGTCGACGCCGCGGACGAGGACCGGTGGGGTCTGCAGCTGGCCGCACGCGCGAGCGTCCCCGTCACGACGGTCGGGACGGCCGGGACCGACTGGCTGGTCTCCCTGGTCGACGTCGGCCGGGCCTCCAGCTCGTTCCGACTGAGCCGGGGCGACGTCGTCCTGGACCTGGTCTGCCCGCTGCCGGGGGACTTCAACGTCGCGAACGCGGCGCTGGCCGTCGTGGCCGCGCTGCAGCTCGGGCTGGCCCCCGCCGAGGTCGTGGCCGGGCTGGCCGCGGCGGACGGCGTCCCCGGTCGGATGCAGCCCGTCCCGGCCGCCGAGGACGCCCCGCTCGTCGTCGTCGACTACGCCCACACCCCCGACGCGCTCGAGCGGGTGCTCCGGGCGTTGCGGGAGATCACCCCGGGTCGCCTCGTCGCCGTCTTCGGTGCCGGCGGGGACCGCGACCGCGGCAAGCGGCCGTTGATGGGGGCCGCCGTCGCCGCCCTCGCCGACGTCGCCGTGGTCACCGACGACAACCCCCGTTCCGAGGACGCCGCGGCGATCCGCGCCGCCGTGCTCGCCGGGGCGGGGTCCGGGCACGCCGAGGTCGTCGAGGTCGCCGACCGCGCCGACGCCATCGCGGCCGCCCTCGAGCGCTGCACCGGACCGGGGGACACCGTGCTGCTGGCGGGCAAGGGCCACGAGACGGGTCAGGAGAGCGCGGGCGTCGTGACGCCCTTCGACGACCGGGCGGTCGCCGGGGCGGCGTTGCAGCAGTGGCAGCGGAGCAGGTCCGCGGCCCTACCAGGGGGTGTGTCGTGATCGCGCTGACCGCGGCGGAGGTGGCGGAACTCACCGGAGGCCGCCTCCTCGCCGGGACCGGGTCCACCGAGGTGACCGGACCGGTCGTCATCGACTCCCGGGCCGCCGTCCCCGGGTCCCTGTTCGTCGCGCTGCCCGGGGAACGGGTCGACGGTCACGACTTCGCCGCTGCGGCCGTGGCCGCCGGGGCGGGCGTGGTGCTGGGCGAACGCGTGGTCGACCTCGACCCGGCCGCCGCCCTGGTCGTCGTCGACGACGCGGTCGCGGCGCTGGGGAGGCTCGCCCGGGGCGTGCTCGACCGGCTGCGCGCCAGACCATCGCACGCCGGAGTGGCCGGCCCGCTCGTCGTCGGCGTCACCGGCAGCCAGGGCAAGACCACGACCAAGGACCTGCTCGCGCACGTCCTCGCGCCCGGCGGTCCCGTCGTGGCCCCCGTCGGCAGCTTCAACAACGAGATCGGTGCGCCCCTGACCGTGCTCCGCGCCGACGAGGCGACGGCGTCGCTGGTGGTCGAGATGGGCGCCCGCGGGATCGGTCACATCGCGACCCTCTGCGCCATCGCCCCGCCCGACGTCGGCGTCGAACTGGTCGTCGGGTCCGCGCACGCAGGGGAGTTCGGCTCCCTCGAGGCGACGGCGCTCGCCAAGGGCGAACTCGTCGAGGCGCTGACCGCCGACGGTCTCGCGGTGCTGAACGCCGACGACGACCGCGTCGCCGCGATGGCGTCCCGGACCCGGGCCCGCGTCCTCACCTTCGGTCGCAGCCCGGGCGCCGACGTCCGCGCGGTGGACGTCGAGCTCGACGACCGCGCACGGGCGCGGTTCACCCTGCAGCACGCCGGCGCCACTGCCCCCGTCACGCTCCGGTTGCACGGCGAGCACCAGGTCACCAACGCCCTGGCCGCGGCGGCCGTGGCCCTCGGGACGGGCCGGGCCCTGGCCGAGGTGGCGGCCTCGCTGTCCACCGCGGAGGACCTCAGCCCGGGCCGCATGCAGGTCGTCGAACGGGCCGACGGGGTCACCGTCGTCCACGACGCCTACAACGCCAACCCCGACTCGGTGCGGGCCGCGCTGAAGGCGCTGGTCGGCATGGCCACGACCCCCTCGGGGACGCGACGCACCTGGGCCGTCCTGGGCGAGATGCTCGAACTCGGCCCGGCCTCGCGCGACGAGCACGACGTGATCGGGCGACTCGTCGTCCGCCTCGACGTCGACCAGCTGCTGGTCGTGGGGGCCGGTGCCCGCCCGATCTACACGGGAGCCGTCATGGAGGGCTCCTGGGGTGAGGAGGCGGCGTTCGCCACCGACGTCGACGACGCGCTGGAGTTCCTGCGGCCACGGCTGCGTCCCGGCGACGTCGTCCTCGTGAAGTCCTCGAACGGAGCCGGCCTCGCCCGGCTCGCGACCACCCTCATCAGCACCCCCACCAGCACCCCCACCAGCACCACGGACAGCACGCAAGCTACGGAGGCGTCGAACTCGTGAGGACCGTCCTCATCGCGGGAGCGTTCTCGCTCGTCGTCTCCCTCTTCGGGACGCCGCTCTACATCCGCTGGCTCGTCAAGCGCGGGTACGGGCAGTTCGTCCGTGACGACGGCCCGACGAGCCACCACACCAAACGCGGTACCCCCACCATGGGCGGTGCCGTCATCATCCTGGCCGCGCTGCTGGCCTACGGGGCGGCGCACCTGTTCACGGGGTGGACCCCGACGGCGTCGGGGCTGCTCGTGCTCCTGCTCATGACCGGGCTGGGGATCGTCGGTTTCCTCGACGACTTCCTCAAGATCTCCAAGCAGCGCAGCCTCGGGCTGACGGCCCGGGCGAAGCTCGCCGGTCAGGGGATCGTCGGGATCGTCTTCGCCGTCCTGGCCCTGCAGTTCCCGGCGGCCTCGCGCGGCGGCGCCACCCCGGCGTCGACGCACATCTCGATCCTGCGCGACACCTCCCTGGACCTCGCGGTGTTCGGGGCCGTCGGTGGGACGATCCTGTTCGTCGTCTGGGCGCTGGTCATCACCTCGGCGGTGAGCAACGGCGTGAACCTCACCGACGGTCTCGACGGTCTCGCGACCGGGGCGACGACGATGGTGCTCGCCGCCTACGTCCTGATCTGCACCTTCCAGTCCAACCAGAGCTGCTACACGCTGCGCGAGGTCGAGGCCCGCTGCTACGAGGTGCGCGACCCGCGCGACCTCGCCGTCGTCGCGGCCGCGGTGATGGGTGCCTGCTTCGGGTTCCTCTGGTGGAACGCCAGCCCCGCGAAGATCTTCATGGGCGACACCGGGTCCCTGGCCCTCGGCGGTGCCCTGGCCGGGCTGGCGATCCTGTCCCGCACCCAGATCCTGCTGATCCTGCTGGGCGGGTTGTTCGTCATCATCACGCTGTCGGTGATCCTGCAGGTCGGGGGGTTCAAGCTGACCAGGAAACGCATCTTCCGGATGGCCCCGTTGCAGCACCACTTCGAGTTGGCGGGCTGGGGTGAGGTCACCATCGTCATCCGGTTCTGGATCATCGCCGGGTTGTTCGTCTCCCTCGGCCTCGGGGTCTTCTACGCGCAGTGGGTGACGGGCGGATGACCGTGTTCGAGAGCTGGCTGGGCAACCCCAACCCGCGCGCCGACGACACCGACCGCGTGCGCGAACTGCGCCACCTGACCTCCCGCTGGTCCGGCCTGCGCACCCTGGTCACCGGGATCGGGGTCTCCGGTTTCGCCGCGGCCGACGCGCTGCTCGAGGTGGGGGCCGAGGTCGCCGTGGTGGACTCCGCGACCGGGGAGACCCAGCAGGAGAAGGCCCGCCTGCTCGAGGTCCTCGGCGCGACCGTGCTGCTGGGACCCGAGCACGTCGCCACCCCGCCGCAGCCGTGGGACGCCTACGACCTCGTCGTGACCTCGCCCGGCTGGCACCCCGACGCCGAACTCCTCGTGGGGGCCGCCCGGGCCGGGGTCCCCGTCTGGGGCGACGTCGAACTCGCCTGGCGGATGCGTCCCGAGACGGGCGCCGCGCCGTGGCTGACGCTGACGGGCACGAACGGCAAGACGACCGTGGTCGAGATGGCCGCGGAGATGCTCCGCGCCGCCGGGTTGCGGGCCACCAGCGCGGGCAACGTCGGGACCCCGCTGGTCGAGGCCCTGCGCCACCCGCACGGTTTCGAGTTCCTCGCCGTGGAGCTCTCCAGCTACCAGCTGCACTGGCTGTCCACCGACGTGGAGAACTCCGTCCGCCCGCTGGCGGCCGCCGTCCTCAACGTCGCGCCGGACCACCTCGACTGGCACGGGTCGATGGAGGCCTACACGCTCGCCAAGGGCCGGATCTACCAGAACACCGAGGTCGCCTGCGTCTACAACGTCGCCGACCCGGTGACCGAGGACCTGGTCCGCGAGGCCGACGTCGTCGAGGGCGCGCGGGCCATCGGGTTCACCCGCACCGTGCCGGGGCTGTCGATGCTCGGGCTGGTCGAGGACGTCCTCTGCGACCGCGCGTTCGTCGAGCAGCGCCGGGACAACGCCGCGGAACTCTGCTCCCTCGCCGACCTGCGGCCGGAGGGCTCGAGCGAACCCGTCCCCCCGCACACGGTCGAGAACGTCCTGGCCGCCGCCGCGCTGGTCCGGGCGGCGGGCGTCCCGCAGATCGCCGTCCGCGACGGGGTCCGGGCGTTCCGCCCTGCGCCGCACCGGGTCGCGACCGTCGCGGCGCCGAGCGCCGCGACGGGTGAGGTCCGCTGGGTCGACGACTCCAAGGCCACCAACCCCCACGCCGCGAACGCCTCGCTGGGGACCTTCGAGAGCGTCGTCTGGATCGCCGGCGGGGACGCCAAGGGCGGGTCCTTCGACGACCTGGTGACGACCCACGGGCCCCGGATGCGGGGCGCGGTCCTGCTGGGAGCGGACCGTGCGCTGGTGGCCGACGCGCTGCGACGACACGCGCCCGAGGTCCCGGTGGTCGAGGTGGACCTCCCGCAGACTGGCGAGGTGAGCGACCTGATGGATGCCGTGGTGGCCCGCGCCGCCGAACTCGCGCAGCCCGGCGACACCGTGCTGCTCGCCCCGGCATGCGCCTCCTGGGACCAGTTCCGCTCCTACGGCCACCGCGGCGACGAGTTCGCCGCCGCCGTGACCCGACGGTTCCCCCGGGGTTCCTGACGTGGCGGTCACGGGACAGGAACGCACCCGCCCGAAACCGCCGGCGGCCGGGAAGCGCGCGCCGAACTGGCGTCGTCCCGTCTGGCTGGACGCGACGGGGGAGTGGGTCCGCGACCGGGTCCGGTTGCTGGAGTCGCCGTTGGCGACCCACCACGTGCTGCTCGGGACCACGGCGATGCTCGTCGTCATCGGACTCGTCATGGTGCTCTCGAGTTCCAGCGTCGAGTCGCTGACCGAGAAGGGCACCCCGTACTACTACTTCCGCAACCAGGCGACGTTCGCCGTCCTCGGGGCCGTGGTCCTGATGATCGCGAGCCGGGTCCCGGCCCGACTCTGGCAGCGGCTCGCGCTGCCCGCCCTGTTCGCGTCCGCGTTCCTCCAGCTGCTGGTCTTCGTCCCCGGTCTGGGCAAGTCCGTGGGCGGCAACCGGAACTGGATCCACGTCGGGTCCTTCACCGCCCAGCCCTCGGAGGCCGCCAAGGTCGCGCTGGTGCTCGCCCTCGCCCTCGCCCTCTCCCGACGGCGGGAACAGCTGGGCGAGCCGGGGAAGCTGCTCGGCGCCATGCTGCTCCCCGTCGGGCTCACGGTCGGGATCGTGCTGCTCACCAAGGACCTCGGGACCGCGTTGATCATGATGGTCATCGTGGCCGTCATGCTCTGGGTCGCCGGCGTCCCGGCGAAGTGGTTCGCCCTCGCCGGTGCGGGTGGGGCCCTGCTGGCGACGTTGCTGGTCGTGACGAGCGAGAACCGGGTCGGTCGCGTCAAGGATTGGCTCGTCGGCACGGCCGACACCCAGGGACTGTCCTGGCAGCCCGTGCAGGGCAAGTACGCCCTCGCTTCCGGCGGGTGGTGGGGTCTCGGCCTGGGGGCCAGCCGCGAGAAGTGGTCCTGGCTGCCCGAGGCCCACAACGACTTCATCTTCGCGATCATCGGCGAGGAACTCGGCCTGCCCGGGACGCTCACGATCCTCGCGCTCTTCGGCGTGCTCGCCCTGGTCACCCTCCGCCTGGTCCGGCGTTCGGGGAACTTCTACGCCAAGCTCGCCGTCGCCGGTTTCGCCGCCTGGATCCTGGGTCAGGCGACGTTGAACGTGGCCGTGGTGCTCAGCCTGCTGCCGGTCATCGGCGTTCCGCTGCCCTTCATCTCGGCGGGTGGTTCGGCCCTGGTGCTGACCCTCCTCGGGATGGGCATCCTGCTCTCCTTCGCGCGGGCCGAACCCGGTGCGCCCGAAGCCATCCGGACCCGGGAGTCGGTGGTCGCCCGTTCGCTGGCCGTGCTGCCGCGCCGGACCCCGACCCAGCGCACGCGCACGACGAAGGGTTCCTGAGTGAACGTCCTGCTCGCCGGCGGGGGGACGACGGGCCACGTGGCCCCGTTGCTCGCCACCGCCGACCGCCTGCGCGCCCGGGACGCGTCCTCGCGTCTGCTGGTGCTCGGCACCGCCGAGGGGATCGAGGCCCGCCTCGTCCCGCAACGCGGGTACGCGCTCGCCGTCGTCCCCCGGGTGCCGTTGCCCCGCAAGCCCTCCGCCGACCTGCTGCGGTTGCCCGGCAGGTTGCGCGCCGCCGTCGCGGCGGCGCGGACGGCCCTCGAGGACGTCGAGGCCGACGTCGTCGTCGGGTTCGGCGGCTACGTCGCGACGCCGGCCTACCTCGCGGCCCGCCGGGCGGGGATCCCCGTCGTGGTCCACGAGCAGAACGCCCTGCCGGGCATCGCGAACCGCCTCGGCGCCCGCTGGGCGAAGAGCGTCGCCGTGACGTTCCCCGGCACGCCGTTGCCGCACGCCGTGCACACCGGGATGCCGCTGCGCTCGGAGATCACCGCCCTGGCCCGGGCGAGCGACCGGGCGGCGCTGAAGCGGGCGGCCCGCGTCGAGCTCGGCCTCGACCCCGACGCGCCGACGCTGCTGGTCACGGGCGGTTCACTGGGCGCGCAGCGGCTCAACGAGGTCTTCGGGGCCTGCGCCGCGGAGCTCACCGCGGCCGGCGTCCAGGTGCTGCACGCCTCCGGGCGGGGCAAGCAGGTCCCGCTGGCCGTCGGCGCCGACGAGGGCCGCTACGTCGTCCGCGACTACCTCGACGGCATGGACACGGCCTACGCGGCGGCGGACCTCGTCGCCTGCCGCAGCGGCGCCGGAACCGTCAGCGAACTCACCGCGGTCGGGTTGCCGGGCGTGTACGTCCCCCTGCCCATCGGCAACGGCGAACAGCGCCGCAACGCCGAGTCCGTCGTCGCGGCCGGCGGCGGCGTCCTCGTGGCCGACGCCGACCTCGACGCGGCGTTCGTGCGCGAGCGCGTCCTCCCGCTGGTCACCGACCCGCAGGCGCTGGCCGCGGCGGCCGCGGCGGCGGCGGGGTTCGGGATCCACGACGGTGACGAGAAGCTCGCCGACCTCATCGAGGCGGTGGCCCGGTGAACGGGCTCGAGGACCTGGGGCGGGTCCACCTGCTGGGGATCGGCGGGGTCGGCATGTCCGGGATCGCCCGGTTGCTGCGCGGTCGCGGGGCCGAGGTCTCCGGGACCGACTCGGCCGCCTCGGAGACGCTGGAGCGGTTGCGGGAGCTGGGGATCGCGACCTTCGTCGGGCACGACCCGGCGAACCTGGGCGACCTCGGCGCCGGGGACACCCTCGTGGTCAGCTCCGCGGTCCGGGCGGGCAACCCCGAACTCGTGGCGGCCCGGGAACGGGGCCTGCGGGTGCTGCACCGCTCCGAGGCGCTGGCGGCCCTGATGGTCGGTCGGGCCGGGGTCGCCGTCGCGGGGACCCACGGCAAGACGACGACCTCCTCGATGCTCGGCGTCGCCCTCTCCGCCGCCGGGTTGGACCCGTCCTACGCCATCGGGGGCGAACTCACCGGGGGCAGCGACGGCGGCGCCCGGGACGGTTCGGGTCCCTTCGTCGCCGAGGCCGACGAGTCCGACGGGTCGTTCCGCGCCTACGCCCCCGTCGTCGACGTCGTGACGAACGTCGAACCCGACCACCTGGACCACTACGGCACCGCGGAGGCCTACGCCGCGGCCTTCGAGGAGTTCGTGGCCCGGCTGCTGCCCGGTGGCCTGCTCGTCGCCTGCGCCGACGACGCCGGGTCCGCCGCGCTCGTCGAGCACGCCCGGGCCCGGGGGGTCCGGGTCCGGACCTACGGGACGGCCGGCACCGCCGACGTGCGGCTCGAGGACGTCCGCCCGGGCGTCGCGCCCTCGGCGGTCCTGCTCGACGGGGAGGACCGGCGCGAGCTGCGCCTCGTCGTGCCCGGCCACCACAACCTGCTCAACGCGGCCGCCGCCTACTGCGCGGCCGTCGAGCTCGGCGCCGACCCGGTGCCCGTCCTCGAGGGGCTGGCCCGCTTCGGCGGGGCCCGGCGCCGCTTCGAGCTCAAGGGCGAGGCCGCGGGCGTGCGCGTGGTCGACGACTACTCCCACCACCCCACCGAGGTCGAGGCGCTGCTGCGCGCCGCGCGTCCGGTGGCCGGGGACGGGCGGGTCGTCGTGGTCTTCCAGCCGCACCTGGTGAGCCGCACGCGCACCTTCGCGACGGAGTTCGGCCGCGCCCTCGGCCTGGCCGACGAGGTCGTCGTCCTCGACGTCTACGTCGCGCGGGAGGACCCCGATCCCGACGTCACGGGCGCGTCGGTGGCCGACGCCGTCCCGCTGCCGCCCGGGCACGTGCGGTTCCTGCCGGACCGCTCCGCCGCGGCCGAGGTCCTGGCCGGCACCGTCCGCGCCGGCGACCTGCTCCTGACCGTCGGCGCCGGCGACGTCACCACGCTCGGACCCGAGGTCCTCGCCCTGCTGGCGGCCCGCTGATGCCCGCGCGTCCGACCCGTCCCCGCCGGCCCCCGTCGTCCCCGCCCGCCCCGGCACCGCGCGACGTCGAGGCGCCCCGGACGAGCGGCGCCCCGCAGCGACGTCGCGCGGTGCGCGCGGCCGCCCAGGCCCCGGCGCACGCCCCGCGGAAGCCCGCGGTGGCCCGTCCGCGTCCGGTGGAGGGGGGCGCTGCGGCCCCCGGACGCCCCGCCGGTCAGCAACGACCGCGGGTGGCCGACCTCGCCGGGGCCCGTCGTGCCCGCCGCCGCCGTCCCGGTCGACGCGCGATCGGTGTCCTGGTCGGTCTCGTCGTGGTCCTCGCCGCCGGTCTGTGGGCGTTGTTCGGTTCTCCGTGGTTGCGCGTGGACCAGGTCCGCATCACCGGGACCGAGCGGACCGACCTGGCCGCGGTGCAGGCCGTCGTGGACGGCCAGCAGGGGCGGGCTCTGGCCCGGGTGAACACCCGGGCGCTCGCGTCCGACGTGTCCTCCCTGCCGCTGGTGGAGAGCACCGACGTGACCCGTTCGTGGCCCTCCACGCTGCTCGTCACGGTGCACGAGCGGCAGGCCGTCGCGGCCGTCCCCTCGACCGGTGGGGGAGTCGACCTCGTCGACGGTGGGGGCACCGTCCTCGTCCACGAGGACGCCGCGCCGACCGGTGTCCCGACGGTGGACGTCGACGTGGCGAGCGCCGGCAACGACTCCCTGCAGGCCGCCATCACGGTGAACTCGACGCTGTCCACCGCGGTCCGTTCGAAGGTGGCGTCGATCTCGGCGACGACACCGGACGCGGTCAGGTTCCGGCTGATCGACGGCCCGGAGGTCGTCTGGGGTGACGACAGCCGGCCCGAGCGCAAGGCCGAGGTCCTGCTCCGGCTGCTGCAGGACCCGACGGCGGCCGGGGCGAAGGTCCTCGACGTCTCGGCGCCCGACGCGCCGGCCGTCACTCCCTGACGCGGACTCCGCCACCCCTCCACCAGGTGTAGTTCGCTGATCACACTGAGTCATATGTGCCCCTGATCCCAGATCCGTCCAGGGTGTTGTCGCGACACGCCGTGCCAGCTGTTGCAGTTCACCCGCTTCGCTCCCTACGGTCACCACCCAGCAGAAGTGACATAACGTTGACCCTCTACTTGAGGGTCAGGGTTGGCACCACAGCCCCGAGAAGCAAGAACCCAGGCGAAAGAGGCGAGAGGCACTCACCGTGGCAGCTCCGCAGAACTACCTAGCGGTCATCAAGGTCGTCGGCGTCGGCGGCGGCGGTGTGAACGCGGTCAACCGGATGATCGAGGTCGGCCTCAAGGGCGTCGAGTTCATCGCCGTCAACACCGATGCGCAGGCGCTCCTCATGTCCGACGCCGACGTCAAGCTCGACGTCGGTCGTGAACTCACGCGCGGGCTCGGCGCCGGCGCCGACCCCGAGGTCGGCCGCAAGGCCGCCGAGGACCACGCGGAGGAGATCGAAGAGGTGCTCAAGGGCGCCGACATGGTCTTCGTCACCGCGGGCGAGGGCGGTGGCACCGGTACCGGTGGCGCACCCGTCGTGGCCCGCATCGCGCGCTCGCTCGGCGCCCTGACCATCGGTGTCGTCACCCGCCCGTTCACGTTCGAGGGTCGCCGCCGCGCGAACTCGGCCGAGAGCGGCATCGCGGAACTCCGCGACGAGGTCGACACCCTGATCGTCATCCCGAACGACCGGCTGCTGTCGATCTCCGACAAGCAGGTCAGCATCCTCGACGCCTTCCGCTCGGCCGACCAGGTGCTGCTCTCCGGTGTCCAGGGCATCACCGACCTCATCACCACGCCGGGTCTCATCAACCTCGACTTCGCCGACGTGAAGTCGGTCATGCAGGGGGCCGGTTCGGCCCTCATGGGAATCGGTTCGGCCCGGGGCGACGACCGCGCCATCCAGGCCGCGGAGTCGGCGATCTCCTCCCCGCTGCTCGAGGCGAGCATCGACGGCGCGCACGGCGTCCTGCTGTCCATCCAGGGTGGTTCCGACCTCGGTCTCTACGAGATCAACGAGGCCGCCCGCCTCGTCCAGGAGGCCGCGCACCCCGAGGCCAACATCATCTTCGGTGCGGTCATCGACGACGCCCTCGGTGACGAGGTGCGCGTCACGGTCATCGCCGCGGGCTTCGACTCCGGCACCCCCGTCCGTCGCCGCGACGAGCGTGCGCTCGGCCAGGTCTCGGGTCGTCCGCAGCAGGGCAGCGCCGTTCCGCCGCGCACCACGCGTCCGGACACCTGGGGTGCACCGGTGGCCCCGGCCCAGCCGCAGTACTCCGAGCAGCAGCCCCCGGCCCAGCAGCAGCCGGCCCAGCAGCCGCCCGCCCAGCAGCCGCAGGCCCCGGCGCAGCCCGCCTACGCGCAGGCTCCGTCGCGTCCCTACGGTCAGCAGGAGTACGCCCCCTCGCAGTACTCCCAGCCGCAGTACGCCCCCTCGCAGTACGGCCAGCAGCCGGCGCAGCACGCGCCCCAGCAGCAGCCCGCGGCCCAGCAGGCGCCTCAGGTCGTGCCCGGTGAGGACCCGGTCCAGGTCCCGCGGATCATCGAGCTGCCCCAGGACACCGCGTCCGTGCGGCGTCCGGGACGTCCGCGTCCCGAGGAGGACGACCTGGACGTGCCCGACTTCCTCAAGTGAGGTCCGGGCGTCCCCGTGGTTGAACAGCACGTCCCCCTCGTGGACGCCGGCCTCCCGGTCGGCGTCCACGGTGGGTTCACCACCCGTGCGGGCGGCTCCGGCCGTGCGCCCTACGACGGTCTGAACCTCGGGGACCACGTCGGTGACGATCCCGACGCGGTCGCCGCGCACCGGGACGCGGTGCGCCGCGCCGTGGGCGCCACCCGTCTCGTCGTGGGTGAGCAGGTCCACGGGGCCGACGTCGTCGAGGTGACGAGCGCCCCGGCGACGGGGACCCCCCGTGCCGACGCCCTCGTGACCTCCGTCCGCGGTCTCGCCCTGACCGTCGTCGTCGCCGACTGCGTCCCCGTCCTGCTGGCCGACCCCGCGGCGGGACTCGTGGGCGTCGCGCACGCCGGCCGCCCGGGCCTGCTCGCCGGGGTCGTCCCCGCCGTCGTCGCCGCTCTGCGCGCACGCGGAGCCACCGACATCACCGCGGTCCTCGGCCCCTCCATCTGCGGCGGCTGCTACGAGGTCCCGCAGCAGATGGCCGACGACGTCGCGGAGCGGGTCCCGGCCGCCCGCGCGCGGACCCGGTGGGGGACCCCCGCCGTCGACGTGGCCGCCGGCGTGCTCGCGCAACTGCACGACCTCGGGGTCGTGGCGACATCGGTCGGGCGCTGCACCTACGAGCATGACGACCTGTTCTCCTACCGGCGCGACGGCCGGACCGGCCGCAGCGGGGGCGTCGTGGTGCTCCGGTGAACCGCGACCAGGAACTCTCCTCGAACCTCGCCGCGGTCCGGGACCGGATCGCCGCCGCGGCGCGCTCCGCCGGACGTGCTCCCGCCGGACTCACCCTCGTCGTCGTCACGAAGTTCTTCCCGGCCGTGGACGTCCGCGTGCTGGCCCACCTCGGGGTGCGCGACGTGGGGGAGAACCGCGACCAGGAGGCGTCGGCGAAGGCTGGTGAACTGGCGTCGGAGTTCCCCGACCTGCACTGGCACTTCGTCGGTCAACTGCAGAGCAACAAAGCGCGTTCGGTCGCCCGCTACGCCGACTCCGTGCACTCGGTGGACCGGATCAAGCTCGCTGAGGCGCTCGGACACGCTGCGGCGCAGGAGGGCCGGGAACTTGGTTGCTTCGTGCAGGTGGACCTCGCCACCGCTCTCGGGCTCACCGGGGACACCGGTCGCGGGGGCGCCGCGGGGGAGGACGTGTTCCGCGTCGCCGACGCGGTGGCCGGGCACGACGCCCTCCGTCTGCGCGGGTTGATGGCCGTGGCGCCGCTGGGGGTGGACCCGGGTGCCGCCTTCGAGGTGCTGGCCCGGACCGCGCAGCGCCTGCGCGGGCACCACCCCGGGGCGGTCGAGCTCTCGGCGGGGATGAGCGGTGACCTCGAGCAGGCCGTGGCCGCCGGCGCGACACACCTGCGTGTCGGCAGTGCCATCCTGGGATCGCGCCCTCCTGCGCGGTAGCGTCCCTCATGTCCGGTCCCTTGGCCGGACGCACGACACAGGACGAGATCGAGCACATCCCGAGGAGCCTGCGATGGCCGGCGCGCTGCGCAATGCGATGGTCTACCTCGGCCTCGCGGAGGACGACCGCTACGCCGAGGACGGCGAGGTGGAACAGTCGCGTCCCCGGACCGAGCCCGCCCGTGAGGTGCGCACCGAGTCCCGGCACGAGTCGCGGCAGGAAGCCCGACCCGAGGTCCGGCACGAGCCGCGACCGGACCTGTCCGTCGAACGTCGGCCCAGCCCTTCGACGACCACGGCCCAGGTGACCCCGATCAGGAAGCAGGTGGCCCACGTGGTTCCCCAGACGTCGTCCTCGTCCGTCGCCGAGCTGCACCGGATCACCACGATCCACCCGCGGACCTACAACGAGGCCAAGACCATCGGCGAGTCGTTCCGCGAGGGCGTCCCCGTGATCATGAACCTCACCGACATGGACGACTCCGACGCCAAGCGTCTGGTCGACTTCTCGGCCGGTCTGGTCTTCGGCCTCCACGGCGCGATAGAGCGTGTGACCAACAAGGTCTTCCTGCTCTCGCCGGCCAACGTCGAGGTCGCCTCCCAGGAGGAGGAACGCCCGACCGAGCGAACCTTCTTCAACCAGTCCTGAACTGGTCGTGACCACACAGCGCCATCAGGCAGGATGAATCCGTGGCCGTGGTCTTCAAGCTCGCCGAGTTCATCGTCCTGATCTTCTTCATCTGCCTCATCGGCAGGTTGGTCCTCGACTGGGTCCAGGCGCTCTCGCGCGAGTGGCGGCCGCGGGGTCCGGTGCTGGTGGGGGCGGAGGCCGTGTACACGGTGACCGACCCGCCGCTGAAGCTGCTGCGGCGGATCCTGCCGCCGCTGCGTCTCGGTGCCGTGCAGCTGGACCTGGCCTTCCTGGTGCTGGCCATCCTGTGCTCGATCCTGATGCCCACCTTCGAGGGTCTGGCGAGGACCGCCGCGTTGTCCTGACCTCCCGCGCAGGCGAGGGTTGGGGCCGTACGCGGGCCCGGCCGCACCACCCGCAGGGTCCCGACGATCACGTGGGCTACCGTTGACCGAGGTCAGCCGTCCGTCCGGGGCGGTCCATCAGCAGAGGTGTGGAGATGCCGCTCACTCCCGAAGAAGTCGTCGAGAAGCGTTTCAACCCCACGCGGGTACGCGAGGGCTACGCCCAGGACGAGGTCGACGACTTCCTCGACGAGGTCGTCGCCGAGCTGCGCCGTCTCAACGGCGAGAACGCCGAGCTGCGCGGTCAGCTCAACCAGTGCCAGGCCCGGGTCTCCGAGCTGACGCGCGCGGGTGCCCAGGCCGCGGAGGTCCCCGCGCCGGCCTCCGAGGTCGTGTTCGAGAAGGAGCCGGAGCCCGTTGCGGCCCCGGAGCCCGAACCGCTCCCGGAGCCCGAGCCCGTCCAGGAGACCCCTGCGGCCACCGTCCAGCCGGGCGCCCCGGGTGACGATCCCACCGCGCGTGCCGCCGGGGTCATCGCGCTCGCGCAGCGCCTGCACGACGAGTACGTCCGTGAGGGCGAGTCGCAGCGCGACGCGCTCGTCGCCTCGGCCCAGGAGCAGGCCCAGCAGGTCGTGTCCGAGGCGGAAGCCCGCCGCGACCGCACGCTGGGTGAGCTCGAGGGCCGCAAGCACGCCCTCGAGGGCGTCATCCACGAGCTGCACGGCCGGGAGACGACCTACCGCGAGCAGCTCGAGCAGTTCATCGCGACCCAGCTCGAGGACCTGCGTCGTGTCGCGCGCGTCGTTCCCGACGACGCGGTCATCCGCTGACCCCAGCCGCACCGACCCGACAGCCGCCGCTCCCCGTGACCCGGGGGTCGGCGGCTGTCGTCGTTCCGGTGTCGTTCCGCTGTCGTGACACTCCGTGACCACTATCCAGGCCAGCCGAACAGTCGA
The DNA here is from genome assembly GCF_979255925.1 of Kineococcus sp. AC630. Lineage (NCBI taxonomy): Bacteria > Bacillati > Actinomycetota > Actinomycetes > Kineosporiales > Kineosporiaceae > Kineococcus > Kineococcus sp. AC630. The sequence goes on from NZ_CEEDMJ010000025.1 coordinate 20,082, forward strand.
ATTTCGGCGACTTTCCGTTTCCGGTTGCTTACAGAGGGTGATAGTCCCTAGTGTCTCCCGCACGCGGCAACGGCCGCCGCGCTCGACGAGGGGGGACCACCATGCACGGGGTGTCTGCAGGAACCGCGACCGCGGGAGCGTCCACGGGGATCACCGGACGGGCCGTCCGCGCCGCTGCGGTGCGTGAGCTGCCGGTCAAGGACTCCGAGGAGGCCTGGACCCCGGCCGAGCTCGACGAGGTCCGCGCGGAACTCCAGAGCGAGGTCGACCGCCTCACCCACCAGCTCGACGACGCCAACTCGTCCTTCTCCGCGCTGGTCCGTTCCGGCGGCGAGGGGGCCGGCGACGACCAGGTCGACCACGGTGCCACCACGGCCGGTCGCGAGCACGAGATGACGATCGCCAACAACGCCCGCGAACTGCTCGAGCAGACCCAGCGCGCACTGGTCCGCATGGGGTCAGGGGTCTTCGGCGTGTGCGAGTCCTGCAGCGGCCCCGTGGGCAAGGCACGCCTGCAGGCCTTCCCGCGCGTCACCCAGTGCATGACCTGCAAGTCCCGCGCCGAGCGCCGCTGAGCCTCCCCGGTCCGTGAGCCCGCCGGGCGACCGGCGGGATCGCGGACCGGGAGGGGGAGCGGGGCGTGGGAGACTGGGGCCGCCATGACCGATGCCTCTCAGTCCCCGGAGCCGTCCCCCCCGGGGACCGACGCCCGGCACCCACGCCGCACGCTGTGGACCTTCCTCGTCTGGGTGGTCGTCTTCGCCCTCGACCAGGTCACCAAGGTCCTCGCCGTCGCGAACCTCGAACCCGGTGTGGTGCAGCCCTTCGTCGGCACGGCGTTGCAGTTCCACCTGATCCGCAACCCCGGAGCGGCGTTCAGCTTCGCCACCGGCAGCACCTGGATCTTCACCGTCCTCGCCGCGGCCGTCGTCGTCGTGGTCGTGCGGTTGTCCCGCAGGCTGCGCAGCACCGCCTGGGCCCTGGCCTTCGGCTTCCTGCTCGCCGGTGCCACCGGCAACCTCGCCGACCGGCTGCTGCGCGAACCCGGGTTCGCCCGCGGCCACGTCGTGGACTTCCTGCAGCTGCCGCACTGGCCGATCTTCAACGTCGCGGACTCGAGCATCTGCGTCGCGGCCGTCCTCATCGCCATCCTCGCGATCCGCGGGGTGGGCCTCGACGGCACCCGCGAGACGCGCCCCGAGAAAGCGGCGAACGATGCCTGAACAGCGCAGTCTCCCGGTCCCCGACGGTCTCGAGGGGGAACGCGTCGACGCGGGCCTGTCCCGACTCCTCGGGTTCTCCCGCACCCGGGCCGCCGAGATCGCGGCCACCGGTGGGGTCCTGCTCGACGGCCGCGCCGTCGGCAAGTCCGACCGCCTCACCGCCGGGTCCTGGCTCGAGGTCGAGGTGCCCGACCCGGTCGGCGCACCGACCGCCGTGGCCGAGGTGATCGACGGGCTGACCATCGTGCACGACGACGACGACCTCGTCGTCGTCGACAAGCCCGTCGGGGTGGCGGCCCACCCCAGCCCCGGCTGGACCGGCCCGACCGTCGTCGGCGGGCTGATGGGCGCGGGGTACACCATCGCCACGTCGGGATCGGCGGAACGCCAAGGGGTCGTGCACCGCCTCGACGTCGGCACGTCGGGTCTGATGGTGGTCGCCAAGAGCGAGCACGCCTACTCCGCCCTGAAGCGCGCCTTCAAGGAGCGGACGGTCGAGAAGGTCTACCACGCGCTCGTCCAGGGCCACCCCGATCCCTTGCGGGGCACCATCGACGCCCCCATCGGCCGCCACCCCGGGGGGACCTACAAGTTCGCGGTCATGGCCGAGGGCAAACCGTCCGTCACCCACTACGAGGTGATGGAGGCCTTCCGCTCCGCCGCGCTCTGCGAGGTGCACCTGGAGACGGGGCGCACCCACCAGATCCGCGTCCACTTCTCCGCGCTGCGCCACCCCTGCGTCGGGGACATGAGCTACGGCGCCGACCCCACGCTCGCCGCCCGTCTCGGCCTGCAGCGCCAGTGGCTGCACGCCGTCCGGCTCGGTTTCGAGCACCCCGGGACGGGCCGGCCCGTCGAGTTCACGAGCAGCTACCCGCTCGACCTGACCACCGCCCTGGAGCGCCTCGCCGACTGAGGCGCGGACGTGTGTCGGGTCGGGTCCGTGTCCGGGCCGGCACTTACCATCGACAGGCACGGCCAGGCGCCCACCCGGCCGGCCGACCCACCTGGAGGCGCACCCCCATGGCATCCGGTTCGTCCAGCGGCGACTCCTTCGCCCACCTGCACGTCCACACCGAGTACTCGATGCTGGACGGTGCGGCCAAGGTGGACGACCTGTTCCGCACCGCCGCGGAGATGGGGATGCCGGCGGTCGCGACGACCGACCACGGCTTCGTCTTCGGCGCCTACGACTTCTGGAAGACCGCCAAGAAGCACGGGGTCAAGGCGATCATCGGGGTCGAGGCCTACCTCACGCCGGGCACCGCCCGCCAGGACAAGACCCGCGTGAAGTGGGGCGACCCCAACGGCCGCTCGGGCGACGACGTCTCCGGGGCCGGGTCCTACACCCACATGACGATGCTGGCCGAGAACACCGCCGGCATGCACAACCTCTTCAAGATGAGCAGCCTGGCCAGCCTGGAGGGCTTCCTCTACAAGCCCCGCATGGACCGCGAACTGCTCTCGAAGTACTCCTCTGGGCTCATCGCCACGACGGGCTGCCCCTCGGGCGAGGTCCAGACCCGGTTGCGGCTCGGCCAGTACGACGAGGCCCGCAAGGCCGCCGCGGAGTACCGCGACATCTTCGGCAAGGACAACTTCTTCTGCGAGCTGATGGACCACGGCCTCGACATCGAGCGCCGCGTCCAGGACGACCTGCTGAAGCTCGCGAAGGACCTCGACCTCCCGCTGCTGGCCACCAACGACCTGCACTACACCAAGGCCGAGGACTTCAAGGCGCACGAGGCCCTGCTCTGCGTGCAGTCCGGCTCGACGCTGGCCGACCCGAAGCGCTTCAAGTTCGACGCCGACGAGTTCTACCTCAAGAGCCCCGCCGAGATGCGCCACGTGTGGCGCGACCACCCCGAGGCCTGCGACAACACCCTCCTCATCGCCGAGCGCTGCGACGTCTCCTTCACCGAGTCGACCGGCGCCTACATGCCGCGCTTCCCCTGCCCCGAGGGGGAGAACGAGGAGAGCTGGTTCATCAAGGAGGTCTGGACCGGGCTGGCGCACCGCTACCCGGGCGGCATCCCCGACGACGTCCGCGCGCAGGCGGAGTACGAGATCGAGGTCATCGTCTCCAAGGGGTACCCCGGGTACTTCCTCGTCGTCGCCGACTTCATCAACTGGTCCAAGGAGAACGGCATCCGGGTCGGGCCGGGCCGTGGCTCGGGCGCGGGGTCGATGGCCGCCTACGCCATGGGGATCACCGACCTGGACCCGTTGCGCCACGGTCTGTTCTTCGAGCGCTTCCTCAACCCCGAGCGCATGTCCATGCCCGACTTCGACGTCGACTTCGACGAACGTCGCCGCGGTGAGGTCATCCAGTACGTGGTCGAGAAGTACGGCACCGATCGCGTCGCGCAGATCGTCACCTACGGCACGATCAAGGCCAAGCAGGCCGTCAAGGACTCCTCGCGCGTCCTCGGGTTCCCCTTCTCCATGGGCGACCGGATCACCAAGACGATGCCGCCGGCCGTGATGGGCAAGGACATCCCGCTGGCCGGGATCTTCGACCCGAACCACAAGCGGTACTCCGAGGCGGGGGAGTTCCGCGAGCTCTACAAGTCCGACCCCGAGGTCGTGAAGGTCGTCGACACCGCGCGTGGTCTCGAGGGCCTGAAGCGCCAGTGGGGCGTGCACGCGGCCGGCGTCATCATGTCCTCGGACCCCCTGATCGACCTGATCCCGATCATGAAGCGCGAAGCCGACGGCGCGATCATCACCCAGTTCGACTACCCGACGTGCGAGACGCTCGGGCTGGTCAAGATGGACTTCCTCGGCCTGCGCAACCTCACGATCCTCGACGACGCGTTGAAGAACGTCATCGCCAACGGCAAGGACCCCGTCGACCTCGACGCCCTCGAGCTCGACGACCCGGCGACGTTCGAACTGCTCGGCCGCGGCGACACGCTCGGGGTGTTCCAGTTCGACGGCGGCCCGATGCGCTCGCTGCTGCGCCTCATGCGCCCCGACAACTTCGAGGACATCTCCGCCGTCGGTGCGCTGTACCGCCCGGGGCCGATGGGGGCGGGCTCGCACACCGCCTACGCCCGGCGCAAGAACGGCCAGGAGCCGATCACCCCGATCCACCCCGAGCTCGAGGAACCCCTCAAGGAGATCCTCGGCACGACCTACGGCCTGATCGTGTACCAGGAGCAGGTCATGTCGATCGCGCAGAAGGTCGCCGGGTACTCCCTCGGCAGCGCCGACCTGCTGCGCCGCGCGATGGGCAAGAAGAAGCGCGAGGTCCTCGACGCCGAGTACGTCGGCTTCGAGAAGGGGATGCTGGACAACGGCTTCTCCAAGGAGTGCGTCAAGGCGCTCTGGGACATCCTGGTCCCGTTCTCCGACTACGCCTTCAACAAGGCGCACTCGGCGGCCTACGGCCTGGTCTCCTACTGGACGGGCTACCTCAAGGCCAACTACCCGGCGGAGTACATGGCCGCCGTCCTCACCTCGGTGCGCGACGACAAGGACAAGTCGGCGCTGTACCTCAACGAGTGCCGTCGCATGGGCATCCAGGTGCTCCCGCCGGACGTCAACGAGTCGAGCGCGAACTTCACCGCGGTCGGCACCGACATCCGCTTCGGGCTCACCGCCATCCGCAACGTCGGCGCCAACGTCGTCGACGGGATCGTCGAGGCCCGCCAGGCGAAGGGCCGCTTCGAGTCGTTCACCGACTTCCTCACCAAGGTCCCCGCGGTCGTCTGCAACAAGCGGACCATCGAGTCCCTCATCAAGGCCGGGTCCTTCGACTCCCTCGGCCACGTCCGTCGCGCGCTGGTCGCCACGCACGAGGACGCGGTGGACGCCGTCGTCGGAGTCAAGCGCAACGAGGCCATCGGCCAGTTCGACCTCTTCGCCGGGCTCGGCGGTGACGACGACGGGGCCAGCGGGTTCCAGGTCGAGATCCCCGACATCCCCGAGTGGGAGAAGGCCGAACTCCTCGCCCACGAACGGCAGATGCTCGGCCTCTACGTCTCCGACCACCCCCTCTTCGGGCTGGAGCGGTTGCTGGCCAACGCCTCCGACATGTCCATCTCGTCCCTGCTGGAGGACGAGTCCCGTCCCGACGGGTCGCAGATCACCATCGCGGGGATGATCACCGGCCTGCAGCGCAAGACGACCAAGCAGGGCAACTACTGGGCCATCGTCACCGTCGAGGACCTCGCCGGGGCCATCGAGTGCCTGTTCTTCCCCCAGTCCTACATGGACGTCGCGCAGTTGCTCGCCGAGGACCTCGTCGTCGTCGTGAAGGGCCGGTTGAACCGTCGGGACGAGGTCCCCACGATCTACGCCTCCGGCCTCACCGTGCCCGACATCTCCAGCACCGACGGGGTTCCGGTGACGGTCACCCTGCCCACCGCGAAGTGCACCGCGCCCGTCGTGGAGCAGCTCAAGACGGTCCTCGAGACCCACAAGGGGTCCACCGAGGTCCGGTTGCGCCTCACCCGGAGCGGCGGCGGCGCCGGCACGCTCATGCGTCTCGACGACTCGCTGCGGGTGACGCCCAGCCCGGCGTTGTTCGGTGACCTCAAGCAACTCCTCGGCCCGGCGTGCCTGGTGTGAGCACGACCCTCCCCGGTGCTGCGCAGCGGTCGGGCCGCCTCCCGCTGGTGCTGCTCTTCGGGCAGGCGGTGCTCGGTCTCGTGATCGGCGTGGTGTGGTGGGCCGTCACCCGCCACCCGGCGACGTGGATGGTGGGGGAACCCGTCGTCACCTCGACGTCGGTGTACCCGATCGCCCGGGACGGGGTGTTCTCCGTCCTCACCGGCCTCGTCGGCCTGGCCGCCGGGATCGTCGTCGTCCGCCGCGCCGGGGAGAAACCCCTCGTCCTCTTCGCGACGGCGCTGGCCGGGGCCGTCGCCGGTGCCCTGCTGGCCGCCGGCCTCGCCACCTCGCTGCCCCCCACGAACGCCGAGAACGCCGCGCACGTCACCCTGCAGGCGTGGGTCGCGCTGCTCGTGCAGCCCTTCGTCGTCGCCGCCGTCGTGGCGCTCACCACGTTGGTCCAGTCCCTGCTCGACTGGACCAGGACACCCTGACGAGGAGCCTCACCGGTGTCCCGCTCGCCCACGGGGTCCTCGACACCCCGTGCGGGGGTCGACGTGGTTCACCGGCTGATCGCGGCCACCGTCGCCGCCGTCGCGGCCACCAGGTCCGCAGGAGCCAGCTCCACCTGCAGCCCACGCCGTCCGGCGCTCACGAGGACCGTCTCGTACGACTCCGCGCTCTCGTCCACGAACGTGGCCAGAGCGGTCTTCTGCCCCAGCGGGCTGATCCCGCCGACGACGTAGCCGCTGCTGCGCTGCGCCCGGCCCGGATCGGCCATGACGGCCTTCTTGCCGTCGGCCGCGCTCGCGAGCGCCTTGAGGTCCAGCATCCGGGCGACGGGCACCACGGCGCAGACCAGTCGGCCGTCGACGTCGGCGAGCAGCGTCTTGAAGACCCGGTGCTCGTCGACGTCGACTCCGGCGGCCTGCAGGGCGCGGACGGCCTCGTCCCCAAAACCGTCGTGCGCCTCGTGGTCGTAGGGGTGCAGGGTGTGCACGACTCCGCGCTCGGTCAGCAGCCTGAGCGCCGGTGTGCCGGTGTCCGCGTTCTTCCTGGCCACGGGACGGGCGTCAGTTCGGGTTCGCGGGGAGGTCCGGGAGTTCCGTCGCGGGAACCGCGCCGAAGGTCTCGACCAACGCGATCTCCTGCTTCAGCACGGCGAGTTCGGTGCGCAGCCGAGTCGCGGTGTCGGGTGCCTCGAGGAGCGCCTGGCGCTGGTCCAGGGACAGGACCATCGCGGCCGCCACCAGGTAGGACATGACCCGCGGGTCCTCTGGCGCCTCGGCGCCGCCGATGTCCAGGACCTCGCGGTACTCCTCGAAGCGGCGGGCGACGGCCGCCGAGAGCAGCTGCAGACCGCCCTCGTCCTCGTCGTCCTCGGTGTCGTCGTCCCCGAACGGCTCGACGAGCCCCGTCAGGTACGGCGTCCCCGCGGACTCGTCGATCCCGACGACCTTGAACCGGCTGGCGCCGACGGTGACCAGCTCGTAGCGGCCGTCCTCGGTCTCGGTGACCTCGCGCAGCAGGGCCACGCAGCCCACCTCGTGCAGGGCCTGCGCGTTGCCCTCGCCGACCTCGTGCCCCGCCTTGATCGCCACGACCCCGAAGCCGCGGACGGCGTCCTCGTCCTCGGCGCCCGCCACCAGGTCCTGCACGAGCAGCCGGTAGCGCGGTTCGAAGACGTTCAGGGGCAGCACGAGCCCGGGGAAGAGGACGCTGCCCAGCGGGAACAGCGGAAGACGTTGCGGCACGCGGCCACCCTACGGCCCACGCGCTCTAGACTGACCCACCGTGACGCCCCCCCTGCTGGCCCGCACCGACCTGCGTGGAACGACCCTCGACGCCATGGCGCTGCGGTCGATCGTCCCGCGCGCCGACGTCGACGTGGCCGCCGCCATCGCGACCGTCGCCCCGATCTGCGAGGACGTGCGCACCCGCGGTGTCCTCGCCCTCCTGGAGCTCACCGAACGCTTCGACGGCGTCGCCATCACCGACGTCCGGGTCCCGGCCCAGGCCCTGACCGACGCGCTGGCGGCCCTCGACCCGCAGGTGCGGGCCGGGCTGGAGGAGTCGATCCGGCGGGCGCGGCTCGTGCACGACGACCAGCGCCGCACCGACACCACGACGCAGGTCGCGCCCGGCGGCACCGTCACCGAACGCTGGATCCCCGTTGGGCGGGTCGGGCTCTACGTCCCCGGCGGCCGCGCGGTCTACCCCTCCAGCGTGGTCATGAACGTCGTCCCGGCCCAGGCCGCCGGGGTCGCCTCCATCGCCGTCACCACCCCGGCGCAGAAGGAGTTCGGCGGCTCCGCGCACCCGACGATCCTGGCCGCCTGCGCGCTGCTGGGCGTCGAGGAGGTCTACACCGTGGGCGGGGCGCAGGCCATCGCGATGTTCGCCTACGGCGCCCGCGACGCCGACGGGACCGTCGTCGTCCGGCCCGTGGACGTCGTCACCGGCCCGGGCAACATCTACGTCGCCTCCGCCAAGCGCTACGTCCAGGGCGTCGTCGGCATCGACTCCGAGGCCGGCCCGACCGAGATCGCCGTCCTCGCCGACGACACCGCCGACCCCGTGCACGTCGCCGCCGACCTGGTCAGCCAGGCCGAGCACGACCCGATGGCCGCCGCCGTCCTCATCACCCCCTCGGTGGCGCTCGCGGACGCCGTCGACGTCGAGCTGGAGAAGCGGGTCGCCGCGACCAAGCACTCCGGCCGCATCGAGGAGGCCCTGCGGGGCAGGCAGTCCGGGATCGTCCTGGTCGACTCCCTCGACGACGGCCTCGCCGTCGTCGACGGCTACGCCGCCGAGCACCTCGAGATCCAGACCGCCGACTCCCGCGCGGTCGCGGCCCGGGTCCGCAACGCCGGGGCCGTCTTCGTGGGGGCCCACTCGCCGGTGTCGCTGGGCGACTACTGCGCCGGCTCCAACCACGTCCTGCCGACCGGGGGCACGGCGATGCACGCCGGGGGCCTGAGCGTGCAGACCTTCCTGCGCGCCGTCCACGTCATCGACTACGACGAGGCGGCGTTGCGCGAGGTCGCCCCCCACGTCGTGGCACTCGCGGAGTCCGAGGACCTGCCCGCCCACGGCGAAGCGGTGACGGCCCGGTTCGGCGCATGAGCGAGGACAGCGGTTTCGACTTCGACGCGGAGTTCGAGAAGGCCTTCGGCCCGAAGGAGCCGGTCCGTTCCGTCCTGGTGGCCCCGGTGGCCAACGCCAGGAAGCTCGCCGAGGTCTGCACGATCGCGAAGGTCAACGCCTTCGTCGTCCCCGTGAAGGGACTCGGGTGCGTCCTCGTGACCGAGGACCCGGGTACGGGGGAGGCCGACGCGCAGACGTTGTCCGGTGTGCTCCAGGGGGCCGAGATCGTGCTCCTCACCGTCGGCGAGGACTCCATCGAGGGACAGACCTGGGTCGGTGGTCAGCGCGGTGACGACCCGAAACCCGGTCTGCTGCTGTCGATCTGGCCAGACGTCGTGCAGCAGCTCGTGCTCGGCCGCCTCGACCCCGCCGAGGCGGCGGGTGCCGCCGCCGGGGGTGAGGGCAGCCGGATCGGTGCGTTCTGGAAGCTGTTCCGCGGCAGGAACGACGACCAGACCCCTGACGCCGACACTCCCGACGCCCCCGGCTGACCCGGCGGCCCGGTCAGAGCAGCTGACGCAGGTTCGCCTTCGCCAGGTCGAACAGCTCGTCGCCGCGGCCGGAGAGGACCGTCCGGATGGCGTAGAGCGTGAAGCCCTTCGCCTGTTCGGCGGTGACGCTCGGCGGCATCGACAGCTCCTGCCGCTCGGTCACGACGTCGACGAGCGCGGGCCCGTCGTGGGCGAAGGCGGCTTCCAGCGCGCCGGCGAGGTCGTCGGCCTTCTCGACCCGCTGGGCGTGCAGCCCGATCGCGCGGGCCACGTCGGCGAGGTTCGGGTTCTCCAGGCCCGTGCCGTAGGTGACGAACCCGGCCGCCTTCATCTCGAGCTCGACGAAGTTCAGCGAGGAGTTGTTCAGGACGACGACCTTCACCGGCAGCCGGTTCTGGACCAGGGTGATGAGCTCGCCGAGCAGCATGGTCAGCCCGCCGTCACCGGCCAGCGCGACGACCTGGCGGTCCGGGAACGCGGACTGCACGCCGATGGCGTGCGGCAGGGCGTTGGCCATCGTGCCGTGGTTGAAGGACCCGATGAGCCGGCGCCGGCCGTTCATCGTGAGGTAGCGGGCGGCCCACACGACGGGGGAGCCGACGTCGGGGATGAAGACGGCGTCGTCGGTGGCGAGCTCGTCGACGAGGCGGGCGAGGTACTGCGGGTGGATCGGTCCGCGTCCGGGCGTGGCGAGCTCATCGAGCTTGTCCCGGGTGGCCGCGTAGTGCTTGCGGGCCTCGTTGAGGTGGCCGCGGTCGCTCTTGCGCACGATCCGGGGCAGCAAGGCGGCCGCGGTGTCGCGGACGGTCCCGACCAGGGCGAGGTCGAGGGGGACCCGCTTGCCGAGCTGCTCCCCGCGGACGTCGACCTGGATCACCGTGGCGTGCTGGGGGAAGAACTGCTGGTAGGGGAAGTCGGTCCCCAGCATCAGCAGGGTGTCGCAGTCCTCCATCGCCCGGTACCCCGAGGCGTAGCCCAGCAACCCGGTCATGCCGACGTCGTAGGGGTTGTCGTGCTCGACGAACTCCTTGCCGCGGAAGGAGTGCACGATCGGCGCGCCCAGGGCGTCGGCCAGGGCCAGCAGTTCCGCGTGCGCTCCTTCGGCGCCCGCTCCGGCCAGGACGGTCACCTTCCCGGCAGCGTTCAGCAGGGTCGCGGCCTCGGTGAGCTCGGCGTCGCTGGGGCGCACCACGGGGTCGGTGCGGCGGATCGTCGCGATGCGCTCCTGGGTGGAACGCGCCAGCAGGATCTCGCCGGGGACGACCACGACGGCCACACCGCGCTTCTCGACGGCCTGCCGCATCGCGATCTCGAGGACGCGGGGGAGCTGCTCGGCGGAGGAGACGAGCTCGGAGTAGACGCTGCACTCGCGGAACAGTTCCTGCGGGTGGGTCTCCTGGAAGTACCCGCTGCCGATCTCCATGCCCGGGATGTGGGCGGCGATGGCCAGCACCGGGACCCGGCTGCGCTGGGCGTCGAACAGGCCGTTGATGAGGTGCAGGTTCCCCGGACCGCAACTGCCCGCGCAGACGGCGAGCTCGCCCGTGGTGTGCGCGTCGGCCGCGGCGGCGAAGGCGGCGGCCTCCTCGTGGCGGACGTGGACCCAGTCCAGCGTCCCGTCGCGGCGCAGCGCGTCGGTGAGGCCGTTGAGGGAGTCTCCCGGCAGTCCGTAGACGCGGCGGACGCCGTGGGCCTTGAGGGTGGCGACGAGGTGCTGTGCGACGGTAGCCATGTCCGTTACTGTACGACTTGTTCACCAATGGTGCTGAGGGAGGACCACGTGGCCAGACCGCGCAGCGAGGAGACCCGACGGGCCGCTCTCGAAGCGGCTGTCGACCTGGTCGCCGAAGGGGGGCTCGCGGCCGCGACGTTCTCGGCCATCGCCGCCCGGGCCGGCGTCAGCCGCGTGACGGTCTACAAGTGGTGGGACTCCCCGGCGGCGCTCGTCCTCGACGCCCTGCTGGAGGGGACGGCCCACTCCTTCGAGCACTCCGGTGAGCCGAGCGTGCGCGATGCGCTGGCCCACCAGATGCACGGACTGGTCGCGCTGCTGACCGACGACGGCCGGACCGGCGCCGCGCTGCGCGCCGTCACGGCCCAGGTCGCGGCGGAGCCCGGACTGCGCCGCGACCTCGTCGAGCACTGGCTGGGTCCGCGCCGGGCGGTCGCCGCCGCCCTGCTGCGTCGAGGCCAGGCCGCGGGGGAGGTACGTCCCGGGATCGACGTCGAGGCCGCCGTCGACGTCCTCTTCGCACCGCTCTACCACCGGCTCCTCTTCGGGCACGGGCCCGTCGACGACGCACTGGTCGACGACGTCCTCGACCTCTTCGGCGGGTTCTGCTGACGTCCCGTCCGCGCGCGGATGCGAACGTTCCCAGATTGCTCGGCGCGGGCCCTTCCGCGTGAGGGCGCGGGTGACCTAGCGTTTCCCCGTCACGACCCGATGAAGCGTCCCCGGAGGAAACACCCCCGTGCCCCACATGAACGTGGCCGTGCTCGGTTGCTGGCACGTCCACGCCAAGGACTACGCCCGCTCCGCAGCGGCCCACCCCGACACCACGCTGATCGCCGCGTGGGACCACGACCCCGAACTCGGCCAGGCCCTCGCCACCGACTTCGGGATCGAGTACACCGGCGACCTCGACGCCCTGCTCGCCCGTGACGACGTCCACGCGGTGACGGTCACCACCGAGACCACCCGGCACACCGAGGTGATCGGCAAGGCGCTCGCCGCCGGCAAGCACGTGTTCACCGAGAAGCTGCTCGCCCCCACGGTGCAGGAGTGCGAACAGCTGGTCGCGCAGGCCGCCGAGGCCGGTCTCGCCCTCGTCGTCTCGCTGCCCCGGCTCTCGCAGGGCTACACCCTCGCCGTGCGTGACGTCGTCGCCTCCGGCGAGCTCGGGGAGGTGACCTACGCCCGGGTGCGACTCTCGCACGACGGCGCGGTGCACGGCGGGAACCCCGGCTGGTTGCCGGACCGGTTCTTCGACCCGGTCCCCAGCGTCGGCGGCGCGCTCACCGACCTCGGGTGCCACCCGGTCTACCTCACCCAGCTCCTCCTCGGCGAGGACCCGGAGATCGTCCGCGCCGTGTACGGCAACGTCACCGGCCGCCAGGTCGAGGACCACGCCGTGGTGACCCTCGGCTACGACACCGGAGCCCTCGGCGTCATCGAGGCCGGTTTCGTGAGCAACGACGCGTTCACCATCGACGTGCACGGCACCGAGGGCAGCGTCCACTACACCGACGACGGCGGCGGCCGACTGTGGCGCCGCCGCCCCGACGGTGCCACCGAGGAACTGACCGTTCCCGCCGACGCCCCGGAACCGTTCTCGCAGTGGGTCTCCCATGCGAGCGACGCGACGGTGGCGCAGGAGAACCTGCACCGTGCCGTGGAACTCACCCGGCTCGTCGTGCGGTCCAACGAAGCAGCATCCGCACCCCAGGGAGAAGCACTGTGAGCGACGTCGTCAAGGTCGGCCTGATCGGTGGCGGCGGCATCACCCGCGCCCACGTCAAGGGCTACCGCGCGCACGCCGACAAGATCGTCGTGACCGCGGTCGCCGACGTCGTCGAGGAGGCCGCCACCACCCGCGCCGCGGAACTGTCCGCGCAGCCCTACACCGACTACCGCGAGATGCTCGCGAGCGCCGACATCGACGCCGTCGACATCTGCCTCCCGCACCACCTGCACGCGGACGCGATCGTCGCCGCGGCCGAGGCCGGCAAGCACGTCCTGTGCGAGAAGCCGCTGTGCCTCACCGTCGAGGAGGCGAAGCGGGTCGCCGAGGCGATCCAGGCCAACCAGGTCACGTTGATGTGCGCGCACAACCAGCTGTTCTTCCCCTCCGTCGCGAAGGCGAGGGAACTCCTGGACGCAGGGACGCTCGGCACGGTCTACGAGGTCCGTACGACCGACAGCTTCCACAACGACTTCGACCCCTCCAACATGGGGTGGCGCGCCTCGGCCAAGACCAGCGGGGGCGGCGAGCTCATCGACACCGGCTACCACCCGACGTACCTGCTGCTGCACCTGGCCAACGCCCAGCCGGTCGAGGCCACCGCGTTCCTCTCGACGCACCGGCTGAAGTTCATGGAGGGCGAGGACTCCGCCCAGGTGCTGGTCCGCTTCGAGAACGGCGTCGTCGGCCAGATGGTCACCAGCTGGGCCTACGACCCGGCCCCCGGCACCGAGAAGTTCTCCGTCGTCGGTGAGCTCGGCTCCCTCACCGGCACCTCGAACTCCGTCACCTACCGGCTGCGCTCGGGCGAGGAGGAGACCTTCGAGTTTCCCGAGATCGACGCGTTCGTCACCGAGATCGGCGACTTCGCCGACTGCCTGCGCGAGGGCCGGCGCCCCATCCACACCGAGGTCGAGGGCATCGCCGTGCTCGGCGTCCTGCTCGCGGCCTACGAGGGCGCCCGCACCGGCACCATCGCCAAGGTCATGACCATCTGACCCCTCCGACCCGCGATCTCGCTGGGACTCCCGGCAAGATCGCGGGTCGTCGGTGGGTGCGCGTCGCCGACGGGGGGCGACGACCTGCCCTCCCGGTCTGGGAGACTGGCGCGCGTGACCGACACGACCGACCGCACCAGCCGGGCGACCACCCTGGCCGACCTCCCGCTGCGCGAGGACCTCCGCGACGAGCACCCCTACGGTGCGCCGCAGCTGGACGTGCCGGTCGTGCTCAACGTCAACGAGAACCCCTACCCGGTCGCGCCGGAGATCGTCGCCGACATCGCGGCGGCCGTCGCGCAGGCCGCTGTGGGGCTGAACCGCTACCCGGACCGCGAGTTCCTCGACCTGCGCGCCGACCTCGCCGCGTTCCTGCGGACGGAGTCGGGCGCGGAGCTGGAACCCGAGCAGGTCTGGGCCGCGAACGGTTCCAACGAGGTGATGCTGCACGTCCTGCAGGCCTTCGGCGGTCCGGGCCGGCGCGCGCTGAGCTTCGCGCCGACGTACTCGATGTACCCCGAGTACGCGCGCGACACCCAGACCACCTGGGTCGTGGGGCAGCGCACGGACGCCTTCACCGTCGACGTCGAGCACGCGCGGGCGATGGTCCGGGAACACCGCCCCTCCGTCGTGCTGCTCGCCAGCCCCAACAACCCGACGGGCACGGCGTTGCCGCTGTCGACGATCGAGGCCGTGCTCGAGGAGTGCTCCCGGTTGTCCCAGGGCGCTGTCGTCGTCGTGGACGAGGCCTACGGCGAGTTCCGCCGCGCCGGCACCCCGAGCGCGCTGGACCTGTTGCCCCGCCACGGGAACCTCGCCGTGAGCCGGACGATGAGCAAGGCGTTCTCCCTGGCGGGGGCTCGCGTCGGGTACCTCGCGTCCTCGGTCGCGTTCGTCGACGCGCTCCGGATCGTCCGGTTGCCCTACCACCTCTCGGCGATCACCCAGGCGACCGCCCGGGCGGCGCTCAAGCACTCGCAGCGGTTGCTGTCGACGGTGGACGAGCTCCGGCAGCGCCGGGACGAGACCGTGCAGTGGTTGCGCGAGCGCGGTTTCGACGTCGCCGACTCGGACGCGAACTTCGTCCTGTTCGGTCGCTTCGAGGACCGGCACGCGGTCTGGCAGGGTCTGCTGGAGCACGGGGTCCTCATCCGCGAGACCGGTCCCGCCGGCTGGCTGCGGGTCAGCATCGGTACGGCCGACGAGATGCAGCAGTTCCGAACCGCCCTCCAGGAAGTGGTGTCCCAGTGAGCCGCACGGCCCGCATCGAACGCAGCACCAGCGAGTCCAGCGTTCTGGTCGAACTCGACCTCGACGGCAGCGGCAGGACGGAGATCGCCACCACGGTGCCGTTCTTCGACCACATGCTCACCGCCCTGGGCAAGCACTCGCTGATGGACCTCACCGTGGTGGCCAAGGGCGACACCCACATCGACGTCCACCACACCGTCGAGGACACCGCCATCGTGCTGGGGCAGGCGTTCCGGCAGGCGCTGGGGGACAAGGCCGGGATCCGCCGCTTCGCCGACGCCACGGTGCCCCTCGACGAGGCGCTCGCCCACGTGGTCGTCGACGTCTCCGGCCGCCCGTACTGCGTGCACACCGGGGAACCCGAGGGACAGGAGTACCACCTCATCGGCGGGCACTTCACGGGGTCCCTGACCCGGCACGTGCTGGAGAGCTTCGCGTTCCACGCCCAGATCTGCCTGCACGTCCGCGTCCTCGCCGGTCGCGACCCGCACCACGTCGTCGAGGCCCAGTTCAAGGCCCTGGCCCGCGCTCTGCGCTACGCCGTCGAACCCGATCCCCGGGTCCAGGGCGTCCCGTCGACGAAGGGCGCCCTGTGACGCAGAAGGTCGTCGTCCTCGACTACGGGTTCGGCAACGTCCGCTCCGCCGTCCGTGCGCTGGAACGGGTCGGTGCCGACGTCGAACTGACCTCCGACCGGAAGGCGGCGTTGGAGGCCGACGGCCTCCTCGTCCCCGGCGTCGGCGCGTTCGCGGCCGTGAACCAGGGGTTGCAGGCCATCGGTGGTGACTCCATCGTCGACCGCCGCCTCGCCGGTGGCCGCCCGGTGCTGGGGATCTGCGTCGGTCTGCAGGTCATGTTCGAGACCTCCACCGAACCCGGTGAAGGAGTCCCCGACGGCCTGGGCCAGTGGCCCGGCACCGTCGAACGCCTCCCCGCCGACGTGGTGCCGCACATGGGCTGGAGCACCGTGGAACCCCCGGCGGGTTCCCGGCTCTTCGCGGGGGTCGAGGACGAGCGGTTCTACTTCGTGCACTCCTACGCCGTGCAGCGCTTCGAGATGCTCGACACCACGGCGGGCCGGGTTCCGCTGCCGCAGATCACCTGGGCCGAGCACGGCGCGCGGTTCGTCGCCGCGGTCGAGAACGGCGTCCTGGCTGCCACGCAGTTCCACCCGGAGAAGTCCGGGGACGCCGGCGCGCAGCTGCTGCGCAACTGGGTGGACTCCCTGACCTGAGGTCGTCCCCCGACCTACGCTGGCGGCATGCGCACCCGCACCGTCACCACCCCCGACGGGGTGGTCTGGACGGTGCAGGTGCGCTTCCTGCCGCGCTGGCGGTTCCTGTCCCGACGCATCGCCCGCCGGCGGTGGCGCCGCAGGTCTCCCGACCTGGACGTCAGCGGCCTGGGCGACCTCGTGCCGGACGGCGCTGGGCAGGGCGGTTCGGGGAACTCCGGTGGCCTGGACCTCGACGGGTTCGACGAGGGCGTGGCCATCGTGCTCGTCGTCGTGGGGCTCGTGCTGGCCGTCCTGCTGTGCTGGCTGCTGGTGATCCCGCTGCTGCTGCTCGTGGTGGATGTCGTCGTGGTCGTGGCGCTCCTGATCGCGGGGGTGCTGGCCCGGGTCGTCCTGCGTCGACCCTGGGAGATCGTCGCGGGGCACCCCGGCGGCGAGCGGGCCGTCGTCACCACCGTGCTCGGGTGGCGGGCCGCGCTGCGCCGGCGTGACGTCGTGGCGGGCCGGCTGGCCAAGGGGGCCCCGGTGGACGCGGCCACGGCCGTCCGCGCTCCCCGCACCCCGAGCGCCTCGTAGACTCGCCCCCCGTGACCAGCGAGAACACCCTCCCCTCCAGCGCCCGGCTGGAACTCCTGCCCGCCGTCGACGTCGCCGACGGTCAGGCCGTCCGCCTCGTGCAGGGGGAGGCGGGCAGCGAGACCTTCTACGGCGCACCGCTCGACGCCGCGCTCGCGTGGCAGCAGGCCGGCGCCGAGTGGGTCCACCTGGTCGACCTGGACGCCGCCTTCGGGCGCGGTTCGAACCGGGAACTCCTCGCCGAGGTCGTCGGCCGTCTCGACGTCGCCGTCGAACTCTCCGGGGGCATCCGCGACGACGCCTCCCTCGAGGCCGCGCTGGCCACCGGCTGCCGGCGGGTGAACCTCGGCACCGCGGCGCTGGAGAACCCCGACTGGACCCGCGGCGCCATCGCCCGCCACGGCGACCGGATCGCCGTCGGCCTCGACGTCCGGGGCACGACGCTCGCCGCCCGGGGCTGGACCCGCGAGGGCGGCGACCTCTGGGAGGTCCTGGCCCGCCTGGACGCCGACGGGTGCGCCCGCTACGTGCTCACCGACGTCACCAAGGACGGGACGTTGCGCGGCCCGAACGTCGAGCTCCTGCGCGAGTTCTGCGGCCGGACCCAGGCCCCCGTCGTGGCCTCCGGGGGCGTCTCGAGCCTCGAGGACCTGCGGGTGCTGCGCGACCTCGTCGGCCTCGGCGTCGAGGGGGCCATCGTCGGCAAGGCGCTCTACGCCGGGAACTTCACCCTGCCCGAGGCGCTCGACGTGGCGGGTCGACCCTGAGCACATCGCCCGACCCCGGCGCCACGGACTCCGCGGGAGTCCCGTGGGCGGGACGGACGTTGCTACCCAACGCCTTCGCCGCCGACGACGGCAGTCGTGCCCCGGACCTGGCTGCCGCGCTGGCGGCCTGGTCCGCGCTGGGCGAGGACCCGTCGGCCCGGGTGCGCGCCGAACGCGACGTGGTCGCCGCGCTGTCCGGCAGCCGGGTCTTCGCCCCCGTCGTCGCCCAGCTCGGGGAACTCGACGCCCACGGTGGGGACAAGAGCGCGGACATGGCGCTGGCGTTGCTGACCCAGCCCGACGGCCGCCGCGGGCTGCCGCTGTTCACCGACCTCACGGCCCTGACGACCTGGCGTGCCGACGCGCGTCCGGTGCCGGTGCCCGCCGAGCAGGCCGCGTTGTCGGGGGTCCAGGAGGAGTGTGACGTGCTCGTCCTCGACCCGGCGGGTCCGGTCCGCTTCGTGGTGCGCCGCAGCGCGTTCTGGGCGCTGGCCCGGGGGTCGGCGTGGGTTCCGGCGCCGTTGGACCCCGAGGTCGGGGCGGCGGTCGCCGACGCGGCGCAGGGTCTGGACGCGATCCGCGCGACCCGCTGCGAACCCGGTGCCGGCGCGGAGCTGCGGGTGGTCCTCGGGGTCCGGCCCGGGCTCGGCCGGGACGCTCTCGACGAGCTCCTGCACATCGTGGGGGAGCGGCTCGCGACCGGCGTCGTCGCCGACCGCGCGGAGTCCGTGGAGTTCCAGGTCCTGCCTGCGTGAGGCAGCCCGAAGCGGTGGTCCCGTCGCCCGCGACGGGACCACCGCGGGGGTTCAGGAGGCGACGGGCGTCCCGGGGCCGTCAGCGGGGGCGTCGGCCGCCTCCTGCGCCTGGGCGTCCGCGGCGACGGTGGCCTGGCGCGCCTTGATCGTGCTGTAGGCGCCGACACCGGCCGCCCCCAGGGCCAGGACGGTCGTCCACCCCTTGTTGAAGACGTGACCCGAGGCCCCGTCGACGCTGAACCGGCCGGGCCCGCCCACGGCCAGCGCGACGGAGGCCAGCCCGAGCACCGCCGGGTACTCGAAGCCGCCGGAGGTGGCGAAGAACCCGTTGGGCTTGTGCACGAAGACCGCTGCGGCCATCGCGGCCGCCGCGGCGGCGCCGCCGACGGGGGTGGCCAGGCCGAGCGCGAGCAGCGCTCCGCCACCGGCTTCGGACGCGCCGGCCAGGACGGCGTTGCGCTTGCCGGGGCGGAAGCCCATGGCGTGCATGGCGCCCGCGGTGCCTTCGATGCCGCCGCCGCCGAACGCGCCGAACAGCTTCTGGGCGCCGTGGGCGACCAGCGTGCCGCCGATTCCGAGTCGCAGGGCCAGCAGGCCGAGGTCGTTCGATGCCACGAGGGATCCTCCAGGTTCTTGCCGGTTCAAGGTCGTGGCCATTCGACCACCGCCGGGTCGGACGGGCGACGGCGGGTGCGGTGGAACCGTCGGGACCGGGTCGTGACCGGCTGGCACAGTGCAGGACGTGTCCTCCGCTCCACCCACCGGCTCATCCCGCGTCCCGGCGCTGCTCCGCGCGTTCTCGCCCTACGGCGAGGTCCTGCGGACCCGCGGTGTCCTCCCGCTCGAACTCGTCGGGTCCCTCGGTCGGGTCCCGGCGCTCGCGGCGGGGATCGTCTGCGTCCTGCACGTCGTGCAGACCCTGGGCCTCGGCTACGGCCCGGCCGGGCTGGTGGGGGCGACAGCGACCATCGGCACGGCCGTCAGCTCGCCGTGGCGGGGCTGGGTGGTGGACCGCTACGGCCTGCGGCGGGCCCTGCTGCCGACGGTCGTGGCCCAGGCCGCCTGCTGGTCGGTGGCGCCGTTCCTGCCCTACCAGGGGCTGCTGGTGGCCGCCTTCGTCTCGGGCGCGCTGGGACCGCCGGTGTTCACCGTGGTCCGCCAGTCCCTCGCCGTGCTCGTGGCGCCGGAGCGCCGCCGCACGGCCTTCTCCCTCGACGCGGTGCTGGTGGAGTTCTCCTTCATGGTCGGCCCCGCCGCCGGCACGGCCATCGCGCTGACCTCCTCCACGACGGCGGCGATGCTCTGCATCGGTGCGGCGCAGGTGGTCTCGGCGTCGGCGATGTTCGCGCTGAACCCGCCGCTGCGCAGCCCCGGGGGCGACGTCGAGGCAGAGGGCGCAGCCACGGCCGCGTCGGGGCGGGTCTGGACCTCCGCCCTGCTGCTCGCGATGGCCTGCGCCTTCGCCGCCGACCTGGTGCTCTCGGCCACCGACCTCGCCGTCGTCGCCCAGTTGCGGGAGGAGGGCGCGGTCCGCTGGACCGGACTGGTGCTGGCGGTCTGGGCCGCGGGCTCGGTGGTGGGTGGACTGGTCCACGGGGCGCTGCCGCGCTCGGTGCCTCCGTGGCTGCTGGTGGCCTGCCTCGGCGCGGCGACGGCCCCGCTCGTCCTCGTGCACGGGCCGGTCGGCCTGGCGGTCGGGACCTTCGTCGCCGGGTTGTTCTGCGCCCCGGTGATCAGCGCGACGGTCGACCTCGTCGTGCACGGGGTCCACGAGTCGGTCCGCGGTCGGGCGATGGGGTGGCACGCCGCGGCCACCACGGTCGGGGCGGCGGTCGGGGCCCCGTTCGCGGGCACCGTCAGCGACGCCGCCGGTCCGGGCACCCCGTTCCTCGTCGTCGGTGTCCTGGGGGTCTGCGCGGGGGCGGCGACCGCCGTGGTCGCCGCCCGCGTGCAGCTCAGACCACGCTTCCCGTGAGCCGCTCGCCGGGGCCCTTGCCGGGCTCGTCGGGGACCGCGGAGGCCTCCCGGAAGGCGAGCTGCAACGAGCGCAGCCCGTCGCGCAGGGACCGCGCGTGCTGGCCGCCGACGTCCGGGGCGGACGTGATGACGAGCCCGGCGAGGGCGGTGATGAGGATGCGGGCCTCGGCGAGGTCGAGGTGGTCCTCCGCGTCCTGCCCCTCGGCCAGTCCGCACTTCACGGCGGCGGCGCTCATGAGGTGCACGGCGGCGGTCGTGATGATCTCGGCGGCGGGGACGTCGGCGATGTCGCGGGCGGCCACCGCGCCGGTACCACCGAGATCGTCACCTGGAGTCGTGTCAGCTTGCATGCTGATACCCTGACAGGCGACCGACCGGCACACGTCACCGGTCCACGACCTGCGGGGCTTCGACGCTCCCAGGCTGCGGACCGGTCTCGCAGGGCCGGCACGTGAAGCGGAGGCCTCCTCCCACCCCCGGTGCTCACCGCGCCGAGGGTCCCGGTCCGCGCTCCTCCCCGGAGGGGCGCCGTGCTCCTCCCCGGAGGAGCGCAGCGACGCCCGTCGTCGTCGTGTCCTCGTGGGCACGCCGTGGACGTCCAGGTGTCGTCGGAACCGGCAAGGCCTCCGTCTCACGTCCGAGCACGGGGGCCTTCCTCGTGTCCGGCGGCCCCACGACGACGAAGGAGCAGCACATCAGCGAGCCCCGCATCAACGACCGCATCCGTGTTCCCGAGGTGCGGCTCGTGGGCCCCAACGGTGAACAGGTCGGCATCGTGCGCGTCGAGGACGCGCTGCGGCTGGCGGACGAAGCAGGCCTCGACCTGGTCGAGGTCGCTCCCACGGCGCGACCGCCGGTCTGCAAGCTCATGGACTTCGGCAAGTTCAAGTACGAGTCCGACATGAAGGCCCGCGAAGCCCGCAAGAACCAGTCGAACACGATCCTCAAGGAGATCCGTTTCCGGCTCAAGATCGACCCGCACGACTACGCCACCAAGAAGGGGCACGTCGAGCGGTTCCTCAAGGCCGGGGACAAGGTCAAGGTCATGATCATGTTCCGCGGACGTGAGCAGTCCCGCCCCGAGATGGGCTTCCGGCTGCTGCAGCGCCTCGCGGAGGACGTCGCCGAACTGGGCGGGGTCGAGAGCTCGCCGCGCCAGGACGGCCGCAACATGGTGATGGTCATCGGGCCGCACAAGAAGAAGGCCGAGGCCAAGGCGGAAGCCAAGGCGGAGGAGAAGCGCCGCAAGGACTCCGAGGACGCCGCGGTCGCCGAGGAGGCTCCCACGGAGCAGTCGCAGCCCGCCGCCGAGCCGGAGACCGCCACGCAGCCGGAGACGGTGGCCGAGGTCGCACCGGACGAGACGGCCGCGACCGCGTCCTGACGTCGAGGCCCGCGGGACCGTGAGGTTCCGCGGGCACCCGCCAGACACGCCGGGGGACACCCCGGCACGAACACAGGAGAAGACGTGCCCAAGAACAAGACCCACTCCGGCGCCAAGAAGCGTTTCCGCATCACCGGCACCGGGAAGGTCATGCGCGAGCAGGCCAACAAGCGCCACCTGCTCGAGGTCAAGTCGAGCAAGCGGACCCGTCGCCTCTCGGTCGACCAGGTCGTCTCGCCCGCGGACGTGAAGAAGATCAAGAAGCTCCTCGGCCGCTGAGCCTGCAGACCTGACGCGAGGCCGGTCCACCGACCGGCACCGCGACGACCCCGACCACCGCGGGCGCGCGACCTGAGCACACGACGTGACCAGGTCCCGCCGCCGCCCGCGACCCGACCAGCTAGGAGTACCCCGTGGCACGCGTGAAGCGCGCAGTCAACGCCCAGAAGAAGCGTCGTACCGTCCTCGAGCAGGCCAGCGGCTACCGCGGCCAGCGCTCGCGGCTGTACCGCAAGGCGAAGGAGCAGGTCACCCACTCCCTCGTCTACGCCTACCGCGACCGCAAGGCGCGCAAGGGCGACTTCCGTCGTCTCTGGATCCAGCGCATCAACGCTGCGGCGCGCGCCGA
The DNA here is from genome assembly GCF_979255925.1 of Kineococcus sp. AC630. NCBI lineage: Bacteria > Bacillati > Actinomycetota > Actinomycetes > Kineosporiales > Kineosporiaceae > Kineococcus > Kineococcus sp. AC630. The sequence goes on from NZ_CEEDMJ010000025.1 coordinate 42,531, forward strand.
CGGCATGACGTACAACCGCTTCATCCAGGGCCTCAAGGCCGCTGAGATCGAGGTCGACCGTCGCATGCTGGCCGAGCTCGCCGTCTCCGACCCGGCCGCCTTCAGCGCGCTGGTGACGACCGCCAAGGCTGCGCTCCCGGTCGCCCCCGTGGCCGCCGAGGGCACCGCGGCCTGAGCACGCCGAACGACTGAGCACCCTGAACGACACCGGACGCCCGGCCGTGGCGCACCTGGACCTCCCCCTCCTCTCGAACCCTCGAGCGGAGCGGGTGAAGGCCGTGCGCGCACTGACCGGGCGTTCGGCGCGTCAACGGCACGGCCGGTTCCTCGCCGAGGGTCCGCAGTCCGTCCGGGAGGCCGTCGCCGCAGGCGCCGCCCTCGAGCTCTACGCCAGCGACGACGCCGCCCGGCGCTACCCGGAGATCCTCGCCGGAGCCCCGTCGCGGACCTGGCTCGTGACCGACGAGGTCCTGGCCGCGATGACCGACACGGTCACCCCGCAGGGCCTCGTGGCCGTCTGCCCCACCACCGCCACCACCCTGGACGAGGTCCTCGCGACCCAGCCGCGGCTCGTCGCCGTCCTCGACCGGGTCCAGGACCCGGGCAACGCGGGCACCGTCCTGCGGGCCGCCGACGCGGCCGGCGCCGACGCCGTCGTCCTCACCCAGGGCAGCGTCGACCCGTTCAACCCCAAGTGCGTCCGCTCGACGGCCGGCAGCCTCTTCCACCTCCCCGTGGTCGTCGGCGTACCGCTCGCCGACGTCGTGACGGCTCTGCAGCGCAACGGGTCCACCGTGCTCGCCGCCGACGGCGGGGGCGAGGCGGACCTCGACGACCTGGCCGACGCCGCGGCCACGGGCAGCACCGGGGCGGTCGACCTGCGGCGCCGGACGGCGTGGGTCTTCGGCAACGAGGCGGCCGGCCTCGACGACGCCGGGCGGGCCCTCGCCGACGCCGTCGTCCGGGTGCCGTTGCACGGGCGCGCCGAGAGCCTCAACCTCGCGACGGCCGCCGTCGTCTGCCTCTACGCGAGCGCACGGGCCCAGCGGCGCGACGGCGCGAACCGCCCGGGCTGAGGCGGTCCGACGGCGCTGGGCTGGTGCCTGCTCCCGCATGCCCTAGTGTCGCACCGTGCCCGAGGCGAGGGGGAGCGCCGAGGCCGCGCAGTCGGCCCCGCTCCTCACCCTGCCCGTGGACCGTCCGCCGCTGACGCTGGACGACCTCCCCGACGCCATCGTGATCATCGACGGTGACGGCGCGACGGCCGACCTGAACACCGCCGCCGAACGGCTCCTCGGCCGTTCCCGGGCCGAGCTCGTCGGGACACCGCTGCGCCGGGCGCTGCCCCTGCAGGACACCTCGGGCCGTCGCTGGTGGGACGTCCTGCGCGGCGGTGACCTCCCTGGGGGCGTCACCGCCGGTGGGCACGGGGAACGCCTCCTGCTGCTGCCGGGCGGTACCGAGCTGCTGGTCACGGCCCGCTTCCACCGCGCCGAGGACGGTTCCCTCGACCGCGCGGTCCTCGCCCTGCGGACCCCGGACGAACGCCGGCGCGCGGAGACGGACACCACCAGCCTCATCGCGACCGTCGCGCACGAGCTCCGCTCGCCCCTCACCTCGGTGAAGCAGTTCACCGCCAGCCTGCTGCGTCGCTGGGACCGCTTCAGCGACGAGCAGAAGCGGCTGATGCTGCAGACGGTCCAGGCCGACGCCGAGCGCGTCAGCCGCCTGGTGGGGGACCTCCTCGACGTCGCCCGCGTCGACGCCGGCCGCCTCACGGTGCACCGCCGCCCGATGGACCTCGCGACGCTCGTGCGCGAGCACGTCGACCGGTTGCGGATGGCCGGCTACGACGACGAACGGTTCGTCCTGACCGTGGCCGCTGACCTGCCCGAACTGTGGGCCGACCCCGACCGGATGGCCCAGGTCGTGACGAACCTCGTCGACAACGCGGTCCGCCACGGCGCCGGCACGGTCGTGGTCGACGTCTCGGTCCTCACCGCGGCGCAGGCCGCCGCGGCCGGCGACGGTCTGGGTGAGGCCCTCGTGCTCGTCGTCGACGACGCGGGCGAGGGCATCCCGGTGGAGAACCGCCCCTACGTGTTCTCGAAGTTCTGGCACGGCGGTGGGCGCAGCGGCACCGGGTTGGGCCTCTACGTCACCCGGGGCCTCGTCGAGGCGCACGGCGGCGACATCGACGTCTCCTCCGCCCCCACCGGCGGTGCGCGCTTCACCGTCCGCCTCCCCGCGGGGGAGCCGCCCACGGTGTGACCGGTCGCGGGCGCATCTGGGAGGATCGGGGCGCGCGGGCCACCCCGCGAGGCAGCCCCGCCCGACGCACCGCACGACCCGAGTGAGGAACGCTCCACGATGGCGCAGCACGAGTCGCCCGACCAGCACCCCGACTCCCAGCCCGGCGAGCCGTCGCCGGTGTCCGAGGCGGCGGTGCAGACCGCGCTCCACGCCGCCCTGGCCGCCGTGGCCGCGGCCGCCGACCTCGACGAGCTGAAGGCCGCGAGGCTCGCCCACGCGGGCGACCGCAGTCCGCTGGCCCTGGCCAACCGCGAGATCGGTGTCCTGCCCGGCCCCGAGAAGGCCGCGGCCGGCAAGCGCGTCGGTCAGGCGCGCGGGCAGCTGAACAAGGCCCTCGCGGCGCGGGCGGAGGTGCTCGAGGCCGAGCACACCGAACGCGTCCTGCGCGAGGAGGTCGTCGACGTCACGCTGCCCTCGCCGCGTCCCGACGGTGGGGCCCGTCACCCGCTGCCCCTGCTGATGGACCGCGTCGCCGACGTCTTCACGGCCATGGGCTGGGAGGTCGCCGAAGGCCCCGAGATCGAGGCGGAGTGGTTCAACTTCGACGCCCTGAACTTCGACTCCGACCACCCCGCCCGCCAGATGCAGGACACCTTCTTCGTCGCCGACGAGCAGGGGGGCGCCGAGTCGGGACTCGTCCTGCGCACCCACACCTCACCGGTGCAGGCGCGCTCGCTGCTGACCCGCGGTGTCCCGCTCTACGTCGTCTGCCCGGGCAAGGTGTTCCGCACCGACGAGCTCGACGCGACCCACACCCCGGTGTTCCACCAGCTCGAGGGCATCGCCATCGACGAGGGCCTGACCATGGCCAACCTCAAGGGCACCCTCGACACCTTCGCCCGCGCGATGTTCGGTGACGCCGTGGAGACCCGCTGGCGGCCGGCGTTCTTCCCGTTCACCGAACCCAGCGCCGAACTGGACCTGCGCTTCTCCCTCGGCCGCGACGCCGAACGGGGCTGGATCGAGTGGGGCGGCTGCGGCATGGTCAACCCGAACGTGCTGCGGGCCGCGGGGATCGACCCCGACCGCTACCAGGGTTTCGCCTTCGGGATGGGCATCGAAAGGACGTTGATGTTCCGCAGCGGAGCGACGGACATGCGCGACATGGTGGAGGGTGACGTGCGGTTCAGCCGGGCGTTCGGTGTGGAGGACCTGTCCGTCTCGGGGGTGGCCTCCGTCCTCGGCGGGGGCACCGACCCGGGCACCGCGACGGGGGAGGAGAACCTCTGATGCGGATCCCGCTGAGCTGGCTCGCCGAGCACGTGGACCTCGAACCCGGGGCACGGGGCGTCGACGTCGCCGCCTCCCTGGTCAGGGTCGGGTTGGAGGAGGAGGGGCTGCACACCGCCGGCATCACCGGTCCCCTCGTCGTCGGCCGCGTCCTGGACCTCGTCGGGGAGCCGCAGAAGAACGGCAAGACGATCAACTGGTGCCACCTCGACGTGGGCCCGGAGCACAACGGGCCCGAGGGCAACCGCGGGATCGTCTGCGGTGCGCACAACTTCGTCGAGGGTGACCTCGTGGTCGCCGCGCTGCCGGGGGCCGTCCTGCCCGGCGACTTCGCCATCGCTGCGCGCAAGACCTACGGCCACGTCTCCGACGGGATGATCTGCTCCTCGAAGGAACTCGGCCTCGGGACCGACCACGACGGCATCATCGTGCTCACGGACCTCCTGCCCGGGGTCGAGATGACGCCCGGTCAGGACGCCCTCGCCCTGCTCGGCCTCGGCGAGGAGACCGTCGAGGTCAACGTCACGCCCGACCGCGGGTACTGCTTCAGCATCCGCGGCATCGCCCGGGAGTACGCCCACGGCACCCGCCGACCGGTCGGGAAGGTCCTGCGCGACCCCGTCGACCCCGATGTCGTGGCGGTCCCGGCCCCCACCGCCGACGGGTACCCCGTCCGCCTGGCCGACGACGCCCCGCTGCGGGGTGCGCAGGGCTGCGACCGGTTCGTGGCCCGCACCGTCCGGGGGGTCGATCCGAGCGCCCCGTCACCGCGGTTCGTGAGCGACCGGCTGCGCCAGGCCGGGATGCGCCCCATCTCCCTGGCCGTCGACGTCACGAACTACGTGATGCTCGCGACCGGTCAGCCCCTGCACGCCTACGACCTCGACGCCCTGCAGGGTCAGATCGTCGTCCGCCGGGCCCGCGCGGGCGAGAAGCTCACCACCCTCGACGACGTCGAGCGCACCCTCGACCCCGAGGACCTGCTCATCACCGACGAGGTGGTCGGGGACCCCTCGACGTCACGCGTGCTGAGCATCGCCGGCGTCATGGGCGGAGCCTCCACCGAGGTCTCCGGCAAGACCGTGAACGTGCTCCTCGAGGCGGCCCACTTCGCGGCGGTCAGCATCGCGCGCAGCGCCCGCCGCCACCGGGTGCCCTCCGAGGCCGCCAAGCGCAACGAGCGGGGGACCGACCCGACGATCTGCGCCCGGGCCGCCGAGCTCGCCGTCCGCCTCCTCGTCGAGCACGGCGGCGGCACGGCGGACGTCGCCGTCACCGACGTCGGCGCACCCGCTGCGCCGCGACCGATCACGATGGACGCCGGCTTCCCCGAGCGCATCGTCGGGGTCCACTACACCCCCGACGAGGTCGTGGGTCACCTCACCGAGATCGGCTGCGACGTCACCGTCGACGGCTCCACGCTGACGGTGCTGCCGCCGCCGTGGCGTCCCGACCTCGTCGGCCGGGTCCACCTCGTCGAGGAGGTCGCCCGCCTCGGCGGCTACGACGCCATCCCCTCCGTCCTGCCCGCGGCTCCCGCCGGAACGGGGCTGACGTCGACCCAACGGGCCCGGCGGTCCCTGGCCCGGGCGCTCGCGGACGACGGCTTCGTCGAGGTGCTGACGTACCCGTTCGTCGCGGCGGGCGTCCACGACGCCCAGCACCTCCCGGCCGACGACCCGCGCCGCCTCGCGCTCCGGCTGGCGAACCCGCTCTCCGAGCAGCAGCCGCTGATGCGGACGAGCCTCCTCGACTCGCTGCCGGAGACCGTGCGCCGCAACGTGTCCCGTGGGCTGCGCGACCTGGCGCTGTTCGAGGTCGGCTCGGTCACCCACCCGCTACCCGGCGCCGGTCGGGCCGAGGTCCTCGGGGTCGAGCGACGTCCCACCGACGAGGAACTGGCCCGCGTCCAGCGGGCCGTCCCGCCGCAACCGCTCCACGTGGCCGGGATCCTCACCGGGTCGCGTCGTCGGCCCGGCGCGGTGGGCGACGGCTTCGCCCGCACCGCGGAACCGGCCGGGTGGGCCGACGCGGTCGACGCGGCACGCACCGTCGCGGCCTCCATCGGGGTCGTCGTGAGCGTCGAGGCGGCCGAGCACGCCCCCTGGCACCCGGGTCGTTGCGCGCGGATCGTCACGGCGCAGGGTCACACCGTCGGCCACGCGGGGGAGTTGCACCCGAAGGTCGTCGCCGCGCTGGAACTGCCGGCCCGGGTGGCCGCGTTCGAACTGGACCTCGACGTGCTGCTCGACCAGGTCGGCGCGAGCCTGCAGGTCGAGTCCCTGTCCGGCTACCCGGCCGCCACGCAGGACGTCGCCCTCGTCGTGGACTCCGCGGTACCCGCCGGGGCCGTGCAGGCGGCGTTGCGCGCCGGTGCGGGTCCGCTGCTCGAGGACGTCCACCTCTTCGACGTCTACACGGGTGCCCAGGTCGGTGAGGGTCGCAAGTCCCTCGCCTTCGCCCTGCGGTTCCGCGCCCCGGACCGGACGCTGACCGCCGAGGAGGCCAGCGCCGCGCGGGACACCGCCGTCGCGGAGGCCGCCGCCCGCACGGGGGCGACGCAGCGTGTCTGACGTCCAGCCCGTCCGGGCCCTCGTGACCGGTGCCACCCAGGGCATCGGCCGCGAGATCGCCCTGGGCTTGGCCGGGGCCGGGTTCGTCGTGGGGGTGACCGGGCGCACCGCCCGGTTGCTCGACGAACTGGTCGAGGAGATCACCGCGGCCGGGGGCTGGGCCGTCGCGACGGCCTTCGACGTGAGCGATGCCGCGGCGGTCGCGCACGGCGTCCGCGCCCTCGAGCACGAACTCGGCGGGTTCGACCTGCTCGTGCAGTCCCACGGCCGCATCGAGCAGGACGAGGTCCCGCCCTGGGAGGCCGACCTCGCCCAGGTCCGCGCGGTCCTGGAGACCAACGTCCTCGGCGCCTTCCACGTCGTGCGGGCCGTCGTCCCGGGGATGGTCGCGCGGCGCAGCGGTCGCGTCGTGGACCTGAACTCGGGCTCGGCCTCCAAGGACGGCGGGACCCACGCCGCCTACGGGGCCAGCAAGGCCGCCCTGTTCCGGCTCGGCGGAGCGCTCGCCGCGGCGGGTGCGGTGCACGGGCTGCGGGCGTTCGAGCTCTCGCCCGGGGTGGTGCGCACCGCGATGTCAACGGGCATGGCCCAGCACGCCGAACGGACGGAGTGGACCGACCCCGCCGACGTCGTCGCCATGGTCCTGGCGATCGCCCGGGGCGAGCTCGACGCGTGGACAGGACGCTTCCTCCGCGTCGGTGTCGACACCCCGGGGTCGTTGTTGGCGGCCCAGGCGACCCGGACCCCGAACGCACGTCGGCTGACCGTCGCGCCCTACGGCCCGGACGATCCCCTCGCCTGAGCCTGTCCGGCAATGCATGCCTACCCGAGGCGGTGTATGGTCATGCACATGGAACCGGGGAAACGACTGTCGGTCGCCGTCGCAGGGGCCAGCGGCTACGCCGGTGGCGAGGTCCTGCGCGTGCTGCTGAACCACCCGAACGTCGAGATCGGCGCGCTCACCGGCGCCTCGAACGCCGGGACGCGACTGGGGGAGCTGCAGCCGCACCTGCTGCCCCTCGCCGACCGCGTCCTGCAGCCGACGACCCCCGAGGTCCTCGCCGGCCACGACGTCGTCTTCCTCGGCCTGCCCCACGGCACCTCCGCCGCCGTCGCCGCCGACCTCGGTGACGACGTGGTCGTGGTGGACCTGGGGGCCGACCACCGCCTCCTCGACGCCACGCAGTGGGAGCGCTTCTACGGTGGGACCCACGCCGGCAGCTGGCCCTACGGCCTCCCGGAGCTCCCCCTCGCGGGCGGTGGTCGGCAGCGGGAGAACCTGGTCGGGGTCACGCGCATCGCGGTGCCCGGTTGCTACCCGACCGCGGTCACCCTGGCCCTCGCCCCGGGTTTCGCCGCCGGTCTGCTCGACCCCGCCGACGTCGTCGTCGTCGCGGCGTCGGGGACCTCGGGGGCGGGCAAGAGCCTCAAACCCCACCTGCTCGGCTCCGAGGTCATGGGGTCCATGAGTCCCTACGGCGTCGGCGGCGGTCACCGCCACACCCCCGAGATCGAGCAGAACCTCGGCCTCGCCGGCGGTGGCGCGGTGCAGGTCTCCTTCACCCCGACGCTGGCGCCGATGTCGCGGGGCATCCTGGCCACCTGCACCGCACGCCTGGCCCCCGGCGTCGCCGCGGCCGACGTCCGTGCCGCGTGGGAGGCGGCCTACGCCGCAGAATTCTTCGTGCACCTGCTCCCCGAGGGGCGGTGGCCGTCCACGGCCATGGTCCTGGGGGGCAACGCGTGCGCCCTGCAACTCGCCGTCGACGAGCACGCGGGTCGTGTGCTCGTCGTCGCGGCCATCGACAACCTCGTCAAGGGAACCGCCGGAGGAGCCGTGCAATCGGTGAACATCGCCCTGGGCCTGCCCGAGCACGCCGGGCTCACCACCGTGGGAGTCGCCCCGTGAGCGTCACCGCCGCAGCAGGTTTCCGGGCGGCCGGGGTCACCGCCGGTTTGAAGACCTCGGGCCGTCCCGACCTCGCCCTCGTCGTCAACGACGGCCCGCTCGACGCGGGTGCCGCCGTCTACACCTCCAACCGGTGCAAGGCTCACCCGGTGCTCTGGAGCGAACGCGCCAGCGCCGACGGCCACCTCAAGGCGGTGGTCCTCAACTCCGGCGGTGCGAACTGCTTCACCGGCCCGGACGGTTTCCAGACCACGCACGCCACCGCGGAACTCGTGGGTGAACTCGTCGGGTCCGGCGCCGGCGACGTCGTCGTCTGCTCGACCGGTCTGATCGGCGTGGCACTGCCGCGGGAGAAGGTCCTCGACGGTGTCCGCACCGCGTTCGCGGACCTCTCCACCGAGGGCGGGACGGCGGCCGCGACGGCCATCATGACGACGGACACGGTGTCCAAGCAGGCCATCGAGACCGGCGTCGGACCGCAGGGCGGCTCCTTCGTCGTCGGCGGCATGGCCAAGGGGGCGGGCATGCTCGCCCCCGGGTTGGCGACCATGCTCGTGGTCCTGACCACCGACGCCGCCGTGGAACCCGCCGACCTGGACCGGGCGCTGCGGGCGGCGACCCGCACGACGTTCGACCGCGTCGACTCCGACGGGTGCATGTCCACCAACGACACCGTCGTGCTGCTCGCCAGCGGCGCCGGCGGCGTCACCCCCGAACCCGCGGAGTTCGACGAGGTCGTCCGCCGGGTCTGCGCGGACCTGGCCCGCATGCTCGTCGGCGACGCCGAGGGCGCCGACCACGACATCGCCATCGAGGTCGTCGGCGCGGCCACCGAGGCCGAGGCCGTCGAGGTCGCCCGTTCCGTCGCCCGGAACAACCTGTTCAAGGCCGCGGTGTTCGGCAAGGACCCGAACTGGGGCCGCGTCATGGCGGCCGTCGGGACGACGTCGGCGCAGTTCGACCCCCAGGCCCTGGACGTGAGCCTCAACGGGGTCGCGGTCTGCGTCGGGGGGACCCCGCACGCCGACCCGGCGACGGTCGACCTCGAACCCCGCGAGGTCCGGGTCGTCATCGACCTGCACGCGGGTTCCGAGACGGCGACGGTGTGGACGAACGACCTCACCTACGCCTACGTCCACGAGAACAGCGCGTACAGCTCGTGAGCGAGCCCGTCGACCTCGACGACCTCACCGCCTCCGACAAGGCGAGCGTCCTCGTCGAAGCCCTGCCGTGGCTGCAGAAGTGGCACGGCGCCCTCGTCGTCCTGAAGTACGGCGGCAACGCCATGGTGGACGACGACCTCAAACGCGCCTTCGCCGAGGACGTGGTGTTCCTGCGCACGGCCGGCTTGCGTCCCGTCGTCGTGCACGGCGGTGGCCCGCAGATCTCGACCATGCTCGACCGGTTGCAGATCCACAGCGAGTTCCGCGGCGGCCTGCGGGTCACCACGCCCGAGGCGATGGACGTCGTCCGGATGGTCCTCACGGGTCAGGTCGGGCGGGAACTCGTCGGTCTGCTGAACTCCCACGGTCCGCTGGCCGTCGGGTTGTCCGGGGAGGACGCGGGGCTGCTGCGCGCGAAGCGGCGGCACGCGATCGTCGACGGTGAACCCGTCGACGTCGGCCTCGTCGGCGACGTCGTCGGGGTCGACCCGCGCGCGGTCGTCGACCTGCTCGACGCCGGTCGCATCCCGGTCATCTCGACGATCGCCCCCGAGGTCGACGACGAGGGGAACCTGCTGCACGGACAGGTCCTCAACGTGAACGCCGACACCGCCGCCTCCGCCATCGCCGTCGCGCTGGGCGCGCAGAAGTTCGTCGTCATGACCGACGTGGCCGGGCTGTACCGGGACTGGCCCGACCGGAACTCGCTCGTCCGCGAGATCGCGGCGGCGGAACTCGCAGAACTGCTGCCGTCCCTGGAGTCGGGGATGGTCCCCAAGATGGAGGCCTGTCTGCGCGCGGTGCGCGGCGGGGTCCCCCGCGCCACGGTCATCGACGGCCGGACGGCGCACTCGGTCCTGCTGGAGGTCTTCACGACCTCCGGCAACGGCACGATGGTCGTGCCGTGAACCCCCAGGGAGTTGACGTGGATCTCGCGACGGCGGCGGAAGCCCTGCCGGTCACCGAAGGCACCGGCGACGCGTGGCTGCAGCGCTACTCGACGTCGGTCATGCAGACGTTCGGCACCCCGCAGCGCGTCCTCGTCCGCGGCGAGGGCTGCCACGTCTGGGACGCCGACGGGAACAAGTACCTCGACCTCCTCGGGGGCATCGCGACGAACGTCCTCGGACACGCGCACCCGCTGCTGGTCGCGGCGGTCACGGCGCAGCTGACCACGCTGGGGCACGTCTCGAACTTCTTCGCCAGCGCACCGCAGGTGGTCCTGGCCGAACGCCTCCTGGAGGTCTCACGGGCCCCGCAGGGTTCCGCGGTGTTCTTCGCGAACTCGGGGACCGAGGCCAACGAGGCCGCCTTCAAGATGGCCCGCCGCACCGGCCGCACGAAGATCGTCTCGACCCTGGGTGCGTTCCACGGCCGCACCATGGGCGCGTTGGCCCTCACCGCCAAGGAGTCCTACCGGGCGCCCTTCGAACCGCTGCCCGGCGGCGTCGAGTTCGTCCCCTACGGCGACGTCGGCGCGCTCGGTCGCGCCGTCGACGGCGCCACGGCCGCGGTGTTCCTCGAACCCCTGCAAGGCGAGAACGGTGTCGTCCCCGCGCCGGACGGGTACCTGGCGGCTGCGCGGCGCATCACCGCCGAGCACGGGGCCCTCCTCGTCCTCGACGAGGTGCAGACGGGCATCGCCCGCACCGGTCGCTGGTTCGCGCACCAGAACCCCCGCCACGAGGGCGTCGTCCCCGACGTCATGACGCTGGCCAAGGGACTCGGCGGTGGGATCCCGATCGGGGCCGTCGTCGCGTTCGGCCCGGCGAACGCCGCACTCCTCGGCGCCGGCCAGCACGGTTCGACGTTCGGCGGGAACCCGGTCGCCTCGGCCGCCGGTCTCGCCGTCCTGCACGCCGTCGAACGCGACGGGCTGCTCGAGAACGCCGACGCCGTCGGTCGCCACCTGCGGGAGGCCGTCACCGCCCTCGGTCATCCCCTGGTCGAGGGAGTGCGCGGTGAGGGCCTGCTGCTGGGCATCGCCCTGACGCAACCCCTCGGTGCCCACGTCGTGGAGGCCGCGCTGGCCCGCGGGTTCATCGTGAACTCCGCCCGACCGGACACGATCCGCCTCGCACCCCCGCTCGTCCTCACCACGGCGCAGGCCGACACGTTCGTGGCCGCCCTGCCCGAGATCCTCGACACCGCAGTCCAGAACGGAGCCTCCTCGTGAGCGTGCGGCACTTCCTCGCCGACGACGACCTCAGTCCCGCCGAACAGGCCGAGGTCCTGGCCCTCGCCGCCCGGCTGAAGGCCGACCGGTTCGCGGAGAAGCCCCTCGCGGGCCCGCAGACCGTCGCGTTGCTCTTCGACAAGCCCTCGACCCGGACGCGCGTCTCCTTCAGCGTCGGCGTCGCCGACCTCGGCGGCGTCCCGCTCGTCGTCGACGCCGCGGGGTCGCAGCTCGGTCGCGGTGAACCGGTCGCGGACACGGCCAGGGTCCTGGAACGCCAGGTCGCCGCGATCGTGTGGCGGACGTTCTCGCAGGCGGACCTCGAGGAGATGGCCGCGCACTCCGGGGTACCGGTCGTGAACTCCCTCACCGACGACTACCACCCCTGCCAGATCCTGGCCGACCTACAAACGGTGATCGAGCACAAGGGCGCCCTCGCGGGGCTGACCCTGGCCTACGTGGGGGACGGGGCCAACAACATGGCTCACTCCTACGCCCTGGGTGGGGCCACCGCCGGGATGCACGTCCGGATCGGTACGCCCGGCTCGGACCTGCCGAACCCCGAGATCATCGCCCGGGCCCAGGCCGTCGCCGCGACCACGGGCGGCTCCGTCACCGTGACGACCTCGGCCGAGGAGGCCGTCGCCGCCGCCGACGTCGTCGCCACCGACACCTGGATCTCGATGGGTCAGGAGGGGCAGGAGTTCGAACGGTTCCGGCCCTTCTCCCTGACCTCGGACCTGCTGAGCGGGGCGCAGGACGACGCGATCGTGCTGCACTGCCTGCCCGCCTACCGCGGGAAGGAGATCGACGCCGCGGTCATCGACGGTCCGCAGTCGGTCGTCTGGGACGAGGCCGAGAACCGCCTCCACGCCCAGAAGGCACTGCTCGTCTGGCTGCTCGCGAACTCCCGATGACCTCTCCCACCGGCGCCGGCGCGGGGACGAAGGCCTTTCGGCACGACCGGATCGCCTCCCTGCTCGGTCGGCTGCCCGTGCGCTCCCAGACCGAGCTGGCGACCCACCTCGCCGAGGAGGGGGTGGCCGTCACCCAGGCCACCCTGTCCCGCGACCTCGTCGAACTCGGTGCGGTCAAGGTGCGCGACGGTGACCGCGGACTCGTCTACGCCCTGCCCGCCGAGGGCGGTGACCGGACCCCCCGCAGCGGCATCGGCCAGGAGGTCCTGGACGCCCGGCTCGCCCGCTGGTGCGAGGAACTCCTGGTGAGCGCGGAGGCCTCCGCGAACCTCGTCGTCCTACGGACCCCGCCGGGGGCCGCGCAGTTCCTGGCGAGTGCGATCGACCACTCGGTGATGCCGACCGTGCTGGGCACGATCGCCGGGGACGACACGGTGCTGGTCATCTCCCGTGACCCGCTCGGGGGCGACGCCGTCGCCGCCCGCTTCCTGGCGCTGGCCCGCCGGGACAGTTCCACCCCCGAAGACCCCGAGAGCGAAGTGGACGTGTGATGTCGGACGAGAACCAGCAGGGCGAGAAGGGTCTGTGGGGCGCTCGCTTCGCCAGCGGTCCCGCCGCGGCGATGGCGGCGCTGTCGAAGTCCACCCACTTCGACTTCCGCCTGGCCCGCTACGACCTCGCGGGGTCGCGGGCCCACGCCCGCGTCCTGCACACGGCAGGCCTCCTCGACGACGACGTCCTCACGGCGTTGCTCGCGGGGCTCGACGCGTTGGAGGCCGACGTCGTCTCCGGCGCGTTCGTCCCCGCCGAGGAGGACGAGGACGTGCACTCCGCCCTGGAACGCGCCCTCGTGGAACGGGTCGGTGGCGACGTCGGTGGCCGACTGCGTGCGGGACGGTCCCGCAACGACCAGATCGCCACGTTGCTGCGCATGTTCCTGCGCGACCACGCGAAGCTCATCGCGGGTCTGGTGCTCGACGTGGTCGAGGCGTTGCTCACCCAGGCCGCGGCGCACCCGGGGGCCGCGATGCCGGGTCGCACGCACCTGCAGCACGCGCAGCCGGTCCTGCTGGGGCACCACCTCATGGCCCACGCGTGGCCGTTGTTGCGCGACGTCGAGCGCTTGCGCGACTGGGACGCCCGCGCCGCGGTCTCGCCCTACGGTTCCGGCGCCCTCGCGGGTTCCTCCCTCGGGCTGGACCCGGTGGCCGTGGCCCGAGAGCTCGGCTTCACCCGCAGCGTGGAGAACTCCATCGACGGCACCGCCTCGCGCGACGTCGCGGCCGAGTTCGCCTTCGTCGCCGCCATGATCGGCGTGGACCTCTCGCGGATCTCCGAGGAGGTCATCGCGTGGGCGACCAAGGAGTTCTCCTTCGTCACCCTCGACGACGCGTGGTCGACGGGGTCGAGCATCATGCCGCAGAAGAAGAACCCCGACGTCGCCGAGCTCGCCCGCGGCAAGGCGGGGCGGCTCATCGGTGACCTGACGGGTCTGATGGCAACCCTCAAGGGGCTGCCGCTGGCCTACAACCGGGACCTGCAGGAGGACAAGGAACCCGTCTTCGACGCGGTCGACACCCTCGAGGTCCTGCTGCCCGCCGTCGCCGGGATGATCGCCACCCTGCACTTCCACACCGAGCGGATGGCGTCGCTGGCGCCGCAGGGATTCGCGCTCGCGACGGACATCGCCGAGTGGCTGGTCCGCCAGGGGGTGCCCTTCCGCGACGCGCACCAGATCTCGGGGGCGTGCGTGCGCCGCTGCGAGGAGCTGTCCGCGGAACTCGGTCGCAGCGTCGAGCTCTGGGACCTCTCGGTGGAGGACCTCGCGGCGATCTCCGCCCACCTGACCCCCGAGGTCAAGGACGTCCTCTCGACGGAGGGGTCCTTGTCCTCCCGGGACGGGATCGGTGGCACGGCGCCGATCCGCGTCGCGGAGCAGCTCGAGGCCGCGCAGGACGCACTCGCGGGACACCTGGCGTGGGCGCGTCCCTGAGGCTCCCGCGGGAGTTCTACGACCGTGCCGTCACCGAGGTCGCGCGCGACCTGCTGGGCTGCGTCGTGCGCCATTCGACGCCCGCCGGCGTCGTCGGTGTCCGGTTGTCGGAGGTCGAGGCCTACGCGGGGGAGTCCGACCCCGGATCGCACGCCTTCCGCGGTCGCACCCCCCGCACGGAGGTCATGTTCGGGCCGCCCGGGCACGCCTACGTCTACTTCTCCTACGGCATGCACTGGTGCATGAACCTGGTCTGCGCGGGGGAGGGCACGGCGTCCGCGGTGCTGCTGCGGGGCGGCGAGGTCGTAGCGGGTCTGGAGCTGGCCCGCTCGCGCCGGGTGAGCGCCAAGCGCGACGTCGACCTGGCCCGCGGACCGGCCCGGCTCACCCAGGCGCTCGGTGTGGACCGCGCCCAGAACGGCCTCGACGTCTGCGGTGCGGGGGAGCTGGAGGTCCTCCGCGGCGCTGCGGTCGACGACGCCGACGTCGTGTGGGGACCCCGCGTCGGGGTGGCCGGTGCGGGGGCCCCGACCCCCTGGCGCGTTTCTCTCTCGAACGACCGCACCGTCTCCGACTACCGTGTCGGCGGGCGACGGTCGCCCGGGCCCCGGAAGTCGGGGCGCAGGACCTGAGGAGCCGACGAGTCGTGAGCGACGTCTGGGACGAACTGCAGTGGCGGGGCCTGGTGGCGCAGTCCACCGACGAGGCCGCGCTGCAGGAAGCGCTGCGGACGGGACCGCTCACCTACTACGTGGGCTTCGACCCGACGGCGGCGAGCCTGCACGTCGGCCACCTCGTGCAGGTGCTGACGGCGAGGCGTCTGCAGCAGGCGGGGCACCACCCGCTGATCCTGGTGGGCGGGGCCACCGGTCTGGTGGGGGACCCGCGTCCTTCGGCCGAGCGCACGATGAACGACCCGTCGGTGGTCGCCGGGTGGGTGACGGGCCTCCAGGGCCAGATCGCGCCCTTCCTCGACTTCGACGGCCCCGCGGCCGCGACGATGGTGAACAACCTCGACTGGACCGGACCCATGTCGGCCATCGAGTTCCTCCGCGACGTGGGGAAGCACTTCAGCGTCAACCGCATGCTCGACCGGGAGGCGGTGAGCAAGCGGCTCGCGACGACGGGGATCAGCTTCACCGAGTTCAGCTACGTCCTGCTGCAGAGCAACGACTTCCTCCAGCTGCACCGTCGCCACGGCTGCGCGCTGCAGCTCGGTGGTTCGGACCAGTGGGGCAACATCACCGCCGGCTGCGAGCTGGTGCGTCGGGTGGACCAGCAGACGGTGCACGCCCTGGCGACTCCGCTGCTCACCAAGGCGGACGGGACGAAGTTCGGCAAGACGGAGTCCGGCGCGGTCTGGCTCGACCCCGACCTGACGTCGCCGTACGCCTTCTACCAGTTCTGGCTCAACGCCGAGGACGCCAAGGTCGTGGACTACCTGAAGGCGTTCAGCTTCCGCTCCCGCGAGGAGATCGAGGAGCTGGGTCGACAGGTCGTCGAGAACCCCCGGGCCCGGGCGGCGCAGCGTGCCCTGGCCCACGAGGTCACGGCGCTCGTGCACGGTGAGGCGGCCGCCGTCGCCGTCGAGGACGCTTCCGCCGCGTTGTTCGGCGGCTCCGAGCTCGACGGGATCGAGGAGCGCATCCTGCGGGGTGCCCTCGAGGAGCTGCCGACAGCGACGCCGGCCGACCGTGACGTGCGCCTGGCGCAGCTCTTCGCCGACACCGGCCTGGCTCCGAGCCTCGGGGGTGCCCGTCGCACCATCGGGGAGGGTGGCGCCTACGTGAACAACACCAAGCTGACCGACCCCGAGGCGACGCTTGCGGACGTGGAGCTCCTGCACGGCCGCTACGCGGTGCTGCGGCGGGGGAAGAAGACCCTCGCTGCGGTGGCACTTCCGTTGCCGCAGTAAGTGAGTGGCTGTCGGGGTGACGTGGATTTGCCCTTCGCCCCGGCAGCCGCGTACTGTTCCTCATGTCGCCCCGACGGGGCGGAAAACCGGAGCTTCGCAGCTTGGGTGGTCCGCGTCTGGT
>NZ_CEEDMJ010000026.1:0-56617 GCF_979255925.1 Kineococcus sp. AC630
GGTGGGGGAGGTCACGAGGTCAGCGTGGTGGACGGCGCCGGCGGGGAGGAGGGGCAGGAACGCCGTGTTCGGTCGATTTCCTGCCACGTCTTCCTGCCACGTCGCGGCGTGCGCACCCTCGACGAGGGCGGCGCGGAGCCGTGAGGACCGCTCCCCGGGGCACCTCCTACTGGACCAGTTCCGCGCGCGCCTCGTCGGCGGCGACGAGTTCGGCGTAGCGCCCACCCGCGGCGAGCAGGTCCGCGTGCTTCCCCCGTTCGACGATCCGGCCGTGGTCGAGGACCACGATCTGGTCCGCGTCGCGGACGGTCGAGAGCCGGTGCGCGATCGTCACGGTGGTGCGTCCGCTCGACAACCGCTCCAGCGCAGCGGCCATCGCCCGCTCGGTCCGGGTGTCCAGCGCGGACGTCGCCTCGTCCAGCAGCAGCACCGGTGGGTCGCGCAACACGGTGCGGGCCAACGCGATCCGCTGCTTCTCGCCACCGGAGAACCGGTATCCCCGTTCCCCGACGACGGTGTCGTAGCCCTGCGGCAGCGCGCTGATGACGTCGTCGACCTGGGCGATCCGGGCCGCGTTCCGCAGTTCGTCGTCGGTCGCGTCGGGCTTCGCGAAGCGCAGGTTGTCGGCGACGCTGGCGTGCAGCAGGAACGTCTCCTGGGTGACGACGCCGACGGTGTCGGACAGCGAGCGCGCGGTGAGTTCCCGGACGTCGTGACCGTCGATCGTCACCGCGCCGGAGCCGACGTCGTACAACCGCGACAGCAGGTACCCGAGCGTCGTCTTCCCCGAACCGGTCGCGCCGACGACGGCCAGCGAGGAACCCGCCGGCACGTCCAGGTCGATCCCGGTCACGGTGTCGGTCTCGGCGCCGGGGTAGGCGAAGGCGACGTCGGAGAACCGCACGTGCCCGCGGGGGTCCTCGAGGGTGACGGCATCGGGACGTTCGACGACCTCGGGCGGGGTGTCCAGGTACTCGAAGACCCGCGCGAACAACGCCATCGAGGCGTGCAGGCGCACGACGATCCGCAGCAGCGCCCCCAGCGGCCGGAACAGCTGCCCCTGCAACGTGACGAGGGCGACGAGGGTCCCGATGCTCAGGGCCGTGCCCGTTCCCCGGATCCAGCCGCCGAGGAGGTAGGTGAGGGCGGGGACGGCCGCCATGGTCAGGGTGATGAGCGACCACTGCCAGCGGCCGGCCATCTCCGACCCCACCTCGAGGGCGGCGACCTCGTCGGACTGCCGGGTGAACCGTTCGACGACCTCGGGGGTCCGCCCGGTCGTGCGGGTCAGCAGGATCCCGGAGATCGAGAGGGTCTCCTCGACGGTGGCCGACATCTCCGCGAGCTGGCGCTGGCGCCGGGCCGTGATGCGTCGGCGCAACCGCCCGACCCGGCGGTTCAGCCAGACCGAGAAGGGCAGCACGCAGAACGAGAACAGCGCGAGGCGCCAGTCCAGGGCGAGCATGGCGACGACGGTGACGACGACGGTCGCGAGGTTCTGCACGAGGTCCGCGCCCGTGGAGGTGACGACGGTCTGCATCGCGCCGATGTCGTTGGCGATGCGCGACTGGACCTCACCGGTGCGGGTGCGGGCGAAGAACCCCAGCGACATGCGCTGCAGGTGCGTGTAGAGCGCGGTCCGCAGACCGTGCATGACGGCCTGCCCGACCCGGGTCGTGAGCAGGCCCTGCACGACGTCGAGCGCGGTGCTGACCGCGACGATGCCGATGAGCCCGGCCGCGAGCCAGGCCAGCAGGTGCAGGTTCCCGTCCGGCAGGGCGACGTCGACGACCTCGCGGATGAGGAACGGTGACGCGACGCCGGTGACGGCGGAGAAGACGATGAGGACACCGACGACGGCCAGCGTCCGGCGGTGCGGGTGGAAGAGCCGCAGGACCCGGCGGACCTCGTCGCGCTGGGGACGGCCCGGGTCGGACGTGTCGGCCTTGCCGGGCCGGAAGGGATCGCGGTCGGGATCTCCGCGCACGGGCCCACCTCCAAACAGATCGTGTGGATACCTCACGATGAGGCTACCTCACGATCCGGTAGGGTGTCGACGTGGACGACCTGGACGGCGAACTCCTCGAGACGCTGCGCTCCGTGCAGTGGCGCCTGCGCCGACGCAGCCACGGCGACGTCGAGGACCTCGCCATCACCCCCGCCCAGGGCCGGGTCCTGCGCGTCGTCGGCCGCTGCGCCACCCCGCCCCGGATGGGTGAGGTCGCCGCCTGCCTGCACATCGCGCCGCGCTCGCTCACCGACCTCGTCGACCCGCTCGAGGAGGCCGGCCTGCTGCGCCGGGCCACCGACCCCGGGAACCGTCGCTCGCTGCTGCTGGAGCTGACCCCCGCGGGCACCGGGGTCCTCGAGGAGCTGGGTCGGCGCTCGCGGGACAGTGCGGCCCGGGCCTTCGCGGTCCTCGAACCCCCGGACCGCCGTTCGCTGCTGCAGCTGCTCCGGCGGGTCGAGGAGGCGCTGGGCGAGGACGCCGGGTCCGCGTGAGGACCCCGGCAGGAGCCCGTCCGGCCAGTACAGTCGGCAGGTCACGCGAACCGTGAGGGAGGTACGACGCCGTGCTGGACCCGACCCGCGTCCGTCTCGACCTGGCCATGGAGGCCGCGGGAGTCGCGTCGTTCGAGTACGACCTCGTCGCGGCCCGGCTCGTGGCCGACGACGCCCTCGCCGCGTTGTTCGAGCACCCCGAGGACACCTCGGCCCGAGGCTACGAGGCCCGGCTGCAGGACGTCGTCGTCGCCGGCGACCTCGTCGAGTTCCGCGACGCCGTCACCACCGCCGTGCGCACCGGTGAACCGCTCCACCAGGAGTTCCGGTTCCGCCGCCGCGACGGCAGCCTCGGCTGGATGGGGGTCCGCGGGCGCGTCCTGGTCGAGGGTGGTGTCCCGCAACGGTTGCTCGGTGTCGCCTACGACACCACCCGCGACCACGTCCTCGGTCTCGCGAGCGCCCTCGAGTCCTTGCCCGCCGCCTACTACGCCCTCGACGGCGACCGCGTCCTGCGCCACCTCAACGCCGAGGCCGAACGGCTGATCGGGCGACCGCGCCCGGAACTGCTCGGGCGGAACTTCGGGGACGTCTTCCCGCTGTCCGCGGGTTCGCAACTCGACGCCGTCCTCCTCGAGGTCGCGCGCACGGGGAACTCCGCGAGCCTGGAGCTCCTGCACCCCGACCCGCTGGCCGTGTGGTGCGAGCTGCGCGCCTGGCCCGACGGGGCCGGGACCAGCGTCCTGCTGCTGCCCGCCGCGGCCCGGCGTGCGGCCGAGGAGGCCGCGGAACGTGCTGCGCTGCAGGTCCAACTCCTCGCGGGTGTCGGTGCGCACCTGTCCGGGACGCTGGACGCGGAGACGGCCGTCGCGCGTCTCTCCGGGATCCTCGTCCCGGTGCTGGGGGACTGGTGCATCGTCACCCTCGTCGAGGAGAACGGTGAGCTGCGCGACGTCGGGACCCAGCACGTCGACCCCGCCCGGCAGGGGCTCATCGAGGACTACGCGCGCACCCGGTTGCGGTCGCTGCGCGGTGGCGAAGGCACGTCCTACGTGCAGGACGCCATCCGCAGCGGCCGCCCCGTGGTGCTGCCCGAACCCGCGGTCGACGCGATCTGCGCCGTCCTCGGCCCCGGTGAGGCGCAGGACCACGCCCGTGCGCTGAACCCGCGGTCGGCGATCGTGCTGCCGTTGCGGGCCCGCAGCCGGACCGTCGGCCTGGTCACCCTCGCCCGGGGTCGGCAGCGACGGGGTTTCGACTCCGAGGACGTCGCCACGGCCTCCGGGGTCGCCGAACGCGCGGCGCTGGCCCTCGACAACGCCCGTCTCTACGGTCAGCAGCAGCGCATCGCCGAAGGCCTGCAGCGGGACCTCCTCACCCCGCCCGCGCAGTCCCCGCACTGGCAGACCGCCGTCCGCTACCTGCCCGCCGCCCAGGCCGCGCAGGTCGGCGGCGACTGGTACGACGCGTTCCCCCAACCCGACGGAGCGACGACGCTGGTCATCGGTGACGTCGTCGGCCACGACATCGGGGCCGCCGCCGCGATGGGCCAGTTGCGCAACCTGCTGCGCGGCATCGCGTTCGCGGCTCCGGACGGACCGTCCGGGCTGCTCTCGCGGTTGGACGCGGCGATCGAGGGCCTGGGGGTCGAAACCCTGGCCACCGCCCTCGTCGGACGGCTCGAACCCCGGCGCGACGGGGTGTTCCTGGAGTTCTCCAGCGCCGGTCACCCCAGCCCCGTGATGCTGCGCGCCGGTGGTGTCGTGGTGCCCCTCGTCGTCGCCGACGGCCGCGACGGCCCCGACCTGCTGCTCGGCATCGACCCCACCACCGCCCGCCACGACGGTGAACTCCTGCTCCGCAGCGGCGACACGATCCTGTTCCACACCGACGGCCTCGTCGAACGCCGCGACCAGTCCGTCGAGGTCGGCACCGGGCGCCTCCTCGAGGCGGTCTCCCGGCACGCCGACCTGGGTCTGGAGGAGTTGTGCGACGTGCTGCTGCGCGAACTGCTCCCCGCCCACCCCGAGGACGACGTCGCCCTCGTCGCCGTTCGGATCCGCTGACCCCGTGGACCGCGGGGTCGTCCTGCGCGGGTTCCGCCTCGACGACTCCGCGATGGCGGTGGAACTCTCGGGCGACCCCTACGTCCCACTGACCGGTTCGTTGCCCGCGAACGCCGACGAGGCGCAGGCCCGGGCGTGGGTCGAGCGCCAGCAGGGGCGGCTGGCCGAAGGGATCGGGTGGTCGTTCGCGATCGCCGAGGTCTCCTCCGACCGGGCCCTCGGCTCGGCCGGACTGTGGTTCACGGACTCCCCGGAGGTCTTCACCGTCGGGTACGGGGTGGTCCCCTCGGCCCGCGGACGGGGAGTGGCGACCGCGGCCCTGGAACTGCTCGTGGAGTTCGCAGGGACCCTCCCCGCGGCCCGGCGACTCGTCGCCCACGTCGAACCCTGGAACACGACGTCGGTGCGGGTGGCGGAACGGGTCGGGTTCCGCCGGCAGGGGAGGACCCGGCACGAGATCGGCGGCGGGCTCCGGGAGGTCCTCGTGCTGGCCCGGGAACGCTGACCTCAGCGGACGAGTGCTTCCACGTCCCGGACGTGGTGCAGGGCGCCGTGCCGGTTCCGCAGCGCGACGTCGTGCGCGGTGAGGGAACCCCGCGAGGCGTGGCGGACGAGGACTCCGGTGGCCTGCGCCGCCACGGCCACGTCGCACCAGTCGGCGGTCGCCCGCCGCACCGTCCACAGCGCGGCGCCCGGGTCGAAGGACCCGTACCGGCGGGCCCGCGCGAGGTCGTCGGCGTCGTGCCCCGCAGGAACCCGTGCGTCCCCCGCGAGGGCGGCCGCCAGGCGTTCGGCCCACGAGCGCAACGTGTCGGCGGTGTGCACGACGTACTCCGCGGCCGACCACCCGTCGGCCGGCCGTCCGGCGTGGGGCAGTAGTTCCGCCAGCAGGTCCGGAACTCCGGCCACCTGCTCGACGGCGACCTCGAACGGCACGACCCACACCGTGCCGCACTGCCGGCACGGGTCGCCGTGCACGTCCTCCCACCACGGGGTCACCCCAGGACCCACGGGTCCTCGATCCGCGACGCCGGCACGAAACCGGCCGCCACGGCGACGTCCGCGGCCGCGGCGAAACCCGTTCCGACCGCCTCGGGGACGTGGGCGTCGCTGCCGAACGTCAGCAGCCGCCCACCCTCCTCCGGCCACCAGCCCAGGATCGTCGGGTGCAGCGGCAACCTCGTGTTGAGTTCCAGGGCCCGTCCCCCCGCGGCGAGGGACCGCAGGGCGGTCCGGAGTCCCTCCTCGAACTCCCGCGGGTCGAACGCCCCGGGCCAGCTGCGCACCGGGTAGTCGATGTGCGCGAACGTCGCGAACGCGTCCGAGCCCGCGACCATCCGCGGGATCTCGGCGAGGTACTCGCGGAACACCTCGGCCGGCTCACGGTGCTCGAACAGCAACCAGGGTTCGGCGGAGGAGTCCCCGTCGGGCAGGCAGTGCAGCGAGCCGACGACCCGGTCGAAGTCCCCGCGGCACAGCAGGTCGGCGACCTCGTCGCGGTGCAGGTGCGGTTGCCCGACCTCCATGCCGGTGAGGATCGTGAGGTCGGGGAACCGGGCCCGGCACTCCTCGATCGCGGCGAGGTACCCCTCGACGTCCAGGGGCGGCGCGTGCAGGATCCCGTCGGTGACGAGGTCGGGGTGCTGGTCCACGAGGAACCCGGCCCGGAAGGGCGTGAAGTCGACGTGCTCGGTGAAGGCGAGCGACGGCAACCCGATCTCGACCGCGCGGGCGCAGGTCGCCGTCATCGACCCGACCTTTCGCGCGTCCCAGGAGAACTGGCTGTGGACGTGACCGTCGGCGGGCAGCACCTCCTCATCCGACTCCCCGCGGGCACCGGTGTCAAACCCCGCGGTAGTTCTGCGCCCATCCGCCGACACGCCGCACGGCGCCGGACGTTCCGCGGCGTGTCGCGCGATGGGTGCAGAACTACCGTGGGTTGGGTCTCCACGTGGTGACACCGGTGGGTGCGACGCCGCGACCGCTCACCCGAGCACCAGCGCCAGGTGCAGCGCCAGCCGGTCCCGCCCGTCGTCCAGGTCGTACCCGCTGACCGCCGCGATCCGCCGCAGCCGGTGGTAGAGGGTCTGGCGGTGGATCGACAACGCGGCGGCGGTGCGTTGCGCGCTGCCGGCCAGGTCGAGGTAGGTCCGGGCCGTCTCCACCAGCTCCGGTTCGGCGGCGAACAACCGCGCGGCCCGTTCGTCGCGCACGACGGTGGACAGCGCGACCGGGTCGGCGAGCGCGTGGAGCCGCAACGCCCCCAGCCGTTCCCACTCGCGCACGCCGGCGCCCCCGGAGCGCAGCGCGGCGTCGGCCTGCTGCCACCCCGTGTGCGCCTGCGCCGCGTTGACGATCCCGGAGACCCCGACGGCGACCCCCGCGTGGTGCTGCGACGACAGCGCGGCCGCCGCACGCGCCGCGATGCCGGCCCCGTCGAGCGTTCCGGGGACGACCAGCGCCGCGCGGTGCCCGACCGCTGACACGAGCACCGACCGGGGCAGCAGCCACCCGTTGACCGTCCCGGTCTGCCCCCCGTCGGCGGGGGCGAGGGCCACGACGGTCACGACCGGGGGCAGCAGCCCGTCCCGCTGCAGCTCCTCCACCGCCTGCGCCCGCGAGCCCGCGTCGCTGGACAGCAGTTCCCCGACGGCCCACGTGGTGCGGTCGGCGGCGCGGGCCCGGGTCGCCAGGTGCGCCGCGACGAGGTCGAGGGCGTCCCGGACCCGGTCCAGGTGGGTGGCCCGCACCCGTTCGTGCGGGTCCAGCAGCCACAGGTAGCCGTAGGTCACGCCGCGCCAGCGCACCGGCACGCACCACCGGGGGAGGCGCCCGGCGTCCGGGTCGCCCGGGATCCGCAGCGGCCCGGTCGCCCGGGCGATGCCGAAGCCCGCGAACAGCTGCTGCACGACCGGGTCGGAGCGCCGGCGCAGGATCGAGCTGCGGCGCACGTCGTCGATGACCTCGTCGTGGCCGGAGGAGGCCACCAGCAGCAGGTCCCGGTCCTCCAGGGTCACCGGCGCCCCCGTCTGCTCCGCGACGGAGTCGACGAGGTCCTGGAGCTGGTCGGCCGGGTTCACCCGACCATCATCCACCTGTACGACGAGAACGGTCGAAGGTCTGACGATCGTCAGTGGCCCCGGAGCCCGCGGGGTCTTAGCGTCGAGGTGTGTTCGGACAACTCCTCCTCGGCGTCGCCGGCAACCGCGGCGTGCGGTCCCTGGTGACCGGCAGCAGCCTCAGCCGCCCCGTCGTCGCCCGCTTCATCGCCGGTGACGACGTCGACGCCGCCACCGCGGCGGTGCGCGCCCTGCACGGCGACGGCATCGCCGTCAGCCTCGACCGCCTCGGGGAGGACATCACCGAGGCGAGCCAGGCCGACGAGACCGTCGCGGGGTACCGCGACGTGGTCGAACGCCTCGCGGCCGAGGGGCTGGCCGCGGGCAACGAGATCTCGATCAAGCTCTCCGCGCTCGGCCAGGGCCTCGGCCCGACCGGCCCGCGAGCGGCCACCGAACGGGCCCACGCCCTCGCCGAGCTCGCCCACGCCCACGGTGTCGACGTCACCGTCGACATGGAGGACCACACCCGCGTCGACGACACCCTCGAGACCGTGCGCGCCCTGCGCCAGGACTTCCCCCGCACCGGCTGCGTCCTGCAGGCCATGCTGCGCCGCACCGAGGGCGACGCCCGCGACCTCGCCGTGCCCGGTTCCCGGGTCCGCCTCGTCAAGGGCGCCTACAACGAACCCCCCGAGGTCGCCTACCCGGCGAAGGCCGACGTCGACAAGGCCTACGTCCGCTCCCTGAAGGTCCTGCTCGACGGGGGTGCCTACCCGATGATCGCCACCCACGACCTGCGCCTCGTGAACCTCGCCGAGTCGCTCCTGCAAGGCCGTTCCGAGGGGACCGCCGAGTTCCAGATGCTCTACGGCATCCGGTCCGGGGAGCAGCTCCGCCTCGCGCGGGCCGGGCACACCGTCCGCGTCTACGTGCCCTACGGCACCGACTGGTACGGCTACTTCTCCCGTCGTCTCGCCGAACGACCCGCGAACCTCGCGTTCTTCGCCCGCTCCCTCGTCGCCGGCTGAACCCGGCCCGGAAGGAAACCCGACGTGCACTCCGTGACCGACGTCCCCGCCCCCCGCAACGAACCGATCCACGGCTACGCCCCCGGCAGCCCCCAGCGGAAGCTGCTGCTGGAGTCCCTCGCCGAGCAGGCGGGCAACCCCGTGGAACTCACCCAGACCATCGGGGGCAAGCCCGTCCTCGGCGGTGGCGAGAAGGTCGACGTCGTGCAGCCGCACCGGCACGCGAGCGTCCTCGGGACGTTCGGGACGGCCACCAGGGAACAGGCCCGGCAGGCGGTGGACGCGGCGCTGGCGGCCGGTCCGGCCTGGGCTGCGATGGACTACGACGACCGCGCCGCGGTGTTCCTGCGGGCGGCCGACCTGCTCTCCGGCCCGTGGCGCGAGAAGATCGCGGCCGCGACGATGCTCGGGCAGTCCAAGACCGCGCAGCAGGCCGAGATCGACGCGCCCTGCGAACTCGTCGACTTCTGGCGCTGGAACGTCTCCTTCGGGCGCCGGCTGATCGCGGAGCAGCCGGTCAGTTCCCCCGGCGTCTGGAACCGGATGGACCACCGTCCGCTCGAGGGTTTCGTCTACGCGATCACCCCGTTCAACTTCACCGCCATCGCGGGGAACCTGCCGACCGCCCCCGCGCTCATGGGCAACACCGTCGTCTGGAAACCCTCCCCGACGCAGACGCTCTCGGCGTGGTGGACGCTCAAGCTGCTGGAGGCCGCGGGACTCCCCCCGGGGGTGATCAACCTGCTCACCGGTGACGGCCGGGACGTCTCCGAGGTCGTCCTCGCGGACCGCAACCTCGCCGGGATCCACTTCACGGGGTCCACGGCGACGTTCCAGCACCTGTGGCGTGCGGTGGGCGAGAACATCGCGAACTACCGCACCTACCCGCGACTCGTCGGCGAGACCGGGGGCAAGGACTTCGTCCTCGCGCACCCCTCGGCCGACCCCGCGATCCTGTCCAACGCCATGCTGCTCGGCGCCTTCGAGTACCAGGGGCAGAAGTGCTCCGCCGCGTCCCGCGCCTTCGTCCCGAGGTCGGTGTGGAACGTCATGGGGGAGGAGTTCCTCGCCAAGGTCGACTCGCTGCGCTTCGGCGACGTCAGCGACCTCTCGAACTTCGGCGGCGCCGTCATCGACGCCCGCAGCTACGCCAAGAACGTCGCCGCGATCGAGCGCGCGAAGGCGACACCCGGCCTGACCGTCGCTGCCGGCGGGACCTACGACGACTCCGAGGGCTACTTCGTCCGCCCCACCGTCGTCCTGGGCCAGGACCCCACCGACGACGCGTTCTGCACGGAGTACTTCGGTCCGGTCCTCGCCGTCCACGTCTTCGACGACGCGCGCCCCGGGGCCTGGGAGGAGACGCTGCGGACGGTCGACGCGGGTTCCCCCTACGGGTTGACCGGTTCGGTCATCGCGACCGACCGCGCCGCCGTGGCCCACGCCTCCGAGGCGCTGCGCTTCACCGCGGGCAACTTCTACGTCAACGACAAGCCGACCGGCGCGGTCGTCGGCCAGCAGCCCTTCGGTGGTTCCCGGGCCTCGGGCACCAACGACAAGGCGGGTTCGATCCTCAACCTGCAGCGCTGGACCAGCCCGCGGGCCCTCAAGGAGACGTTCGTGGCGCCGACGGACCACGTGTACCCGCACATGCGCTGAGCTTCGGGGTGTCGTCTCGGCCGAACACGGGTAGGCATGGGGCATGAGCCAACCCACGGGGTCCACCCGGAGCGACGACCTGAGCGTCTCGCACGGGCCGGGACCGGTCCAGTCCCCGACGCGCGCGGACGAGACCGTCGGGCAGCTGATCGGTCAGCTGACCGAACAGGTGTCCCACCTCGTCCGTGACGAGGTCGCGCTCGCCAAGGTCGAGCTGACCGAGAAGGGCAAGAAGGCGGGTCTCGGCCTCGGAATGTTCTCCGGGGCGGGCCTGCTGGCCTTCTTCGGCTTCGGTGCCCTCGTGACCACCGCGATCCTGGCGCTGGCGATGGTGGTGAGCGCCTGGCTCGCGGCCCTGATCGTCGGGGTCGTGCTGTTCCTCGTCGCGGGGGCGCTGGCCCTGGTGGGCAAGAAGGAGTTCACGCAGGTCACCCCGGCCCTGCCGCAGGCGACGGTGGACAGCGTCAAGCAGGACGTCAACGCCGTGAAGGAAGGGTTCCAGCGATGAGCGACAGCCTCCCGAACAGCGCCGTCCCGACCGACCGCGCGGGGCTCGAGCGCGACATCGCCGAGACCCGCGCCCGCTTGGCCTCCACCGCGGACGCGCTCGCGGCCAAGGCCGACGTGAAGGCGCAGGCGAGCGCCAAGGTCGAGGACGTCAAGGCGAAGGTCCACGAGGTCAGCGCCGGTGCCCCCGGCTCCGGCGCGCAGCAGAGCGGCGTGCTGATCGCCGGCATCGTGGTGGTCACCGCGCTGGCCGTCTGGTTGGTCGTGCGCAAGCGCTGACCTCGGGTGCACGACCCCACCCGTGGTCCCGCTGGGTCTTCCCGCGAGATCACGGGTCAGGGGGCGAGGGCCTTGCGGACCAGGGGGGCGACCTCGGTGCCCAGCAGTTCGATGGCCCTGAGGACGTCGGCGTGCGGCATCGTCCCGGCGCTGACGTGCAGCATGAACCGGTCGATCCCGAGCTGTTCGTGCTGCCTCACGATCTTCTCCGCGACCTCCTCCGGGGACCCGACGAGCAGCGCGCCGCGGCGGCTGCGGGCCGCCTCGTAGCTGGTGCGGGAGAAGTGGTTCCAGCCGCGCTCGCGGCCGAGTCCGTTCATGACGGCCTGGTAGGGCTTGAAGTGCACGTCGGTGGCCTGCTGTGTCGTCGGGGCGACGAACCCGTGGGAGTGGGTCGCGATCCGCAGCGTCGACGGGTCGTGGCCGGCTCGGGCGCCCGCTTCGCGGTAGAGGTCGGCCAGCGGCGCGAACTGCTCGGGCATCCCGCCGATGATGGCGATGGCCAGCGGCAGGCCGAGGGTCCCCGCGCGCACGACGGACTGCGGGTTCCCGCCCACCGCGATCCACACCGGCAGCGGCTGCTGCACGGGCAGCGGGTACACGCCGAGGCCGGGGACGTCGGCCCGGAACTTCCCGCCGGACCAGTTCACGCGCTCGGGGTTCTCGCGGATCTTCAGCAGGAGGTCGAGCTTCTCGGCGTAGAGGTCGTCGTAGTCCTCGAGGTCGTAGCCGAACAGCGGGAACGACTCGATGAAGGACCCGCGGCCGGCCATGATCTCGGCGCGGCCGTTCGAGAGCCCGTCGAGGGTGGCGAACTGCTGGAACACCCGGACGGGGTCCTCGGAGCTCAGCACGGTGACGGCGCTGGAGAGCCGGATCCGCGTGGTCCGCGACGCCGCCGCGGCCAGCACGACGGCGGGTGCGGACGCCGCGTAGTCGGGACGGTGGTGCTCGCCGAGACCGTAGACGTCGAGGCCGACCTGGTCGGCGACCTCGATCTCCTCGACGATCTCGCGCAGCCGTTCCGCGTGGCTGAGCAGGGCGCCCGTCTCCGGGTGCTCGGTGGTCTCCGCGAACGCGCTGACGCCGATCTCCACGACTTGCCTCCAGGTGAAGTGCTTGAAGGCTCAATCATACCGCAGGAGCGTGCCGCCGTCGAGCACCAGCTCACCGCGACCCCGCATCCCGGACAGGTCCACCACCAGTCGCGACGGCCGGGCCAGGTGGTCCTGCGTCGGGAACCAGGCCCGACCGGGCGCGACGAGCACCAGCAGCCCGTCGTCGTCGCCGACGGCGCTGAACGTCTCCGACCCCGGACCCCCGAACGGTGCCGCTCCCGCCGCACGCGCCAGTCGCCGCTGGACGTCCAGCACCGACGCCACCGGGATCCCCACCTCGCTGATCGCCAGCAGGTGCCCGGGCCCGAAGTCGTCGTCGCCGAGGCGTTCCGGCCGTCGCCGGCGCGCGATCAGCTCCAGGACGGTCCCGTCGGCGCCGGGGAAGTAGCTGGAGCAGGCGTCCCAGGACGGTGGCGCCTCGAACAGGTCATGCCCGTCCTGCCCGTCGTGGCCGAGCAGCTCCACCCGCTGCGCCAGCCAGTCGTGCGCCGCGCCGCCCGCGTCGCCCGGTACCGAGAACGCCAGGTGCTGCGTCGCGGGGACCGCGTCGGCGGCGGGAACCAGCCGCAACCGGCTCCGGCCGACCTGGACCGTCCCCCCGTCGACGGGCAGGCCCAGCACCTCGTGGAAGAAGGTCGCGCCGGCGGAGACGTCCGGCACGGGGAACTGCACGTGGTCGATGCGCACGCCGCCACGACACCAGCTCAAGCGAGCTTGAGGTCAACCCCTTCGTGCCGGATGCTGCCCGGGTGAGCGCGCGAGACGACCTGCTGAGCATCGGCACCGTGGCCGAACGCGCGGGACTCAGCGTCCCCGCGTTGCGCTACTACGAGGAACGCGGGCTGCTCAGCCCGGTCCGCGACGCCGGGGGGCGACGCCGCTTCCCCCGTCACGTCCTGCGGCGCCTCGCCGTCATCGCCGCCGGACAGCGCGTCGGCCTCTCCCTGGCCGACATCGGCGAGGCCCTCGACACCCTGCCCGTCGACCGGGCCCCCTCCGCCCGGGAGTGGTCGCGGGTCGGGGAGGTCTGGCAGCGGCTTCTCGACGCGCGCATCCGGGAGCTGCAGGCCCTGCGCACGTCGCTGACCGGGTGCATCGGCTGCGGGTGCCTCTCGTTGACCCGCTGCACCCTGGTCAACCCCCACGACGCCGCCCGCGAGGAGGGCAGCGGCTCGCGCTGGTTGCGGGACGCCGAGCACGGCGCAGCGGAGCTCGGGAGTGAGCCCGGTCCCTAGATCGCCGTTACATTGTAAGGGTGGTGTTCAGTCTGCCCTTCGGGTCCGCGGCAGACCTGCGCTCGGCCTACGAGGCCGTCGACTGGTCCGCGACGTCCCTGGGGACCCCGGACGACTGGCCCCGCACCCTCCGCCGAGCCCTCGAACTGGCCCTCGAGACGCGGTTCGCGGTCCTCATCGTCTGGGGTCCCGACCTCACAATGCTCTACAACCAGGCCTACGCCGAGCTGATCGGCCGCAAGCACCCCGCGCTGGGACGTCCCGTCCGCGAGGTCTTCGCCGAGACCTGGGCGGAGCTGGAACCCCTCTTCGCCCGGGCGATGGCCGGGGACGCCGTCTGGTTCGCCGACATGCCGGTGATGATGGACCGCAGCGGGTTCCTCGAGGAGACGTTCTTCACGTTCTCCTACTCCCCGGTCCGCGACGACAGCGGGGCCATCGCCGGGGTGATGGACATCGCGGCGGAGACCACCCGCCAGGTGCAGGACCACCGTCGCCTCGAACTCCTCAGCCGCCTCGGCGACCTCGCCACCGAACTGCAGCCGCCGCTCGAGCTCGCGAAGCGCGCCCTGGACGTGCTGACGACGCTGCCCGCGGACCTGCGGGCCGTCGACCTCCAGCTGCCCGGCCACGAGTCGACGTTGCCGCCCCCGCCGTCCGCGCTGAGTCCCCGCCAGGTCCTCGTGCAGGACGAACCGGGTGCGCCGAGACTCGCCTGGGTCCGCATCCCGGCGGCCCTCGGGGGCGAGTCCCAGGGGGTCCTGGCGGCCGTGCTCAGCGACCACATCGCCCTCGACGCCACCTACCGGGACTTCCTGCGCCTCGTCGCCGCCACCGTCGGCGACGCCCTGTCCGCCGCCGCGTCCTACGAGGCCGAACGTCGCCGCGCGGACCTGCAGCAGTGGCAGGCCCGGCGCCTCGCCGGTCTCGTCGCCGTCGCCCAGGCCATGCCCGACGCCCAGGACGAGCACGACGTCCTGCAGGTCCTCGGCCGCGGCGCGATCGGCCTGCTCGAGGCCGACGGCATCGTGCTCGG
The DNA here is from genome assembly GCF_979255925.1 of Kineococcus sp. AC630. Lineage (NCBI taxonomy): Bacteria > Bacillati > Actinomycetota > Actinomycetes > Kineosporiales > Kineosporiaceae > Kineococcus > Kineococcus sp. AC630. The sequence continues at coordinate 14,493 of NZ_CEEDMJ010000026.1, forward strand.
GGTCCTCCAGGACCGCAACCTGCAGGTCCTCGGTGACGTCGACGACCCCGCGGCCGCCGCGCTCGCGGGAGCCCTCGGCGGGGCACCGGTCGTCCGCGACGACGGTCCCGGCACCAGCGCCGCCTGGCCGCTGCGCCTGACCGACCGCGTCGTCGGCGCCCTCGGTCTCTCCTGGCGCCGGGACCGCGCGCTCACCGCCGAGGACGACGACCTCCTCAACGCCCTCGCCGCCTCCACCGCGCAGGCACTGGACCGGGTCCGGGCGCTGCGCTCCGAACGCACGGCGGCCGCCGCCGTCCGCAGCTTGGCGGAGACGTTGCAGCGCAGCCTGTTGACGTCGGCGCCGCTGCCCCAGCACCTCGAGATCGCCGTCCGCTACCTCCCCGCCGCCGAGCACGCGCAGGTCGGCGGCGACTGGCACGACGCCTTCCTCACCGCCTCCGGCACCACCTGCCTGGTCATCGGCGACGTCACCGGTCACGACCAGGACGCCGCCGCCGCGATGGGTCAGGTCCGCAACCTGCTGCGCGGCATCGGCTACTCCCTGGAGGTCTCGCCCGCCGCGGCGCTCGCCGCCCTGGACCGGGCGATGCGTGACCTCGGTGTCGGTGCGCTGGCGACCGGTGTGCTCGCCACGATCGAACCCCTCGACGGGTCGCAGGACTGGCGGTTGCGCTGGTCCAACGCCGGCCACCCCCCGCCGCTGGTCGTCTCGCCGGACGGTTCGAGCCAGCTCCTGCGGACCCGGCCGGACCTGCTGCTGGGCCTGGAGGCGGAGTTCGTCCGGGCCGACCACGTCCACGGCCTCCCGCCGGGCGCGACCGTCCTGCTCTACACCGACGGGCTCGTGGAACGGCGCGGCGCCTCGATCGACGACGGTCTGCAGTGGCTCGCGGACACCGCCGCGGGCTTCGGCGGCCGCTCACCCGCCGAGATCTGCGACGCCGTGCTGGAACACGTCGCCGGCCACGCCGAGGACGACGTCGCGGTCCTGGCGGTGCGGGTCCGCCCGGAACCCCTCGACGAGGTCGTCATCCCGTCCTGAGGTCCCGGTCCCGGGTCCGCTGAGGGCATCGGTAGCCACCGTCCTCGAGCCCCGCCCAGCGTTCGAAGACGTTGTGGTGCGGGCGGTTGCGGGTCACCAGCGCGTTCAGGCCGTAGAGGGCGAGGAACGGTGCGGTGCCGAACAGCGCGTACTGGTCGGCGTGGCGGAGTTCGTGGCGCCGCCGCTGCGGCCCGCCCAGCCCGCCGTGCAACCAGACGTTGCCGATCGTCGTCCCGCCCCGGCCGTAGCTCCCGCGCGGCATCCCGGAGCACTCGACGAACAGGTCGTCGCCGAGGGCGATCGTCGCGCCGTGCGCGCGGGCCCAGAGGAGGGCGAGGGTGCTGACCGGCAGGTTCCGCCAGGCGCGGAAGGCGGTCCAGAACGCAGAACGGCCCCTCATGCGAGGGACCGTACCTGCTGTGCTGCGTGAGAGCGGACGACGAGACTCGAACTCGCGACCCTAACCTTGGCAAGGTTATGCGCTACCAACTGCGCTACGTCCGCAACGTGCGTCGCCGACTCTACACGGCTGCGAGCGCCAGGGCGTACTCCGGCCACCACTCCCCGGCCGCGGGTTCACCCGGTCGGCAGGCGCCGTCGGACTCCCCGGGACGCTTCACCCACAGCCACGCGTCGACGAGGCGCTCGCCCGTGGAGGTGCTCGGAACCCGCCCGATCGTGGCCCCGGCGGGGTTGCACCACGCGAACCCGTCACCCGTGTCGGGGGCTCCGGAGCCGTTGCGGCTGGTGTCGACGACGAAGTGCGCGCCGCCCGAGAGCTTCGACAACCGGCGACCGTAGGCGACGTTCGCGGCGGTGGTCTCGAAGTTCGACACGTTGAGCGAGAAGCCCGCGGCCCGGTCGATCCCGCTGGCCTGCAACGCCACCGCCAGGACCGAGAGGTCCTGCACCCAGTCCGGGTGCCCCGCGTCGAGGTAGACGTGGGTCTGCGGCAGGGCGGTGAGGACCTCGACGGCCTGACGCAGCAGGCCGTAGCGCGCCCGTGGGTCCAGGTGGGGGCACCCGGTGATCGAGAGCGGGATCGCGTCCGGTTCGAGGACGACGACGGCGGGCCGGTCCCCGATCCCGGCGGCCAGTTCGCGGATCCAGTCGAGGTAGGCCGCCCCGTCGGCGGCACCACCGGCGGACTGCGACCCGCAGTCCCGGTCGGGGATGTCGTAGGCGACGAGGACGGGCAGGCTCCCCGCCGCCGCGGCCGCCGTCGTCAGCCGTTGCGCCGCCGCACGGGGCGGGTCCCCGGTGAACCAGGTCGCCGTGGGCTCCTGGGCGAGGGGCCGGAGCTGCTCGGCGAGCGCAGTCCGGCCCTCGGTCTCGTAGGCCGCGAGCTGGCGCAGCGCCGGGGAGTCCGGGTCCGCGTACAGGGACTGCCCGCTGAGGGGTCCCGCCGTCTCACCGGTGCCGCCGCTCCCGCAGGTCAGGGCGACCAGCAGACCGCCGACCACCCCGAGCGCACTCGCGCGTCGACGAGCCACGACACCCCCAGCACGCACAGCGGCGGGGCCGTCCCGCGGTCCCAGTAGACCCGGACGACCCCGCCCTGTGACGCTCCGTCACCTGCACGGCCCCCACTGACCCCCCGAACAGCCCTCACGGGTGGGGTCAGGCGACGCGGGCCCCGCGGTCGGCGCGGGCGACGCTCAGTCGCACCCGGCCCACGACGTCGGGCCGGCCGAGGACCTCGAGCAGCTGGCCACGGATCTCCGCGGCAGCGGCGGCGACCTCACCGAGGTCCGCGCGGGGTTCGACGGTCGCCGAGAGTTCCGCGACGAGGTTCCCGCGGTCGTGCACGAGGCGGCCGCTGGCCGAGCGGACCCCGGGAACACCCGTGAGGACCTGCGCGGCGGCCCGGGTCGGGCCGTCGCCGTTGACCTGGAACGTGCCCCGGCCACCGGAACCGGGCAGCAGCACCGCCCCGATCCTGCGCTGCGGCAGGTGCGCGAGCAGCCACCACAGCGCCAGCAGCGCGAGGACGACGGCGACCGCCCCGCAGGCCGCGGGGAACCACCCGGCGTCGAGCGCCGAGGTGACCGAGCCGGTGTCGAGGGTGGTGTCGGGCAGCAGGTCACCCGTCCACCAGGCCAACCCGGCGACCCCGCCGGCGAGCAGGACGAGACCGAGGAGGACGGCGAGCGTCCGGTCCAGGGCGAGGACTCCGCGTTTCACGACAGCACCTCCGGTGCGTTGACCCGCACCCGGACGCGGGGAGCGCGGGACAGGGGGGCGAGCTGGGCCGCCACGGCCCGGGCGACGTCCTCGCGGACGTCCGCGGACGTGGCCTGCACCGCGACCGACACGGTCTTGCGCGACGCGGTGGTCTTGGCCTCGAGCACCCCGTCGCAGCGACGGGCGGCGCCGGAGGCGAGCCGGGCGACGTCGCGGGTGGAGAGGTGGACCCCGGCCGCGCCGGCGACCGAGATCGCGCGACGGGAGCGACGACCGAAGCCGGTCACCACCAGCCACGCGCCGAGCACGATCGCGACGCAGCACACCGCGACGAGGGCGCCGGACGGCGCGAGACCGTCCAGGGACTTCGCGAGGGACGGGAGCCAGCGGCCCCCGCCGAACCAGCCCAGGCCGATCCCGGCCTCCCGGCCCAGCACGACGGCCAGCGCCAGCAGCAGCACGGCCAGGACGGGACCCACGGCGCCGATGCGACCGGAGCCGGTGCGCGCGGCGGCCGCGCGTTCGGAGCTGCTCACAACACCCTCCTGGTGGTCTCGGGCTGGTCGGTCACGTAGGTGGCGACGACGACCGACACGTCGTCGGCCGTCATCCCGGCGTAGTGGTCGAGGGCCTCGGTGACCGCCGCCTGCACCCGGGCCGCGACCTGCGGGGCGGGCACCGGCCACACGGCGGCGACCTCGACCTTGACCCGGGCCCGGTGACCGGCGACGGTGCAGTCGACGTCGGGGTAGGAGCGCCCGAGGACGCTGTCCACGACGCCGGAGACGGCGGCCGCCGCGGTGCGGGGGTTGGCGCTCGAGGTGCGCCGCGTGCCCGGTACGGCGGCCGCGGCCTCGACGATGCGGGACACCGCGCGCTCGGAGACGACGAGGCGCCCCCGCTCACCCGCTTCGACGCGCTCCGGCGCGAGGGTGTCAGCCACGACGGCCCGGCAGCAACGACGTCAGGTCGATCCGCCCCTCCAGGTGGGCACCGATCAGGTAACCGATCGCACCGAGCAGGACGCCCAGCAGCAACCAGCCGAAACCGGCGGTCGCGCCGATGAGGGCCAGCAGCAGGCCGGCGATCAGGCCCGTGGTGGAGGAGGACATGACAGTTCCCTTCGAGGGGGTTTCAGAGGTCTTCACGCGAGGTCGTCCACGTGGACGCGGACCTCGGGGCGGGCGCCCGCCGCGGTGAGGAGTTCACCGGCGGCGACGTGCACGGCCTGGGCGACCGTGCGGAGAGGCACGTCCGGCTGGAGCACGACGTGCACCTCGGTCGGTGCCTCGGTGCTGCCCAGCCGGATGCCGGCGACGCGGCGACCCGGCAGGTAGGTGCCGATCTCGCCGAGCGCTCCGGCGTTCAGCCGGACGACGCCCGGGACCTGGAGCACGGCGGCCGCGAGGGCGTCGGCCAGTTCCGGGACGTCGCTGGGATCGGCGGGTGTCACTGGACGCGCGTGGTGGTGGTGCGCACCTGGGTCTCCTCGGCGTCGTCCTCGTCGGGCAGGTGCACGTCGGAGACCTCGAGGTTGACCTCGGTGACCTCGAGCCCGGTCATGCGCTCGACGGAGTTGATCACGTTGCGGCGCACCGCGGTCGCGAGGTCGGCGATGGCGACGCCGTACTCGGCGATCAGCTCGATGTCGACGGCGGCCTGACGCTCGCCGACCTCGACGGACACGCCCTGGGAGTGGTTGGTGCGGCTGCCGGGGATGCGCTCGCGCAGGGCGCCGACGGCGCGGGCGGCCCCGCCACCGAGGGCGTGGACACCGGAGACGTCCTTCGCGGCGAGCCCGGCGATCTTCGAGACGACGGTGTCGGCGATGGTCGTCACACCGTGCGGGGAGGCCAGGCTGGAGGGAGCGGTCGAGGTGCTGGTCGCCCCGGTGGAGGTGATGGTCGACTTCTGGTCGGCGGTCTGGGTCATGAGTTTCTCCTCGTGTCGTCCCGCGGCGTGGTTGCCGCGTTCACAGGGGTAGAGGGGTCCGCCGGGGAAACGTCACGCAACCTTTGCTGTGACCTGCACCACAGGTTTCGACGGGTGCTCGACCGGCGCACGTGCTCTGATGCGGCAGGACGGGACGGGGGCCAGGCAGGTCGATGCACGACGGATCCACGGACGGGACCAGGGACGACGCGACCCTCACCGCGCTCGCCACCATGGGCGACCGCGACGCCTTCGCCGAACTCGTCGAACGCCACGGCCCCTCCCTCTACCGCTACGCCGCACGGCTCCTCGACGACCGCAGCCAGAGCGACGACTGCGTCCAGGAGACCTTCCTCGCGGCCTGGCGCGGTCTCACGAAGTTCCGCGGCGACTCCTCCGTGCGCACCTGGCTGTTCACCATCTGCCGCCACGAGGTGTTCCGCCGTTCCCGGCGCAGGAACGACGACCTCGTCCTCGACGTCGAGCTCGACGAGGTCCGCGACCAGATCCGCGACCTGCGCGCCGACCCCGCCCGGACCAGCGAGGCAGCCGCGCTGCGGGAAGCGCTCGACCTGGCCCTGCGGCTGCTGCCCCCGCGACAACGCTCGGCCTGGATCCTGCGCGAGGTCGAGGAACTGAGCTACGAGGAGATCGCGCAGGTCCTCGGCACGACGGGCACCGCGGTCCGTGGTCTCCTCGAACGAGCGCGCACCGCGTTGGCGAGCACCCTGGAGGGATGGCAGTGAACCGCGAACCGCGATCTGGTGACGAGGCGTTGGCCCTCGCGACCGCCGCGCTGCGCGCCCACACCGAGACGGGCTGGGTGGCCGTGCGCGCCGCCGTCCTCGACCGCGTCCGTCGCGCCTTCCGCCCCGCCGACCCCGTCGTCGGCGCCCACGAGTTCGGCGAGTTCGTGCTCAGCGGCGACGTCCTCGTCACCCAGCTGCGTCCCGCCGTCGACGCGGTGACGGGAGTCTCGGCGCTCGCGATCAGCTGCGCCACCGACGACGAGCACCACCTCGAGACGGTGGTCGTCGACGTCTCCGCCGGCTACGGGGTGCACCTCCCGTCGCTGGGTCGGGAGGTCCGAGGCGCTGTGCTGCAACGACTCCGGACGGTCCTCGGCGACGCGGCCCCGCAGGCGGACCAGGTGCTCGTCGACGTCCACGTCGCCGACGTGTCGCGGGCCCTCAGCCGCGGAGGCGAGCGTTGATCCGGGCGGCCTGGCGGATCAGGTGCTCGCGCTCGGCCAGGTTCCCGGCCGCGAGCGCCGCCTCGGCGTAGAGCCGCGCGGCCCTCGCCGGGTCGCCGTCGCGTTCGTGCAGGAACGCCGCCACGGCCGCGTGGCGGGGGGTCGCGGCGTCGACCTCCGCGAGGGCGGCCAACCCGGCCCGCGGCCCGTCGGCCTCCCCGAGCGCGACCGCGCGGTTCAGCCGCACGACGGGGGTGTCGGTGAGGCGCAGCAGTTCGTCGTACCACTCCACGACCTGGACCCAGTCGGTCGCCTCCGTGCTCGTCGCGTCGGCGTGCAGGGCGGCGATGGCGGCCTGGGCCTGGAACTCGCCCAGGCGGTCCCGGGCCAGGGCGGCCTGCAGGATCGCCACCGCCTCGGCGATCGCGCCCGTGTCCCAGCGCGAGCGGTCCTGCTCCGCCAGCGGCACCAGCGACCCGTCGGGGGCGGTCCGCGCGGCGCGGCGCGCGTGGTGCAGCAGCATCAGGGCCAGCAACCCGCGGACCTCGGGGTGCTCGACGGCGAGCGAGAGCCGGCGCGTCAGCCGGATCGCCTCCGCGGCGAGGTCGACGTCGCCGGAGTACCCCTCGTTGAACACCAGGTACAGCACCCGCAGCACGGTCGCGACGTCGCCGGGGGTGTCGAACCGGACCCCGGCGACCGTGCGCTTCGCGCGGCTGATGCGTTGCGCCATGGTCGCTTCCGGGACGAGGTACGCCGCGGCGATCTGGCGGGTGGTCAACCCGCCGACGGCGCGCAGCGTGAGCGCCACCGCCGAGCCCGGGGTCAGCGACGGGTGCGCGCAGAGGAAGTACAGCTGCAGCGAGTCGTCCCGCGACGTCGTCGGGCCGGTGGCGGGTTCCCGGTCTCGGCGTTCCTCCCGCCGCCGGCGGGAGGACTCGGCGCGGGTGGCGTCGAGGAACCTGCGCCAGGCCACCGTGACGAGCCACCCCTCCGGGTCCCGCGGACGTTCGGACGGCCACACCCGCACCGCCTCGATCAGCGCCTCCTGCACCGCGTCCTCGGCCGCGGCGAAGTCGGCCCCGCGGCGGACGAGGACGGTCAGCACCCTCGGGGTGAGGGTCCGGAGCAGGTCCTCGTCCACCGCCGCGCTCAGTCCCCGGTCGTGGTCGGGTTGGCCAGGAACGGGCGGAGCTCGATCCACTCGTGGATCGGCTTCCCGCCCGCGCCGGGGGCCGCGGACAGTTCCCCGGCGAGTTCGACGGCGCGGTCGTAGCTGTCGACGTCGATGACCATCCAGCCCGCGATGAGGTCCTTGGTCTCGGCGAACGGCCCGTCGGTGACCGGCGGCCGTCCCTCCCCGTCGTAGCGGACCCAGGCCCCCTCGGGCGCCAGGGCCTGACCCTCGACGAACTCGCCCGACCCCACGAGGCGTTCGGCGAAGTCGTTCATGTACGTCATGTGCGCCGAGACCTCCTCCGGCGTCCACCGGTCCATCGACACGTCGTTCACCGGGGCCGGTGCACCGCGGTAGTGCTTGAGCAGCAGGTACTTCGCCATCGTGGGTCTCCTTCGTCGGCGTGACCTCCACCGGTCACGGTCACTGCGGGGACGGAGCCGGTCCCGCGTTCTCGACATCGTGCTCGACATCGTCGCGCACCCCCTCAGAACGCGGCGCGCTCGCGGCTGCGCGGGTCGTCCACGGGAGCCGCGGTCGACGCCTGCCGGGCCACCCGGCGCCACGGCCGCGCCTTCGTCACCGCCACCTCGACGTCGGGGGCGTCCTCGTCGAGCTCGACGGTGACCAGGTCGGTGGCCAGGTCGGTGCCCAGTTCGCTACCCGGCGAGCACTGCCCGAGCCACCGGCCTCCGGGGGCGACGACCCCCGAGCTCGCCGACGCCTCCGCCTGCGGCGGCACGGCGAAGCTCACCCAGAACCCGTTGGTGGCGGCGTGCCCCCGGCACTCCAGCGCGAACGTCGACGCGTCCCCCGCACCGTCGCCGGTGCTGGAGAACAGCACGCAGTCCACGTCGAGCCGTTCGTACTCCCCGAACACCTCGGGGAAGTGGCACTCGATCCCCAGCGCGCAGCCGAAGCGACGGCCGTCGACCTCGAAGGTGACGGGTTCGCGGCCGGGGGAGTACATGAACGTCGTCTTCGTGTGCGACAGGAACCGCTCGTCGTAGCGGGTGTGCACCGCGCCGGCGGCGGAGAGGACGTAGAGGCTGTTGTGCGGCCGCAGCGGCGCGGTCAGCCGGTGCGTCGAGCCGAGGACCGTCCAGAGCGACAGTTCGCCTGCGAGAGCAGCGGTCTGCTCGAGTTCGGCGTGGAGGACGTCCCACGCGGTGGTGCTCCAGTCGGCCGGCCCGGGAACACCCGGGGTGCTGGACACGACGAGCTTGTGCGGGAAGCACGTCGCCCCCTCGGGCAGGTGCAGCAACCGGGCGCCGCTGCGGTGGGCCCGCTGCATGAGGTCGCGGATCCGGCTCCCGGCGTCGCGCAGGGCGGCGACGTCGGTGGGGTCGCCGTGCACGGGCAGCTGCCCGACGGCGAGGCGGAACGGGTGGTGGTCGATCACGGTGGTCTCCTCGACGGTGGGGAGGAAGTGCCGCAGGGCAGCCGTGTAGGACTCGCCGGTGCGGGCGGCGCGCGCACGCACGAGGCGCTTGAAGTTCTTGCGGGCTGTCACGTGGGCCTTCCGCGCCTCGAACCGGTGCCCCCCAGCGACGCGGCCGAGACGGAACGGACCACGACAGCGGACCCGAGGCGCGAACCCCTTTGCCTCCGCGGTGGGCCGAGCTGGGGTCGGCCGAGGAGGTTGGGCGTGAGCCACGCCGCACCTCCACCCTGCCCCGTCGCGGGGAGGTCGTCAACGCTCTCCCCGCTCCAGTCCCAGGAGGGTGGCGAGGGACCGGGTCATCACCTCCCGCGGGTCGGGGTCCTCGGAGCCGGCCCACCGCACGAGGGAGGTCGACACCGCGGCGAGGACGGCGCGGGCGACGGAGTGCGCGACGGCGTCGACGTCCGCGGTCCCCCGGCGCTCGGCGACGAAGGCCGCCACGACGTCGGCGGCGGACTCCTGCTCCACCAGCAGGTGGGCGTGCAACGACGGCGTCCCGCCGATGACCCGGAGCCGCTGACGCAGCAGGGCGGTGTCGTCTCCGGGGTAGCGCAGCGTGCGCGGCAGCGTCTGCACCAGGGCCTCGCGCCAGGGGAGCTGCTCCGGAACGGCCCGCAGGGCGTCCCGGATCGCGTCGTCGGCCTCCTTGCGGCCCTCCCAGACGATGGCGCTCTTGCCGGGGTAGTAGGTGAACAGGGTCCGTCGGGCGATGCCGACCCCGCGGGCGACGTCGTCCATCGTCGTGGCCTCGAAGCCCTGCTCGACGAACAGGGCCAGCGCCACGGCGGCGATCTGCTCGGCAGACGTCGCGGGGGGTCGGCCGGGGCTGCGCCGAGGGGGTGGGCTCCCCGCGGCCGGTTGATGCACTGAGTGCTTCAATGTGCTCACCACGTCCGATCGTCGAAGGAGACACCATGTCCACCACGCCTGCCGGTGCCGCTGCCCCGGAGTTCCCGCCGCAGTCTGCAGCGTCCGCGCCCGTCCCCGCGCACGTGCCTGGACGCTTCGCGGGGAGGACCGCCATCGTCACCGGCGCCGGGTCGGGCATCGGCCGCGCCACGGCGCTGCGCCTGGCCGCCGAGGGCGCGCGGGTCGTCGCCGCGGACGTCGTCGCCGAGCGCCTCGAGGCGCTGGTCGCGGAGCACCCCGACCTGGACCTGGTCCCCGTCGTGGGCGACATCACCGGCGAGGACGGCGTGCGGTCCGTGGTCGACGCCGCGGGCGGTCGGATCGACGCGCTGGCCAACGTCGCCGGCATCATGGACGCCTTCCTGCCTCCCGCCGAGGTCGACGACGCCACCTGGGACCGCGTCCTCGCCGTCAACCTGACCGCGCCGATGCGGCTGATCCGCGCGGTGCTGCCGGTCATGCTCGCGGCCGGTCGCGGAGCGATCGTCAACGTCTCCTCGGAGGCGAGCCTGCGCGCCTCGGCCTCCGGAGTGGCCTACACCGCCTCCAAGCACGCCGTGAACGGCCTCACCAAGAGCGTCGCCGTCTTCCACGGCAAGCAGGGCATCCGGTGCAACGCCGTCGCTCCCGGGGCGGTGGCCACGAACATCGAGGCCCCCATGAGGTCCGAGCACGCGGCGCGGGTCGTGGGCCCGATCCTGGCGACCGTCGTCCCCGCCCCGGCCACGGCCGAGCAGCTGGCCGCGAGCATCACCTGGCTGCTCAGCGACGACGCGGCCAACGTCAACGGCGTCGTCCTGCCCTCCGACGGGGGCTGGTCCGCCATCTGACGGGTCCACCCCGGGGTCGCCGCCGCGGTCTGGGTCTCGTCTGACCCCGGAGGGACGATCCGGTGATCCGGCGGGGGGTCAGGACCCAGGTGGGGACGTCAGCACGGCCCGCGTCACGTCTCGTAGCGCAGTGAGCGGGACTCGATGTCGAAGAGCACGACCTCGGCCGCCTCCGCGCTGACCTGACCCAGACGCCGCGCGCGGTGCACGGCGTCTCGCTCGGCCTCGCTCGCCGTGGCCAGCAGCCTCCGCAGGTGGTCACCCGCACCGTCACCACCGAGGTCGCCCTCCACGAGATCGGTGACGCTGCGGCGGTAGTCCAGGCGGTTCTCGTACTGCCGGAGCACGGCCTGCACGACGGCCTCAGGGGTGTCGGTGTCGTCCTCCTGGAGCCGTCGCAGCGCTGCTTCGGTGCTGAGGTGGTGGAGGCGGCGGACGTCGGTGCCGGTGTCGGCGTCGTCGGCGACACCGAGGCGGCGGATCAGCGGAGCCAAGGTCAGTCCCTGCAGGACGAGGGTCACGATGACCACGACCAGGGCGACGACCACGACCACCTGCCTCGAGGGGAAGGGGCTCCCGTCGTCGGCGACGGTCGGGAGGGCCAGGGCGGTGGCGACGGTGACGACTCCGCGCATCCCCGCCCACGCCGTCACCGCGGCCTCACGAGGACCGGTCGGCGTTCCCTCGTTCCGGCGCCGGGCGCGTCTCCCGGCGATGGCCGAAGCGGTGAACATCGCCACCGTGCGCAGCAGGACCAGGACGGCGATCACCGCTGTGGTGAGGCCCCAGGTGCCCGCGTCGTGCAGTTGTGGTGAGGAGCGCAGGACGGTGGTCAGCTCCAGCCCCAGGAAGGCGAAGACGAGTCCGCTCACGAGGAAGTCGACGAAGCGCCACACCGACTTGCCCAGCAACCACCCGCCGGACGTCACCTGCCCCGAGGTGCGGGCGCGCAGGAACAGTCCCGTCCCCAGGACCGCGAGGACGCCGGAGGCCCCGAGGTGGTCGGCCAGCAGGTACACGGCGAACGGAACGGCGACGGTCACCGTCGTCTCCGTCGCGGCGTCGTGGAGGTGACCCAGGGCCCAGCGGGTCGACCAGCCACCGACGATGCCGATGCCCAGCCCACCCGCGACCGCGATGAGGAGTCCGAGGCCGATCTCGCCCGCGCTGACACCGCCGGCCACGACGGCCATCACCGACAGCTGGTAGACGACCAGCGCGGTCGCGTCGTTGAACTGTCCCTCCCCCTCGAGGAGGGTGACCAGCCGGGCGGGCAGGTGGAGTCGACCGGCGACCGCGGTCGCCGCGACCGGGTCCGGTGGTGCCACGACCGCCCCGAGGACCGCAGCGACCGCCCACGGCAGTCCCAGGGCGTGCGCGACGACGGCCACGAGCCCCGCGGTGAGCAGAGTCAACCCGACCGCCAGCCCGAGGACGGGACGGATCGCGCTGCGCAGTTCGCGGATGGAGGTGTTCTGGGTCGCCGCGAACAGCAACGGAGGCAGGACCAGGGGGAGGATCAGTTCGGGCGACAACCTCGGGATCGGGACACCCGGGACCAGACCGAGACCGAGGCCGTAGACGGTCAGCAGCACCGGCTGAGGAACTCCCCAGCGATCTGCCAGTGGGGTGAGCACGACGACACCGAGGACCAGCAGCCCCAACGCCAGGACGTCGCTCACGAGGTGGCCCTGCCGTCGTGCTGCTCGTCGTGGTCGGGTCCCCCGCCCATCATCGACAGCATCTCCCGACCCCCGGTGCGCAGGAACCGGGCCACGAGGACGACGGCGAGCAGGGCGAAGACGATGTCCAGGACCGTCGTGTAGTTCCACGACAGGCTCGCCGACTCCACGACGGCGGAGCGCTGCGCCGGGACGAGGTGGGCCAGGTCGAAGACCAGTTCCACGACGTAGCCGGCGACGACACCGGCGACGTAGAGCACCCCGGCCAGGCGCAGAGCCATCCACCCGCCGTAGTACTTCCGGTAGATCACGACGATGGGGAGGATGATCAGGTCGGCGAAGAGGAAGCTCACGACCCCGCCGAAGCTGATGCCCCCGTTCCACAGCACCGCCGCCAGCGGAACGTTGCCCACCGAGCAGACGAAACTGGCCACCGCGACCAGCGGTGCGACCAGTGGGCCCCAGAACTGGGCCAGCACGGGATGGTCGACGAGGAAGAACGCCTGCCAGAACGTCTTCGGGACCCACGCGTCGAGGGCGCCGGCGATGAACAGGCCGATGAGGACGTCGCGCAGGACGGCGGCCCACTCCATCACGAACACCTGGCTCACGGCGGTGAAACCCGGCCCGGACAGCAGGCGCCGCCACCAGGACGCGTCGCCCCGGGCGCTCATGTCCATCGCCGCGTGACCTTCCATGGACCCCGCACGGCCCTGCCCGGCCTCCTCGCGGGCCCCCTCCACCACCTCGCGTCGCACGACGAGGCGGAAGAGCAGGGCGACGACGACGATCATGACGATGCCGCCGCTGTACTCCGCGGCGGCGAACTGCCACCCCATCAGCAGGGTCAGGATGATGCCGAGTTCGATGACGAGGTTGGTCGAGGCGACCTGGAAGGCGATGGCGGCGGTGAAGTCCGCGCCCTTGCGGAACAGCGACCGGGCCAGGGCGGCCGCGGCGTAGGAGCACGACGAGGACGCGATGCCCAGTCCGGAAGCCGTCAGCAGGGTCTTCGGCCGGTCGTCGCCGAGGAGCCGGGTGACCGCCTCGCGCCGGACGACGGCCTGCACGATCGCGGACAGGGCGAAGCCGAGGACGAGGGCCCAGCCGATCTGCCAGGCCATGGAGCCCGTCACCCGCAGCGCGTCGCCGACGGCGCTGAGCGAGCTGTCCAGGACGTTCACGCGGTCCCCACCGTCGTCGGGGGCGTGCTGCGCAGCAGGGTCTCCCGCACGGCATCGAACTTCTCCTGCAGGATCGCGGACTCGACGTCGTCGAAGTCCTGCTGCCCGGCCGTCGCGGTGAGACGTCGCAACTGGTCCCCCGTCGCCCTCTCGAGGGGCAGGTCGCGGCGGCCGGTGCTGGTGCAGACCCACGCCAGTTCGTGGAGGAGGTCGGCGATGCGGCCGAGGACGAGCGGGTCCGCGGCGCCGTAGCGGCGGGGCTGGGTGAGGCCCAGATCCAGCAGGTCGGGCAGGCTCGGGCGGGTCAGGACGACGCGGACCGTCCCGTCCTCGTCGCTCAGAACCCGGTCACCGAGGTCGCGGCCGACGAGTTCACACAGGAACGCCGAGCTGTGGCCCAGTGCGTGCACCGCGGTGGTGGGGTCGTTGACACCTGGGGAGAGCGCCTTGGCCGCGACGTCGGTGAGTTGCCGCAGCCCGAAGGCGACGTCCTCCTCCTCCGTCCGCTCGGTGCTGACGACGACGGCGGCGTCGAGGGTCTCCTGCATCCGCTGGACGGCGTCAGGGAGCAGGGTCGCGCCGTTCCGAGTGGTCCACAGGTGGGCCAGGGGAGTCCCCGCGACCACGGATGCGCCGGGGAGGCGGATCACCGCCACGGTCACGTCGAGCTCGCAGGCCGCCTCGTAGAGGGCCCGGTCGTCGACACGGTCGAGGAATCCGGAGGAGGCAGCCGGCAGGACCACCGCGTTCGAGGGTGGAGCCGCCACCGTGACGGGTGGGGGGAGGGACCCGCCTTCGCGGCGAGGGTGCAGCCGGTCGGCGGTGTCTCGGGCGCTGGTGTGGACGGTGGCCAGCATCGTCTCGACCCGGATCTCGCGGGCGAGGTGGGCCAGGAACAGCACCAGGCTCACGACGCTGGCGATGGCCAGGACGAAGGCGAGGGTCACCGAGATCTGCGGCACGACGGCGCTGGTACCGCCGGCCGTCTCCGACGCACTGCGCACACTGCGCAGGACGGTGAGGGCGAAGGTGAAGGTCGCCAGGAACACGGCCAGCGTCACGTGGACGAAGCGGTCGCGGGTGAACGTCCGCAGCAGCCGGGGCGAGAACTGACTGCTCGCCAACTGCAGGGTCACGACCGTGAGCGAGAACGTCAGGGAGGTGACGGTGATGAGCGAACTGGCGATGGCGTCCAGAACCGTGCGGGCGGCGTCGGCCCCACCGCCGAACACGACGTCGGAGACCGCAGCCGGAAGGTGTTCGTCGAGGGCGTCGTCCAGCTCCGGCAGGAGGATCCCGGCCAGCACGGCCAGGAGGACGCCCAGGACGGGGACCGGCCAGAGCTGAGTCCGGGCAGCCTCGCGTGCTGCCCGAAACCGGAGGGGGTCTCGGGGGCGTCGGTGCACCGCGTCACCATCTCAGCTGATCCCGGCCGCAACGACTCGAGCTCCGGGTGCGCGGTGAGCTGCTCCTCCTGAGGTGCTCGCGGGATCCGGACCGCGGCTCAGACGGTGGCGAGGACCTTCTCGGCGAAGGCCGCCGCGCGCTCGCGCAGCGCGGCCTCGCGCTGGGAGATGCTCAGACCCGGGTCCGGCTTCAGCGTCGGCGTCGGGCGCAGCACCCGGACGTTGTCCGCGCAGGCGAGGTCGGTGCAGACGTAGGTGCCGACGGTGTTCAGCTTCCGGCCCGAGGCGCCCGCGCGGGCGGCGACGAACAGCGACACCTCGCCGGGGGCGCGGGTCGTGCGGCACAGGTCGCACATCGCGGTCGTGCGGACGCCCTTGCCCGGGGTGGCGCGCAACGCCAGACCCACGACGGCCCGGCCGAGCGGGACGAGCATCCAGCCGCGCTCGGGCGACTTCGGGTCCCGCCAGCCGACGACGTCGTGGGCGGGGTCGCTCCCGTGCACCCACTCGGGGACGCGCATGCGGTGCGCCTCACCGCGGGAGCAGTTCGTCATCGTCGAGCGGATCGCGTCGTCGGTCACGTGACCGGCGTCCAGGGCCGAACCGTTGTGCGGCAGAACTGACACGTCATCTCCCTCGGAGGAAAAAACCTCCGCGAGAGTACGCCCGTCAGCTCGCCGTCTCGAACCGGCAGGTCTCGTCGAAGATGTCCTGGCAGCCGCGGACGGCTCCCTCGAGGCGGTCCGCCGGGACCGGGCGGGAGAAGTAGAAGCCCTGGACGGTGTCACACCCGGTGGCCTGCAACGCGTGCACCTGCTCCGGCTGCTCGACGCCCTCGGCGACGACCCCGAGGCCGAAGCTGCGGGCGGCGCCGACGACGAGGCGCACGAGTTCGACCGTCCGGGGGTCGTCGGAGTCCACGAAGCTCTTGTCGATCTTCAGGACGTCGACGGGCACCCGGGCCAGCTGCCCGAACGAGGTGTAGCCCGTGCCGAAGTCGTCGATGGCGACGCGGACGCCGATCGCGCGCAGCTCCGCCAGGCGCGACCAGGCGCCCTGGTCCTCGACCATGACGGTCTCGGTGATCTCCAGCGTGAGGCGGTCGGGGGAGGCCCCGGCGAGCGCGAGCGCCTCCCGGACGTCGTCGACGAGGCGGGGCGAGCGCAGGTGCCGCCCGGACACGTTGACGGCCACGCGCAGTCCCGCGCACTTCCCGCCGGCGGCGTCGAAGGCCCGCAGCTGCTCCAGCGACGTCTTCAGCGCCCACCGGCCGAGGTCGCAGATGAGGTCGGAGCTCTCCGCGATCGGGATGAACTTCCCCGGCGGGACGAGTCCCTCACCGGGCTTCTCCCAGCGGACGAGGGCCTCGACGCTGCGGACGCGGCCCGTCGTGAGGTCGGTGACCGGCTGGTAGTGCAGGACGAGCTCGTCGGCGACGAGGGCGTGACGCAGTCCCTCCTCGACGGCGGCCTGGTTGGCCAGCGCCTGGCGCAGTTCGTCGTCGTAGACCTCGACGCGACCGCGTCCGGCGGCCTTGGCGCGGTAGGCGGCGGTGTGCGCCTCCTGCAGGAGGCGGTCCGCGCCCAGGTTGTCGTCGAGCGCCTCGTCGGGGCGGCTCAACGCCACCCCGATGCTGGCCCCGACGCGGGCCTGGGTCTCGCTGGACCCGGCGAGGCCGATCGGTGCGGACACCGTCTCGATGAGGGCGTGCCCGAGGTCGAGCAGTCCCCTCTCGTCCGGGACGGGTTCCACGAGCACCAGGAACTCGTCGCCGCCGAGGCGGGCGACGACGTCGACGGCGCGGACGCGTTCCCGCAGCCGTTCGGCCACCGTGCGCAGCACGGCGTCGCCCGCGCCGTGACCGAGGGAGTCGTTGACCGTCTTGAACTGGTCGAGGTCGATGAACAGCAGTCCGACGCGCTCGCCGGTGCGGCGGGTGCGGCGCAGGGCCCGGTCGGTCTGGGCGAGGGCCTCGGCCCGGTTGGGCAGGGTCGTGAGGGCGTCGTGGGTGGCCTGGTGGGCCAGGTCCTCCTGCAGCTGCTCGCGTTCGTGCATCGCCCCGAGGATCTGCTGGACGGAGGCGTGCACGACGCGACCGAGCGGGCCGCCGACGGGCCGCCGCAGGATCTCGTCGTCGAGGTCGCCGTCGGCGACGGCCTGGGCCTGGGCCTGCACGGAGCGCAGGCTGGCCACGGCCGCGCCGAGACCGCGGGCGACGGTGCGGGTCTCGGGCGGTCCCTCGACGACGACGTCGACGAGTTCCCCGAGGCTGATCGCCTCGGCCGCCCCGGCGAGGCGGGCCAGCGGCCCGCCGATCGAGCGGCTGGTGTAGAGCGTGCCGCCGACGGAGAGCACGAGCAGGACGGCGGTGATGAGGGCGTACTTGACGAGTTCCTCGTGGGCCTGCGTGCGGTAGGCCTCGGCGGCGGCGACGGCCTGGCCGGCGGCGATGTCCAGCGTCGCGCGCAGGGCGTCGTCGCGGCCGACGACGGCGCGGCTGAGGGTCAGCAGCACCTCGGCGTCGGGCACCGTGGCGGTCGGGCTGGCGACGGCCGCGGCCAGGGTCTGGTCGATGGTCCGGGCGTCGCCGTCCGCGAGCGCCTCGATCCACCCCGACCGGACCTTCGCCTGGGCGGCGTTCAGGACCTGGTCGGAGGCGAGGCGGAACCCGGCCCAGCTGCCGAGGAACAACTGCCGGGCGGGGCCCTCGCTGCCGACGGGGGCGGCGACCAGACCGAGGTAGTAGGGGATCTCCTCACCGGCGAGCGTCGTCGCCCGGGCCGTCCACTGCAGGTCGGCGACGGACTGCTGGATCTGCTGGTCGGCCCCCTCGTCGGCCGCGAGGGCCAGGTGGCGGTCCACGGCCGTGCTGAGCGCGTCGACGAGGTAGCGGTACTTGTCGAAGAGCTGACGGTTGTTCGTCGTACGCTGGCTGGGGGTCTCGCCGGCGCCCCAGGAGGCGCGGACGGCGGCGAGGCGGCCCGCGGTGGAGTCGACGGCGGCGCGGGCCAGGGCGTCCTGGCGTGCGGAGGTGACGGTGGCGTCCGTGCGGGCCGTGGCGCCGCTGTAGAGGGTGTGCAGGCTCACGGCGAGGTCGTTGCGTTCCCCGGTGGTGCCCTCGGGCGTGCTCAGTTCGAGCATCTCGACGCTGGAGACCAGCGGGATGGCCTCTTCCGCGATGCGGGCGCGCAACCCGTCCAGGGCCACGGCGGCGCGGACCTGGCGGACGGCGTCCTCGGCGGCCTGGACCCGCTGGAAGCGGTGGGTGACCAGGATGGAGGCGAAGGCCGAGAAGCCGATGAGGGGCACGAGGACGAGGACGAGGAGCCTGGTGCGCAGGCTGATCGTGCGCCGGTCGCGCTGCTCGGGAAGGTCCGCCACCTGACAGGGATCGACCGGCACGGGCCTCGCCCTGAGCCCGACGCGCCGGGGTGCGTGTTCCGTCGCCCGTTCGGCCCATCGACGGACCGGGTAGTTGCTCTGAGTGACGGAATGAAAGCTGTGGGGAGTGGTGGCCCTGTGGCGTTTGTGCCACGGCCCGCGAAGCGGCAGACTCATCGATCAGCTGGATTCTTCTAGAAGATCCAGTGATGGGCTGCGGCCTCGAGGGGGTGTGCCGTGCAGGACGGATCGACGGGCCTGGACCTGGCCCAGGTGGTGATGTCCGCTGCCGTGGGGCTGGCGGTGACCGACCTCCGCGGCCGGCTGGTGCGGGTGAACGACGCGTTCGCCGCGCTGCTGCACAGCAGCGTCGACGACCTGCTCGACCGCAGCACCACGGAGGTCCTGTCCTCCGTCGAGGGCGCCCACGACGTCGACGGGACCGTGGAGCAGCTGCTCCAGGGGATCCCGACCGTCAGCGGTGACGTCCTCGTCCACCGCCGCGACGGGTCGCTCCTGCACGGCCAGACGCTGTCCTCGCTCGCCACGACCGGTGCGGGGGCCTCTGTCGTGCTCCTGCAGCTGCTCGACGCCGGCAGCCGCGGCCGTCGCCGGCCCGTGGGCGACCACGACGCCCTGACGCACCTGCGCAGCCGCTCGGCCGTCGTCGCCGACCTCACCACCCGGTTGCCGGCCCGGTCGGGACTCGTCGGGGTCCTGACCTGCGACCTCGACCGCTTCCGCGTCGTCAACGAGAGCCTCGGCCACCGCGTCGGTGACGAGGTGCTCGTGGGCGTGGCCCGCCGGCTGCTGGCCGGGGTCCGCGGCGGCGACGTCGTCGGGCGCCTCGGCGACGACGAGTTCGTCGTGGTGCTGGGCGGGCTCACCGACGTGGCCGAGGCCGTCGACGTGGCCCACCGGCTGACCCGCAGCCTGGCCGCGCCCCTGGAGATCGAGGGGACCGACGGGCCGCGCGAGATCCGCTGCGCCGTCAGCACCGGCCTCGTCGTCGTGGACCTCGCGGCGCCGCCCTGCCCGAAGGCCGGGCCCGGGGTGCCGGCCCTCGACGCAGCGGCCCTGCTGCGCGACGCCAACACCGCCCTCGACGCCGCGAAGGCGGCCGGGGGCGGGTGCTGCCGGGTCTTCACCGGGGCCATGCGGGAGGAGGCGATCCGTCGCCTCACGGTCGAGAACGACCTGCGCCGCGCTCTGGAACGGGGTGAGCTGCGGGTCCACTACCAACCCGTCGTCCGCCTCGCCGACCGCCGGCGCACGGGGTTCGAGGCGCTCGTCCGCTGGCAGCACCCGGACCGCGGACTGCTGCTCCCCGCGGAGTTCCTGGACGTGGCCGAGGACTGCGGGCTGGTCACGGCCATCGACGCCGTCGTCCTGGAGGAGGCGTTGGACTTCCTCGTCCGCCACCCCGGGGACCGCGTGGCCGTGAACACCTCCGCCCGCCGGCTCGACGGGACCTTCGCCACCGCCGTCGCGCGCGGCCTGCTGCGCCGCGGGCTGGCGCCGGAGCGGCTCGCGGTGGAACTCCTGGAGACCTCGCTCGTCTCCGGTGACGCCACCACGGAAGGCGAACTCGCCGACCTGGCCCGGCTCGGCGTCGCGGTCCTGCTCGACGACTTCGGCACCGGATACTCCGCGTTGTCCTACCTGCGTCTCCTGCCCGTCTCCGGGCTGAAGCTCGACCGCTCCTTCGTCTCCGACCTGCCCGACGACGTGACGTCGGACCGCATCGCGGCCGCCGTCGTCGGCCTCGCCGACAGCTTCGGGCTGAGCTCCATCTGCGAGGGGGTCGAGACCGCCGCCCAGGCCGCCCACCTCGCTGCCCAGGGGTGGGAGTCCGCCCAGGGTTTCCACTTCGGCGTCCCCGCTCCCGAGGAGAGCTGGTTCCCCCGCGTCGACGCACCGGTCGCCACCGTCCAGGTCTCCGTCTGACCCGTCCCGCGGCCGTCGACGTGAGGTGACCGAGGGCACACCCATCCCGTGGATGGCCCCGCCGCCCGGTGGCGTTGGAACGGGTGATGGACACCGTCGCCCGCACGAAACCCGTCCTCTGGGTTCCCCGCCACGTCCTCGTCACGGCGTCCGCGCACGCCGAACCGCACGGCCGCGCGATCCTCGACCGGCTCGTCGCCGCCGGTGTCGAGGACGTCCGCGTCCTGACCGCCGACCGGCTGCCGCCGCTGCGCGGCGACGACGAGCGCAGCACCTACGCCCGCGCGAAGCGCACGCTGGCGATCGTCACGAGTTCGCCCACGAAACGCCGTCCCACCCCCATCCCGCCCAGCGCGGACTTCTCGTTCCCGCTCGCCGAGGGGTGCCCCGGGCACTGCCAGTACTGCTACCTGGCCGGTTCGCTGTCCGGTCCGCCGATCACCCGCGTCTACGCCGACCTCCCGCGGATCCTCGCCGGTCTCGACGAGGTCGTCGGGCGGGGTGGGGTGACGACCGGCACCGAGGAACGCGGTCACGAGGGGACGACGTTCGAGGCGTCCTGCTACACCGATCCGCTCGCCCTGGAACACGTCACCGGGTCCCTGGCCGCGACGATCACCCACTTCGGCACCCACGACTGGCCGGGTCCCGTGCAGTTGCGGCTGACGACGAAGTACGACGACGTCGAACCCCTCCTCGACCTCCCGCACGGGGGCCGGACCCGCATCCGCGCCTCGGTGAACGTCGCCGACGTGGAACGTTTCGAAGGCGGCACGGCGAAGGTTCCCGCCCGGTTGCACGCGCTGGGTCGACTCGCCCGCGCCGGGTACCCGGTGGGTCTGACCATCGCCCCGATCATGCCCGTCGAGGACTGGCCCGCCCGGTACGCGGAACTCCTCGACGCCGCCGCGGCGGAACTCCCCGCCGACGCCGACCTGACCGTCGAGTGCATCACCCACCGGTTCACCCCGAAGAGCAAGGACGTCCAGCTCGACTGGTACCCCCGGACCAAGCTCGACCTCGAGGAGTCCACCAGGTCGCGCAAGCACGGGAAGTTCGGCGCGGTGAAGTACGTCTACGACCGCGACACCATGCGTTCCTTGCGCGGCTGGTTCGAGTCCGCGATCGCCGAGCGACTGCCGGCGGCCCGGTACCTGTACTGGACCTGAGCCTGTCGACCCCGCGCTCAGCCGTTCCAGTCGACGAGCTGCACGACGACGCCGTTGGGGTCGCGCACCTGGAAGGCACGCTCGCCCCACTCCTCGACGGTCAGCGGCATGGTGATCTCCACCCCTTCCTCCTGCAGCCGGGTGAGTTCGCCCTCGAGGTCGTCGACGACGAACGCGAGGACCTGCCCGCGGGCGAGTTCGTCGCGCTGGTCGGCGGGCAGCGTCGCCAGTCCCCGGCGCAGGTAGACCAGGTTCACCCCCGCGTCCGGGCGGGCGAGGCTCGCGAACCCCTCGGCGGCCATCCCGAGGGTGAACCCGAAGTGTTCGGTGAGGAAGGTGGCGGACGCGTCGACGTCCTCGACGGTCATCGACAGGGCGGTGGCGGTGATGTTCACGGTGCTCTCCTCGCTACGATGTACGCCGTACAACGTAGTGGGGGCTAGGTTGTTCCCCGTGGAGTTGACCATCACCCAGTTCCTCTCCCTCGACGGCGTGACCCAGGCGCCCGGAGACCCGGACGAGGACACCGCCGGCGGGTTCGACCGGGGCGGCTGGTTCGTCCCCCACGTCGACGACGAGTTCGTCGAGACCGCCGTCGAGTGGATCGGGCAGGCCGACGCCTTCCTCCTCGGAGCCCGCACCTACCAGGCGTTCGGGCAGGCCTGGCCGCAGATCGAACCGCCGGACCCGTTCGCCCCGCTGATGAACGGACTGCCCAAGCACGTCGTCGCGACCTCCCCGATCGCGACCGCCTGGGGCCCGGTCACCGTGCACCGCGACCTCACCACCGTCGCCGCGCTCAAGGACGTCCCGGGCCGGGAACTCCAGGTCCACGGCAGCACGACCCTGAGCTGGTCGCTGCTGCAGGCCGGTCTCGTCGATCGGCTGCGCCTGGTCGTCGTCCCGGTCGTCGTCGGTGGCGGGCGACGGTTCTTCCCGACGACGGGCCCCGTGAGCGGGTGGGACACGGTCAGTTCCCAGGTCACCTCCGCCGGGGCCGTCCTCTCGGTCCTGGAGCGCGTCGACACCGTCGAGTTCAGCACCGTCGAGTTCAGCACCGTCGAGTCCGACACCCACCCGCCCGAGTCGTGAGCCCCGACCGTGCCAACGCCGGCGACCCGGCGCGAACGCTGGCGCTGCTCTGGCGCGACCCCGCAGCCGTCCCGGCCAAGGGGCCGCGCCGCACCCACGACCTCGCCGCCGTCGTCGCGGCGGCGGTCGCCCTCGCCGACGAGCAGGGGCTGCCGGCGCTGACGACGCGGCGGGTCGCGCAACGCCTCGGCATCTCGACGATGTCGCTCTACACCTACGTCGCCGACCGCGCGGAACTCCTCGACCTCATGCTCGACGCCGTCTACCTCACGATGGCCCGCACGGACACCGCGGGCCACCCGTGGCGGGGCCGGCTCGGGGCGGTCGCCGCCGAGAACCGGGGCCTGTTCGAAGAACACCCCTGGGCGGCCGAGGTGTCCACCGTCCGACCTTCGCTCGGTCCCGGTCAGACCGCGAAGTACGAGCACGAACTCGCCGCCTTCGACGACACCCCCGTGGACGACGTGACCCGCGACGCCTGCCTCACCCACCTGCTGGTGTTCGTCCGCGCCTGCGCCCGCGACGCCGCCGACGCCCGGGCGATCGCCGTCGAGTCCGGCACCGACGGGGCGTGGTGGGCCGCAGCGGGTCCGCTGCTGGAACGGGTCCTCGACCCCGAGCGCTACCCCCGCGCCGTCCGGGTCGGTACCGCGGCGGGGGAGGCCGCGGGCAGCGCGCACGACCCCGACCGCGCCTACGCCTTCGGTCTCGACCGCCTCCTCGACGGCCTCGCCGCCCTGCTCGACGTCGGGTAGTGCGCAGCGGTCCGGGTGCGGCGGCGAACGTTGGCCCGAGGCCGCCGATCTGGGAGGGTGGGAACCCCGCCGAAGGAGCCGACGTGACCCGGCAGACCATCTCGACCCCGGACGCCCCGACCTCGCCGTTCTACAGCCAAGGGGTGAAGGCCGGACCGCAGGTCTTCGTCTCGGGGACGACCGGCATCGACCCGAGCACCGGTCACCTCGCCGGTGACACCATCCAGGCCCAGACCCGCCAGGCGCTGACCAACTGCCGGGCCGTGCTGGCGGCCGGCGGCGCGAGCCTCGACGACGTCGTCGAGGTGGGCGTGCTGCTCGCCGCTCCCGAGGACTTCGCGGGGATGAACGAGGAGTACGCGCGGTGGTTCCCCACGGACCCGCCCACCCGCTACGCGGCCAAGCTGGGCGTCGAGGTCCCCGGACTGCTGGTCTCGATCCGGATGACCGCGTTCACCGGCTGAACCTCGGCCCGCGGGTTCTCCCGACCTCCGGTCAGCTCGCGTTCCGCACCGCGTGACGCACCTGCACCACGCCGTTGCCGAACCGCCGGTGCTCCAGCAGTTCGAGGTCGACCCGGACGCCCCGGGGCAGCGCCGGCTTGCCGCCGCCCACGACCACCGGGCACAGCAGCAGCACGACCTCGTCGACCAGACCGTGCCGGAACGCCTCCACGGCCAGCGTCGCGCCCCCGATGCTCAGGTCCGCGCCGGAGGCGTCCTTGAGCGCCCGCACCGCGTCAGGATCGAAACTCCGCTCGATCCGTGTCCGGGCCGTGGATACCGCATCGAGGGTGGCGGAGTAGACCACCTTGTCGGTGTCGCGCCAGATCTCCGCGTACGCGCGGACGACGTCCGGTTCCCCCCGCAACCACTCGTCGTCCTCCCAGACGCGCATGGTCTCGTACATCCGTCGGCCGTAGAGCGAGGTCCCGACGCGGCGTTCGTGCTCGTTCCAGAAGGCGTGCACCTCCTCGTCGGGCACCGACCAGTCGAAGGCGCCGGTCTCGTCCTCGAGGTAGCCGTCCAGCGACGTGTTCGCTGCGTAGACGAGCTTGCCCACGGGTGCCTCCGCTCTGAGGGGGTTTCAGCCTCCCGCCTCACGAGGTCAGCGACAAGAGGGTGCGCGGAATCACGCGCGGCGGGTCCAGGTCGTGAGGCTGCTGATCCGGTGGAAACCCAGCCGCTCCAGCACGGGCCGGCTGTCCTCGGAGGCCGCGACGTCGAGGAACCGCACCCCGCGGGCCCGCGCGACGGCGGCCCGGTGCGCCACGAGGGCCCGGTAGGTCCCGCGCCCGCGCCAGGACGGCAGGGTCGCCCCGCCGCGCAGCCCGGCGAACGACGTTCCCGGCCGAAACGTCAACCAGGCTCCCGAGACGACCTCCCCACCACCGTGGGCCAGCAGGACCACGGTGTCGGCAGGCTCTGCGGCCCACCGGGCGGCGACCTCGTCGACGACCCCACCGAGGTCCGCACCCCAGACCCGCGACTGCAGGTCCGCCCGCGCCGAGAGACCCGACGCGTCCTCGACCCGCGTCACCTCGATCCCGGGCTCGGGCCCAGCGAGGTCGGCGACCGCCGCCACCATCAACGCACCCGACCGACCGGCCGTGAACCCCTGGTCCCGCAGCACCCCGGGGGCCAGCGCGTCGTGCTCGCAGCGTTGCCAGCGCACGTCCACGTCCGAGGGGAGGGCCTCGACGTCCGCCGCACCGGCCGTCCGGTCGGGCTGGACGACGAGTCCCCGCGGCGTCCACACCAGCGAGGCGGAACCGCGCCGCTCGTAGGAGTACCCCGTGCGGGGGACCGCCGGAACCCACCCACGCACCTCGTCGTCGAACGCGTCGAGCACGATCACTCCCCGTGGAGCCGTCGCCGGAGTTCCGCTGCGTGCCGTTGCAGCGCCTCGACCAGTTCAGCACGGCGGGCCTCGTCGACGTCCTCGTGCCGGAACGTCAGCGCGAGGCTGCTGGTCGGCCAGCCGCTGCGGTCCAGCACCGCGACCGCCACCGACGCCAACCCCTCGGTGATCTCCCCGTCCTCGCTCGCCCAGCCCCGGGCCCGGGTCCGGACCAGTTCGGCACGCAACCCCGCGTGCGTCTGCGTCGTCACCCCGCGGCGGGTGAACGCCGACGCGTCCGGGAACAGCGCCCGCACCTGCTCGCGCGGCAGGGCGGCCAGCAGCGCCCGCCCGCTCGCCGTCAGGTGCGACGGCAACCGCACCCCGACGTCGGTGACCAGCGCGGGCCGCCGGGGCGCGCGTTCCTCGACCAGGTACACGACCTCGCGGCCGACGAGCACGGCCAGGTGCGCGCTCTCACCGACCCGGTCCACCAGCGTCGCCAGCACCGGTCGTCCCAGCCGCGTGATCGGTTCCTGCCGGACGTAGCCCGAGCTCAGCTCGAACGCGGCGATGCCCAGCCCGTAGCGTCGGGCCTCGGGGAAGTGCAGGACGAAACCCTGCTCGGCCAGCGTGCTCAGCAGCCGGTAGACGCTGGAGCGCGGGAGTCCCAGCGACCGGGCCAGCGTCGCCGCGGCCACCGGACCCTGCTGCGCGGCCATGAACGACAGGATGCGGAGCGCCGCCGCGACGGTCGGAGCCTCCGCGCTGGTCACCACGCCGTGAAGTGTCCAGCACCCTGGACACCAGCGCCGCGCCGGGCGGCGACGTGCCCCGCGAACCGGTGTCTGATGGCGGGTGTGAACACCGTCATCGTGTCGTCCGGACCGGTCTCACCGGCCGACGTCGTCGCCGTCGCCCGCCACGGCGCCCGGATCGATCTCGACCCCGCCGCCCTGACCGAGGTCGAGGCCTCGCGGAAGCGGATCGAGGCGCTCGCCGACGACGTCGAACCGCACTACGGCATCTCGACGGGTTTCGGCGCGCTCGCGACGAAGCACATCCCCACCGAGCAGCGGACCCAGTTGCAGCGCAGCCTGGTCCGCTCGCACGCGGCGGGTTCCGGCCCGGAGGTCGAGACCGAGGTCGTCCGCGCGACGATGCTGCTGCGCCTCTCCACCCTGATGACCGGGCGCACCGGCGTCCGCGTCGCCACCGCCGAGGCCTACGCCGCGCTGCTGAACGCCCACCTCACCCCCGTCGTGTTCGAACACGGCTCGCTGGGCTGCTCCGGGGACCTCGCCCCGCTCGCGCACTGCGCGCTGGCCGTCATGGGCGAGGGCACCGTCCGCACCCGCGAGGGCGAGGAACTCCCGGCCGCGCAGGCCCTCGCGGCGGCGGGTCTGGAACCCGTCGTCCTCGCCGAGAAGGAGGGCCTGGCCCTCATCAACGGCACCGACGGCATGCTCGGCCAGCTCGTCCTGGCCCTCGACACCCTCGAGAACCTGTTCGCGACCGCCGACCTGGCGGCTGCGATGAGCGTCGAGGCGCTGCTCGGCACCGACGCCGTCTTCGCCGACGACCTGCAGGCGCTGCGTCCCCAGACCGGCCAGCGCATCGCCGCCGGCAACCTCCGCCGGGCGCTGGCGGGCTCGCCCATCGTGGCCAGCCACCGGGGCCCCGAGTGCACCCGCGTGCAGGACGCCTACTCGCTGCGCTGTGCCCCGCAGGTCCACGGCGCCGGCCGCGACACCGCCGCGCACGCCCTGAACGTCGCCACCGCGGAACTCGCCGCCGCCGTCGACAACCCCGTGGTGACCCCGGACGGGCGCGTGGAGTCCAACGGGAACTTCCACGGCGCCCCCGTCGGCTACGTCCTCGACTTCCTGGCCATCGCGGTCGCCGACCTCGCGAGCATCTCCGAACGCCGCACCGACCGGTTGCTCGACACCAAGCGCAGCCACGGCCTGCCCGCGTTCCTCGCCCACGACGCGGGCGTCGACTCCGGGTTGATGATCGCCCAGTACACCTCCGCGGGGATCGTCAGCGAACTCAAGCGCCTCGCCGTTCCCGCCTCGGTCGACTCGATCCCGAGTTCGGCCATGCAGGAGGACCACGTCTCGATGGGCTGGTCCGCAGCCCGCAAGTTGCGTCGCGCCCTCGACGGCCTCACCCGCGTCCTCGCCATCGAGGTCATGACCGCCGCCCGCGGTCTGGACCTGCGATCACCCCTGCAGCCCGGACCGACCACCGGAGCGGTCCTCGCCCGTGTCCGCGAGACCACCGCAGGTCCCGGACCCGACCGCTTCCTCGCCCCGGAGATCGAGGCCGTCGTGGCCGCGGTCGTCTCGGGCGAACTGCTCGCCGCCGCCCGTTCCGTCACCGAGATCGCCTGAGGAGAACCGCCGTGGAACACCTGCCCCGCCCCGTCCGCGCCCAGCGCGGCAACGAACTGCAGGCCAAGAGCTGGCAGACCGAGGCGCCGCTGCGCATGCTCATGAACAACCTCGACGCCGAGGTCGCGGAACGTCCCGACGACCTCGTCGTCTACGGCGGCACCGGCAAGGCCGCCCGCTCCTGGGAGGCCTACGACGCGATCGTCCGCACGCTCGAGACCCTGGAGGACGACGAGACCCTGCTGGTGCAGTCCGGCAAACCCGTCGGGGTGTTCCGCACCCACGAGTGGGCGCCCCGCGTCCTCATCGCGAACTCGAACCTCGTCGGCGACTGGGCGACCTGGCCGGAGTTCCGCAGGCTGGAACAGGCCGGGCTGACGATGTACGGCCAGATGACCGCGGGTTCCTGGATCTACATCGGCACCCAGGGGATCCTGCAGGGCACCTACGAGACGTTCGCCGCCGTCGCCGACAAGAAGTTCGGCGGAACCCTCGCCGGCACGATCACCCTCACCGGCGGGGCCGGCGGCATGGGCGGTGCGCAGCCGCTCGCGGTGACCCTCAACGAGGGTGCGGTCATCGTCGTCGACGTCGACCGCGCCCGGCTGCAGCGTCGTGTCGACCACGGCTACCTGGACGAGCTCGCCACCGACCTCGACGACGCGCTCGCCCGCGTCGTGAGGGCCCGCGACGAACGCCGCGGCCTCTCCGTCGGGGTCGTCGGCAACGCGGCGACCGTGTTCACCGAGCTCCTCGACCGGGGCGCACCGATCGACGTCGTCACCGACCAGACCTCCGCGCACGACCCGCTCAGCTACCTCCCCGAGGGGGTCACCGTCGAGGACTGGCACGACCTCGCCGCGAAGGACCCGGAGGGTTTCACCCTCATGGCCCGGGCGTCGATGGCCAAGCACGTCAAGGCCATGGTCGACTTCCAGGACCGCGGGGCCGAGGTGTTCGACTACGGCAACTCGATCCGCCAGGAGGCCGTCCTCGGCGGCTACGACCGGGCGTTCGAGTTCCCCGGTTTCGTCCCGGCCTACATCCGCCCGCAGTTCGCCGAGGGGCGCGGGCCGTTCCGCTGGGTCGCGCTCTCGGGCGACCCGAAGGACATCGAGCGCACCGACCGCGCGATCCTCGAACTGTTCCCGCACGACGAGAAGCTCCGCCGCTGGATCACCGCCGCGGGGGAGAAGGTGCACTTCGAGGGCCTGCCCGCACGGATCTGCTGGCTCGGCTACAAGGAACGTCACCTCGCCGGGCTGAAGTTCAACGAACTCGTCGCGAACGGCGAGATCTCCGCACCCATCGTCATCGGCCGCGACCACCTCGACTCCGGTTCCGTGGCCTCGCCCTACCGCGAGACCGAGGCCATGGCCGACGGTTCCGACGCCATCGCCGACTGGCCGCTGCTGAACGCCCTGCTGAACACCGCCTCCGGGGCCACGTGGGTCTCGCTGCACCACGGGGGCGGCGTCGGCATCGGCCGTTCCATCCACGCCGGTCAGGTCACCGTCGCCGACGGCACCGACCTCGCCGCGCAGAAGATCGAACGCGTCCTCACCAACGACCCGGGGACGGGCGTCATGCGCCACGTCGACGCCGGGTACGAACGCGCCGCCGAGGTCGCGCGCGAACGGGGTCTGCGCGTCCCCATGTGGGAACGGTGAGCTCCTTCTGGTGCGAGTCGGCGTGGCTCGACGGGGGCCCCGCGCGCGGGGTCCGCGTCGAGTCCACGAACGGCCGCACCACGTCCGTCACCCGCGAACCCCGGCCGCTCGACGGTGACCGGGAACTCCGGGGCCTGGTGTTCCCGGGGTTCGCCAACGCGCACTCCCACGCCTTCCACCGCGGGCTGCGCGGGCGCACCCACCAGCGCAACGGGACGGACGGGGGCACGTTCTGGACCTGGCGCACCGCCATGTACGCCCTCGCCGGCCGCCTCGACCCCGACGGCTACCGGGAGCTCGCGACGGCCGCGTTCACCGAGATGGTCCTCGCCGGCTGGACCGCCGTGGGGGAGTTCCACTACCTGCACCACCGCCCCGACGGAACCCCCTACGACGACCCGAACGCGTTCGCCCTGGCCCTGCGGGACGCCGCCCGCACCGCCGGGATCCGCCTCACCCTGCTCGACACGCTCTACCTGACCTCCGCCCCCGGGAAACCCCCGCTGGCGGAACAGCGCCGGTTCTCCGACGGCACCGCGCAGGCCTGGGCCACCCGCGTCCGGGCGATCCCCACCGACGAGTTCTTCCGGGTCGGAGTCGCCGCGCACTCGGTGCGGGCCGTCGGTCCCGCCGACCTCACCGTCGTCGCCGAGACGGGCTGGGACCTCGGGGTCCCGGTGCACGTCCACCTCTCCGAGCAACCCGCCGAGAACGAGGCCTGCCGGCAGGCCTACGGCTGCACGCCGACGGAACTCCTCGACCGCGCCGGGGTTCTCAGCCCGGCGCTGACCGTCGTGCACGCCAACCACGTCACCGACGCCGACGTCGCGTTGCTGGGTGCCCGCCAGGTCTCCGTCGCGGCCTGCCCCACGACCGAGGCCGACCTCGGCGACGGTGTGGGACGCAACCGCGCGCTGGCCGACGCGGGGGCGGTCCTCGCCCTCGGCACCGACCAGCACGCGGTGATCGACCCCTTCCTCGAGACCCGCGGTCTCGAGGCCGCCGCCCGACTCGGGTCGTTGCGGCGCGGGGTGTTCGACCCCGCGGAACTGCTCGCCGCGCTCACCACCGGCGGCCACCGCAGCCTCGGGCTGGAGGGCGGGTCGATCGTCGTGGGCCAGCCCTGCGACCTCGTCGCCGTCGACACGGGGTCGGTCCGCACAGCCGGTTCCGACCCGGCCCAGGTCCCGATGACGGCGACCGCGCAGGACGTCACCGACGTCGTCGTCGCAGGGGAGTTCCGCGTCCGTGGCGGGCAGCACGAGACCGTCCCCCGCGAGCGCGTCGCCGAGATCCTCCGGAGCCTGACGTGAGCACCGTCTACACGGGGATCGGCGAACTCACCACGAACGACCCGGAGGTCGGCGGCCCCGCAGGTGACCAGGACCTGCTCGCCCGCATCC
This sequence comes from Kineococcus sp. AC630, assembly GCF_979255925.1. Classification (NCBI taxonomy): domain Bacteria; kingdom Bacillati; phylum Actinomycetota; class Actinomycetes; order Kineosporiales; family Kineosporiaceae; genus Kineococcus; species Kineococcus sp. AC630. Next base: position 45,130 of record NZ_CEEDMJ010000026.1, read on the forward strand.
TCGACGCCGCCCTCGTCGTCGAGCACGGCCGGGTCGCCTGGACCGGTCCCGCCGCCCACGCCCCCGCCGCCGACGACCGCGTCGACCTCGGCGGCCGCGCCGTCCTGCCCGGCTGGGTCGACTCCCACTCCCACCTCGTCTTCGCCGGTGACCGCACGAGCGAGTTCGAGGCCCGGATGGCCGGGAAGCCCTACGCGGCGGGCGGTATCGCCACGACCGTGGCCGCGACCCGCGCCGCCACCGACGACCAGCTGCGCGCGGGACTGCACCGGCACGTCGCCGAGGCGCTCGCGCAGGGCACCACGACGCTGGAGACGAAGACCGGTTACGGGCTGACCGTGGCCGAGGAACTCCGCGCGGCGCGGCTGGCGGCCGAGGTCACCGACGAGGTCAGCTGGCTCGGCGCCCACATCGTCGCCCCCGGCGTCTCCGCCGAGGACTACCTCGCCGAACTCGTGGGCCCCCAGCTCGAGGCCGTGGCGGGTCACGTCCGCTGGGCCGACGTGTTCTGCGAGACGGGCGCCTTCGACGAGGAGCAGTCCCGCGCCGTCCTGCTCGCCGCCCGGGGCGCGGGCCTCGGCCTGCGCGTCCACGGCAACCAGCTCACGCAAGGACCGGGCGTGCGCCTGGCCTGCGAACTCGACGCCGCCAGCGTCGACCACTGCAACCACCTCGCCCCGGCCGACGTCGACGCCCTCGCCGCCTCGGACACGGTGGCGACCGTCCTCCCCGCCTGCGACCTCTCGACCCGGCAACCCCTCGCGCCCGCGCGGCGGCTCCTGGACGCGGGCGCGCAGGTCGCGATCGCCGCCAACTGCAACCCCGGTTCCAGCTACACCAGTTCCGTCGCGTTCTGCGTCGCGACGGCGGTCCTGCAGATGCACCTCACCGTCGCCGAAGCCGTCCACGCCGCGACCTTCGGCGGGGCACAGGCCCTGCGCCGCAGCGACGTCGGCCGGCTCACGGTCGGCGCCCGGGCCGACCTGCACGTCCTCGACGCCCCCTCGGTGACCCACCTCGCCTACCGCCCCGGCGTCCCCCTCACCCACGCCGTCCACCGCGCGTCCCGGACGGACTGACTTCGCCGATCCGGCAGACCGCAGCCCTCGTGCCGGTCCATGCTGACCCCGTGACCGACGTGTTCGACGCCCCCGACGTCCTGCTCTACGAGCACCGGGGGACCTTCTCGGTCCGGCACCGCTACGAGATCGTCCTGCCCGACGGCACCCCCGCCGCCGCCGTCGAGGAGACCCTCGGCGCCGGCGGCGCCTTCTTCGGGAGGGTGGTCTCCTCGCGCTACCTCGTCCAGGACGCGAGCGGGGTCCTGCTGGCGATCGAGCGCCCCGGCAGCTTCGGGAAGTCGGAGTTCTTCGCCACCTGGGCCGACGGCCGACCACTCGGCCGGGTGCGGCAGGAGAACAGCTGGGCCGCGCCCCGTTTCGAGTTCGCCCTGGCCGACGGCCGCCACGGCCGGATGACCGGCGGCGGCTGGGGGAGCCGCGACTGGGACGTCGCCCTGCACGGTGACCCGCGCCCCGCCAGCTCGTGGAAACCGGGCGACGAACCCCGCCGCATCGCCGCCGTCCACCGCGAGCGCCGTTCCTTCGACCGGGTCCTCGTCGACGCCGACGCCTTCGCCCTGTCCACCGACCCGACCCTCGACCGCGACCTGCGGGCCGTCCTGCTCGTCGGGGTCGTCGCCCTCGACGCCGTGCGCGACGCCCGGAAGAACTCCGGCGACTGACTCAGGCCGGGGCGTCCGGGTACGCCTCGCGGTACTCCTGCAGCGTCATCCCCAGCTCTCGCGCGCTCGCGGTGTCCTCTTCGTCGGCGAACGCGTTCCAGTCGTCGACGACGCGCTGGGTCCGCGGCGAGCCCCAGATCATGCACGAGTACGTCTCGTCCTCGGCGACGCCGGGTGGCGGGGGGCACGCGGGCTCCGTCGTCCAGTACTGGTCGACGTCGAAGCAGCTCACCGAGTACGGGTCCCACCCGTTGGTCGTCGCCTCGGCACGTTCGTCGTCCGTCGGCTCGTGCGTCACGCACGTCCGGGTCGGCACGGACGTCGCCATCGGTCCCTCGGAGAGCCACTCGTCGTAGTCCGCCCACTCCTGGTCCGAGGCGGACTCGGCGGGCCGTGTCGTGGGGGCCGAGGTGGGCGCGGCCGCAGTGGGCGCCGACTCCGCACCGCACGCCGCCAGCGTCACCGCGAGGGCGAACAGGGGCAGGACCACGCGACGCACCGCAGCACGCTCCCAGCCTCCGCACGGCTCGCAGGGCCCGGCCGCCGCCGTCTCACCCGTTCGGACCACCGCAGGAGACCGTCCAGGCCCAGGAGGGTGGATGGGAGGATCGGCAGGTGCACCCCGACGCCCCGCCCTTCGGTCTCCTCCTCGACGTCGACGGGCCGATCGCCAGCCCGGTGACGCGTTCGATCAGCGCGGCGGGGTTGCTGGACAGCCTGCTCGAACTGCTGGCCGCGGGGATCCCCGTCGTCTTCAACACCGGCCGCTCCGACGACTTCCTGCGCACGCAGGTCGTCGGCCCGATCCTCGCCGCCGGCCTGCCCGAGCGCGCCCGGTTGCACGCCGTCTGCGAGAAGGGCGCCGTCACCTTCACCGTCACCGCCGCCGGTACGGGCCCGATCGAGGTCGACGAGCAGGTCGCCGTCCCGCGCCCCGCCGTCGAACGCCTCGAAGCGCTGGCCCGCGAGCACTACGCCGACGTCGTCTTCGTCGACGGCGGCAAGCGCGCCATGGTCTCCCTCGAGCAGCGCCTCGACGTCGACTCCGCGGCCTACCTCGCCCGCCAGCCCGAGTTCGAGGAGGCGGCGATGGCCGTCTTCGCCGACCTCGACCTCGGGGCGACCTGGAAGGGCGTCGACCAGCCCGACTCCGCCGGCCGGGTCGACTGGCGCATCGACCCGACGATCATCTCCACCGACATCGAGTCCGTGCTGCTGGGCAAGGACCGGGGGGCCGAGATGGCGCTGCGCCTGCTCGCCACCGACGGTCCGCCGCCCACCGCCTGGCGCACCGTCGGCGACTCCCGCACCGACTACGCGATGGCCGACTGGCTGCACGCGCAGGGTCACGCCGTCGTCCACGTCGACGTCCGCCCCGCCGACGGCGTCCCCACCACCCCCTACCCGGTGCTGCAGCCCCGCCACACCGTCAACGACCTCGCCGGCGCCGCCTGGCTCGCGCGCCTGGCCGCCGTCGTCCGCGGCGACGCCCCCGACGACCTCGACTTCGACACCCCGCAGCCGTGATCTTGCAGGGATTCCCAGCAAGATCACGAACTGGGTGGAGTGGTCGCTTAGGCTTCTGGCGTGGCTGAGCAGCGGATCGACACCCAGTACGAGGACCTCCTGCGACACGTCCTCGCCACCGGCACCCCCAAGTCCGACCGCACCGGCACCGGGACGCGCAGCGTCTTCGGCCACCAGATGCGCTACGACCTCGCCGCCGGGTTCCCGCTGATCACCACCAAGCGCGTGCACTTCAAGTCCATCGCGCTGGAGCTCCTCTGGTTCCTGCGTGGCGACGGCAACGCCCGCTGGCTGCAGGAGCGCGGCGTGACGATCTGGGACGAGTGGGCCGACGAGAACGGCGACCTCGGTCCCGTCTACGGCGTGCAGTGGCGGTCCTGGCCGACCCCGGACGGGCGCCACGTCGACCAGATCACCGAGGTCCTGAACACCCTGCGGACCGACCCGGACTCCCGCCGCATGATCGTCTCGGCCTGGAACGTCGCCGAGCTCGACAAGATGGCCCTCGCCCCCTGCCACGCGTTCTTCCAGTTCCACGTCGCCGACGGCAAGCTGTCCTGCCAGCTCTACCAGCGCTCGGCCGACCTCTTCCTCGGCGTCCCGTTCAACATCGCCAGCTACGCCCTGCTGACGATGCTCGTCGCCCAGGAGGTCGGCCTCGCACCGGGCGACTTCGTCTGGACCGGCGGCGACTGCCACGTCTACGACAACCACGTCGAGCAGGTCGAGGAACAGCTCTCCCGGACGCCGTACCCGTTCCCGCAGCTGACGATCGCCCCCAAGGGCCTGTTCGAGGTCGCCTACGAGGACCTCGAGGTCGTGGACTACCAGCACCACCCCACGATCAAGGCTCCCGTGGCGGTGTGACCCGGTGATCGGTCTGGTGTGGGCCCAGAGCGCCAACGGCGTCATCGGGGCGGACGGCCGGATCCCCTGGCGGATCCCCGAGGACATGGCCCACTTCTCCGAACTCACCGCCGGCTCCACCGTCGTCATGGGCCGCGCCACGTGGGAGTCCCTGCCGCCGAGGTTCCGGCCCCTGCCCGAGCGTCGCAACGTCGTCCTCTCCCGCGCCGCGGACTACGTCGCCGCCGGCGCCGAGGTCATCCACGACCTGACCACGGCGCTCGCGGGCACCGGTCCCGCAGCCGGTGACGTCTGGGTCATCGGCGGTCAGGCCGTCTACCAGGCCGCCCTCGGACACGCCGACGTCCTCGTCGTCACCGAGGTGGACCTCGAGGTCGAGGGCGACACGCGCGCACCCCGGGTCGGGGAGGAGTGGTCGCGGACGGAGACGGGGGAGTGGCGCACCTCCTCGAAGGGGCCGCGCTTCCGGATCTGCACCTGGCACCGATCGGGCTGAACCCCTCGCGTCGGGACGCACTTCGTGGCACCGTGAGGCATCGAGCCCCTACGGGGCTCCCGGCCGGAGGAGTGCCTCGTGACCCTCTTCGTCTCGTTCTTCGTGATCCTGCTGGTGGCGGCCGTCGTCGGTCGCGTCTGCTCCTCGTCGCGGCCGGGTGACCGTCCGGGCGTCGAGCCGGACCGGGTCCACCTCCCCGACACCGGCCACCACTCCGGTTGGGCCCACGCCCAGGACCGCCGCCGCGACTGACGTCAGTCGCTGAGGTCGTAGACCGTCGTCGTGCCGACGGTGACCGCGGTGTGCGCCGCGGCCGCCCACGCGACGACGTCCGACGTCGCCGCCGACGTCGACCCGTGGGGGACCAGCAGGTACCGCACCCGTCCGGTCGCCACGTAGGACTGGAACTGCGCCAGGCTCATCGCCGCGTCGCCGGTCTCGAGCGTCAGTACCGCGGTGCCGCTGGCGAGCTCGAGCGCCGCCGCGTCCTGCCGGGGGCCGACCGTAGCCGCCGACCAGGTCGTGCCCGCGGCCTGGAGCAAGGACGTCGTCGACGTGTCCGCCGGGCTGCTCGACGCGTCGTGCGCCCGGGCGCCGGCGCCGAGACCCGCGGACAGCACCAGGGCCAGGACCAGCACGACCCGCGGTGCGCCCCGCCACCGTCGCCACAGCCACGCGCCACCCAGCGCGAGAGCCGTCGCCGCCAGCGGAGCCAGCACCCCGGCCGCCGGGCCGGTCCACACCCCCGAGGAGACCGGTGGACCCCCCGGCCAGCCCCGCGCCGAGCGACCAGCGGGCCGAGCCCCGGTGGCGGACGAGGAGGTACCCCGTGACGCCCAGCAGCAGCGCCGTCTGGGCCTCGTCCCCCGAGCGCAGCAGCAGGGCCAGCACCGCACCGGCCACCAGACCTGCGGAGGGACCGGCGATCCGCCGGACGGCCACGGTCAGGACCGCCACGGCCAGGACGGTCAGCACGGTCGCGAGCACGACGAGGTCCGCGGAGGTGGAGATCCGCAGCACCAGTCCGGAGAGCCATCCCGTCGCAGGCGCCCCGACGGAGGTCGCCGCCTGCGGGTCGAGGGTCCCGAAGAACCACGCCTTCCAGCTCTGCGACCCCGACCACGCGACGGCCCGGTCGAGCACGTCGATGCGGTTCGGCTGGAGCGAACGGGCCACCACGGTCGCCGCGAGCAGGGCGAGCACCCCGGTCCGACCCCGTCGCGGTCGGGCGAGCGCTCGGGTGGCCACGGGAACGGGGATCTCCCGGGCGGCGAGCGCGGCGGCTGGGGTCATGCCTCCACCGTCTGCCGCCCACCGCGGTGTCACACCGGTGTTCCCCGTGCGGTCCCTGTGAGGCTGACCCGACCGGGTGGCGGCGCGGAACAGTCCCGTCCTGCCGGAGGTTGCCCACGGCGTGAAGGTGGAGATCTGGTCCGACGTCGTGTGTCCCTGGTGCTACATCGGCAAGCGCCGCTTCGAGAGCGCGCTGCGCGCCTTCGAGCACCGCGAGGACGTCGAGGTGGAGTGGAAGTCCTTCGAGCTGGACCCCACGACGCAGTCGGTGACGACCCGCGCCGACGGACCCAGCGACGCCCACGCGCACAAGCTGTCGGCCAAGATCGGCCGACCGGTGGAAGAGGTGCGGGAACTCATCGCCCACGTCGACGCCGTGGCCGCCGCCGAAGGCCTGGAGTTCCACCAGGACGTCTCCGTTCCCGCGAACACCGTCAACGCCCACCAGTTGCTGCACCTGGCGCGCGAGCACGGTGTCCAGGACGCCGTGAAGGAACGCTTCCTGCACGCCAACTTCTCGGAGGGCGAGCCCCTCGGTGACGACGACACCCTGGTCCGCCTGGCCGCCGAGGCCGGCCTGGACGAGGCCGAGTCGCGGGCGGTGCTGGCCGAGGACCGCTACGTCGACGCCGTGCGCGCGGACGTCGCCGAGGCCCAGGCCCTCGGCGCTCGCGGGGTCCCGTTCTTCGTGATCGACCGCAAGTACGGCATCGCGGGCGCCCAGCCGACCGAGCAGTTCCTGCAGGTGCTGCAGCGGGCCTGGCAGGAGAGCCGCCCCCTCACCCTCGTCGGCGGCGACGACGCGGAGGCCTGCGGCCCCGAGGGCTGCGCGATCTGAGGCTGCGCTCGCGGGGGTGGGATCGTTGCCTCCCCGATGACACTAGACGTCCTCGGGGAGGCAACGATCCCACCGAAGAACCCCCGTCAGGCGACGTCCACCCCGAAGTCCTGCGCGATCCCCCGCAGCCCGGACGCGTACCCCTGCCCGACGGCGCGGAACTTCCACTCGCCGTTGTAGCGGTAGATCTCACCGAACACCATCGCGGTCTCGGTCGAGGCGTCCTCGGACAGGTCGTAGCGCACGACCTCGCTGCCGTCGGTCCGGTTGACCATGCGGATGAACGCGTTCATCACCTGACCGAAGCTCTGCCGACGCGCCTCGGCGTCGTGGATCGAGACCGCGAAGACGATCTTGTCGACGTCCTGCGGCACGGAGTTCAGGTCGAGCTCGATGCTCTCGTCGTCACCTTCACCCTCACCGGTGCGGTTGTCCCCGGTGTGGCGCACCGAGCCGTCGGGGCTGCTGAGCTGGTTGTAGAACACGAAGTGGGCGTCCGAGAGGACCTTCCCGTTCGGGCCGAGCAGCAGCGCGCTGGCGTCCAGGTCGAAGTCCATGCCGGTGGTGGTCCGCACGTCCCACCCGAGGCCGACGAGGGCCTCGTTCAGGTCCGGCGCCACCTTCGACAGCGAGACGTTTCCACCCTTGGCGAGAGTCACACCCATGGCGCGAACTTATCCGAGCCGGCTGGACACCGCCTGAGCAGCGCTGGGGGGAACGGTGAGACGTTCGACCAGCAGCTCGACCACGACGTCGACGGACGGGGCGGGCAGTCCGAACAGCGCCCGGAAGTAGATCGGCGCCACCAGGTGGTCGAGGACCCGCGTCGCGCTGGGAACCTCCTCGCCGCGCTGCGCCGCACGGTCCAGGATCTCCTCGGCCTGCGAGCTGCGACCGACCAGACAGGCCGAGCACGCGGACTCGAACCCTTCCGGTGCAACGGGATCCGCGGGTCCGGCGGCGACCGCAGCCCGCAGCAGGGCGAGTTCCGCCGGACGTCGCGACTCGGCGACCAGCGCGGTGGCCCAGGCGTGCAGGTCGCCCCGCAGGCTGCCGGTGTCGGGGACGGCCCCGCTGGTGCCGAAGCGCACGAGGGCGGTGTCGGCCAGCAGGGCGGGGACGTCACCCCACCGTCGGTACACGCTCGTCGCGTTGACCCCGGCGCGGGCGGCGACCTGGGGGATCGTCAACGGTTCGCCCGCGGCCAGCAGGTCGAGCACGGCCTGGTGGACGGCAGCCGTCACCTTGGCGCTGCGCCCGCCCGGGCGCGTCATCGTCGGTGCCATGCGCCTATCCTAATGCAGTTCACGTTGCTTTTGTGCGGGGTGGGGAGTAGTTTCCTCGAGACACCTCCCCGAGTTCCTGGAGCACCCGTGTCCACCGACACCCCCACCCGGACGGGTTTCTCCGTCGTCACCGTCACGCTGGGCCTGCTCGTCGCCGCGAGTTCCGCGCCGTCCCCGATCTTCCCCGTCTACGAGGAGCTCTGGGGGATCGGCGCCACCGCCGTCACCGTCGTCTTCGCGATCTACGCGGCCGCGCTGCTCGTCGCGCTGCTCACCGTCGGCTCGCTCTCCGACCACCTCGGCCGTCGCCGGGTCGTCCTGGTCGCGCTCGTCGGTGTCCTCGCCTCGATGCTCGTGTTCAGCCAGGCGGACTCCGTCGGCTGGCTCGTCCTCGGCCGCGTGGTGCAGGGGTTCTCCACCGGTTCCGCGATCGGCGCGCTGGGCGCCTGGTTGCTCGACCTCGCGGGCCCGGAGCGGGCCGCGACGGCGCAGCTGGTCAACGGGGCGACGCCACCCGTGGGCCTGATGGCCGGCGGACTGGGCTCGGGGCTCCTCGTGCAGTTCGCACCGGCCCCGACCGAACTCGTCTACCTGGTGCTCGCCGGACTGCTCGTCGTCGCAGCCGTCGGGATCGCGCTGACGGCCGACGTGGTCGACCGCGTCCCCGGCGCCCTCGCCTCGCTGCGACCCGTCGTCCGGTTGCCCGCCGCCTCGCGCGCCGCGTTCACGACCTACCTCCCCGGCTTCCTCGGCAGCTGGGGCCTGGGTGGGCTCTGCATGGGGCTGGGGCCCTCGGTCGTGGTCGGGGTCCTGGGGATCGCCAACCACGTCGCCGGTGGGCTCGTCGTCGCGGCCGTCGCCGGGGTGGGGGCGGTGACGGGGGTCCTCACCCGTCACGTCGCCCCGGCCCGGGTCATGACGCTGGGCATGTCCGCGCTCGTCGTCGGGCCGGTCCTGCTGGCCGTCGGTGCGGAAGCCGTGTCGACCCCGTGGTTCTTCGCCGGCGCCCTCGTCGCCGGGATCGGGTTCGGGGCCGGTTTCCAGGGTGCGCTGCGCGGGGTCCTCTCCACGGCTCCCGCCCACGAGCGTGCGGGGGTCCTCGCCGCCGTCTACGTCGTGAGCTACCTGGTCTTCGGGGTCCCCGCCGTGGTCGCGGGTCTGCTGGCCCCGCACGTCGGCCTGACCGCCGTCGTCGACGGCTACGCGGTGCTCGTCGTCCTGGCCGGTCTCGCCGGCCTCGTCCTCGGCGGGGTCCAGCGCGCCCGCCGGACCGCGACCCTCCCGGCCCAGCGCCGTCGACAGGTGGCGCCGGACGACACCGGAGCCCCCTCGCAGTCCTGACCCCGCCGCTACGGTGGAGCGGTGACGTCAAGCGAACGGTCCAACCTGCCGATCACGGACTCGTGACTCTCCACGCCGGTCAGCACATCGCCTTCAGCGGCCACTTCCTCGAACCCCGCGCGGCCCTCGCGGCCCGCGCGGAGGAGGCCGGGCTACACGTCGATCCCGACGTCACCGAGCGCACGGACGTCCTCGTCGCCAACGACGCGGGGTCCGGCTCGTCGTCGGTCCGAGCGGCCATCGCCCACGGCATCCCCCTCCTGGACGAGTACTCCTTCGACGACCTGCTCAGCGCGACGGCCGCCGGCTGACACCCCCGCCGCTCGGGCGAGCGGTCAGATGTGACACGCCCGAAACACCGTGAGCATGCGCTCGTGACCCGGAAGTGGTTGCCTTCCCCAGTCCATCTCGCGATGTTGCACTGTGGAAGGGGACCCGCATGTCCGTCGAAAAGGACACCGGATCAGGGGTCGGCGTCCAGCGCGACTTCTCGCACGAGGACGGTGGGCTGCACAAGGGCCTGAAGAACCGTCAGCTCCAGATGATCGCCATCGGCGGCGCGATCGGGACGGGGCTCTTCCTGGGCGCGGGTGGCCGCCTGGTCACCGCGGGTCCCGGCCTCTTCATCGTCTACGGGATCTGCGGCTTCTTCGTCTTCCTCATGCTGCGGGCCCTCGGCGAGCTCGTCCTGCACCGCCCCTCGTCGGGCTCGTTCGTCTCCTACGCGCGCGAGTTCTACGGCGAGAAGGCCGCCTTCGTCGCCGGCTGGATGTACTGGTTCAACTGGGCCATGACCGCGATCGTCGACATCACCGCGATCGCGACGTACATGCACTACTGGCAGACGTTCTCCTCGGCGCCGCAGTGGCTGCTGGCCCTCATCGCCCTCGTCGTCGTCCTCAGCCTCAACCTCGTCTCGGTCAAGATCTTCGGCGAGATGGAGTTCTGGTTCGCGCTGATCAAGGTCGTCGCGCTGACCGCCTTCCTGCTCGTCGGCATCGTCTTCCTCGCCGGTCGCTTCCCCATCGAGGGGCAGACCACGGGGCTCAGCGTCATCAACGACAACGGCGGCTGGTTCCCGACCGGGGCCGTCCCGCTGGTCGTCGTCATCTCCGGCGTCGTCTTCGCCTACGCCGCCGTCGAGCTCGTCGGCACCGCGGCCGGGGAGACGGAGAACCCCGAGAAGATCATGCCGCGGGCCATCAACACCGTGATCGTCCGCATCGTGATCTTCTACTGCGGTTCGCTGGTCCTGCTCGCGCTGCTGCTGCCCTACACCGCCTACTCCAAGGACACGAGCCCCTTCGTCACGTTCTTCTCCAAGATCGGTGTCCCCGGGGCCGGTGACGTCATGAACTTCGTCGTCCTCACCTCGGCGCTGTCCAGCCTCAACGCCGGTCTCTACTCCACCGGCCGCATCGTGCGGTCGATGGCGCAGAACGGCTCCGCGCCGAAGTTCGCGGCCAAGCTCAACAAGGGCGGGGTCCCCTTCGGGGGCATCGCCATCACCGGGGTCGTCGCCGTCCTCGGTGTCGTCCTCAACAAGGTCGCCCCGGGCCGGGCCTTCGAGATCGTCCTCAACGCCTCCGCCCTGGGCATCATCGCCAGCTGGGGCACGATCGTGCTCTGCCAGCTACGGCTGCACTCCTGGGCCAAGAAGGGGATCGTCACCCGCCCCGACTACCGCCTCTTCGGCGCGCCCTACACCGGCTACGCGGTGCTGGTCTTCCTCGTCGCCGTCCTCGGGATCATGGCCTACGACAAGGACAGCCGCCCCACGGTCTACGCCCTCGGCGTGATCATCCCGCTGCTGGTGGTCGGCTGGTTCTCCGTGCGCAAGCGCGTCCTGGCCGCCGCCGAGGAGCGCATGGGCTACACCGGCGAGTTCCCGGTCAAGGCCAACCGTCCGGGCGACGGCGGCAAGAAGTAAGGGACCCCGCCCCGGAACGAACAGGACGCCGTCGCCCCCCGCGCCTTACGCTGCGGGGGACGGCGGCGTCCTGCTGCGTCCTGCCCGCCCGGCGCTGTGCGGTGCACCCTCGACGAGGCCCCCTGAGGAAACCCTGCGCATGACCGCGCCGAGGGCGGCCATGGCG
>NZ_CEEDMJ010000027.1:0-52749 GCF_979255925.1 Kineococcus sp. AC630
CCCCCTCGACGCCCGCCCCCGCTGTGCCCTCCGCTGGGTAGGGTGCGAACGTGCCCACGGTTCACCTGACCCAGGACGACGCCGCCGCCGACGTCGGGTCGCTCACCCGGGTTCGGGCCGCGAAGCCGGAGATCGGACGCGCCACCAGGACGGCGGAGGGGTGAACCGCTTCGCCGGCTCCCGGGTCGTCGTGACCGGTGCGGGTCACGGCATCGGCCGGGCCTGCGCGCTGCGGCTGGCGGGGGAGGGCGCCCGGATCGCCGCGCTCGACCTCGACCTCGACGCCGCCCGGGCCACGGCGGCGGAGGTCGACGGCCGCGCGTTCCCCCTCGACCTCACGTCGCGGGCCTCCGTCGACGCGGCCTTCGCCGCGGTGGTCGCGGAGTTCGGCGGTCTCGACGTCCTGGCGCACACGGCGGGCGGGGGCGTGCCGGAGTCGTCCTTCGAGGACTCCAGCGACGAGGAGTGGTTCGCCAACCTCGACCTCAACCTGATGGGAGCGGTGCGCTGCTGCCGGGCGGCGATGCCGCACCTGCGGGTCGCACCGGCGTCGGCGATCGTGCTGGTGAGCTCGATCAACGCCCTCGCGGGGCTGGGGGCGGACGCCTACTCGGCGGCGAAGGCCGGGCTGGGCGGGCTCGTGCTGAACCTCGCGGCGCAGGGGGCGGGCGAGGGGGTGCGGGTCAACGCCGTCGCCCCGGGGACGGTCCGCACCCGGGTCTGGAAGGGCGGCGCCGACGCCCGCAGCGACTGGTACCCGCTGGGGCGGGTCGGGGAGCCGGAGGACGTCGCGGCGGCCGTCGCGTTCCTCGCCTCGCCCGACGCGGCGTGGATCACCGGGCACACCCTGCCCGTCGACGGCGGCTTCCTCATCAACTCCCGTCAGGGCGACCGGCAGTAGGACTCCCCGTTCGCGACGTGCTGCCGCACCGGCCCGGGTGCCTTCTGGGCGCACATCGGCAGCCGCCGTCCGCACGTGCTTCCTGACCGCCGTCGAGGTGTCGACCTCCACACCTCCCGCGGTGACCGGGACGGAACGAGTCAGACCGGGCGGGGCAGCGGATCGGGGGAGGACGCCGCGCCCTTGAAGCTGCGGATCACCGGTGCGGTCTCGACCTGTTGGACGCCGGGCAGCGCGGCCAGCGGGCCGGTGAGGAAGTCGTACAACGCGGGGGTGCTCCTGGGGAGGATGCTGGCGTACAGGTTGGTCCGTCCCGTCGTCGCTGCGGCGTAGGCGACCTCAGGTCGTGCCGCCAGGACCTGACCCGCAGCTGCGATGTCGCCCGGGGACACGGTCAGCCACACGAGGGTCGGGACACCCGTCTCGAGGGTGCTGCGGTTGAAGTCGATGTCGAAGTAGAGGACGCCGCTGGCGCGCAACGCGTTGATGCGCCGTCTCACGGTGCTGGCCGGGACCCCGGTCCGCTCGGCGAGGTCCTCCACCGACGTCCGGCCGTCGCGGGCCAGCAGAGTCAGCAGGGAACGGTCGGTGTCGTCCACGCTGGCCGGCTCCTCGGTACCGACGGCCTCCACCGGGGGGACGACGGCCTCCAGCCGCTGCACCTGGTCTGCGCTCAGGACCCCCGCCTTGAGCAGGGGACTGGCCGCGTAGCCGTAGAAGACGTGCAGCAGCTGCTGCGCGCTGACGTCGACGATGCGTTGGGTCCGCGGGAGCTTGGTGAGCAGCAGCGCGTCGGTCTCCTTCAGGTCGCGGGCGCGGGTGGAGCACACGACCTCCGTCCCGCCGGAGGTGATGTTCACCCAGGAGGTGTCCGGCCGACGTGCCAGAGCCTCGGCGATGGGTACTGCGGCGTCCGGGGTGGTCCGTGCCCGGACGAACCACGACACCTCCCCGAGACGGTCGGGGTTGGTGAGCCCGACGATGCGCACCCGGCCCGTGGCGCGCATGCGGGCGCACCGTCGCGCGATCGTCTGGTCTGAGGTTTCGAGGACGTCGGCGAGGTGGCGGAACGGGGCGCGGGCATCGACCTGGAGGGCGGCGAGGATCTGCCGGTCCAGGGCGTCGAAGGTGTCGAGTCTCACCGTCCGCACGGCAGCCGTGTCGACATCCGCCGATGTCCCTCGCCCAGCTGGGGCGGGAGGTCGGGAGAGTCGACGGTGGTGACAGCGGCGAAGTGCGCCGCACCCGACTCCTGAGGATCTTCGATGCGCAAGTGGTCCCCGCTCGTAGTGGTGTGCCTCGGCACGTTCATGCTCTTGGTCGACGTCACCATCGTCAACGTCGCCCTGCCCTCGATGGCCCTGGCCCTCGACACCTCCTTCACCTCCCTGCAGTGGGTGATCGACGGTTATGCCCTGTCCCTGGCCGCCCTGCTCCTCGTCGCGGGATCCCTGGCCGACCGCTTCGGCCGCCGTGGCTCGTACGTGGTCGGGTTGACGCTGTTCGCGCTGGCCTCGCTGGCCTGCGGGCTGGCTCCCGCCGCCGGGGCGCTCATCGCTGCCCGGGTGGTCCAGGGCGTCGGGGCGGCGGCGATGTTCGCCGCCACGACCGCGTTGCTCCAGAGTTCCTACAGCGGTCGTGACCGCGGGACCGCCTTCGGCGTCTGGGGCGCGGTCAACGGTGCGTCGGCGGCTGCCGGTCCTCTGCTGGGCGGCGTGCTGACCCAGGGCATCAGCTGGCGGGCGATCTTCCTGGTGAACCTCCCCGTCGCCGTCGTCGCCGTCGTCCTCTCGCTGCGGGTCCTGCCGGAGACGAGGAACGCCGGCGGCCGCGTCGACGTCCTGGGCGGGATCGGGTTCACCCTCGCGACGGCGGCTGCGGTGTTCGGCTTGATCAACGGGGGAGAGAACGGGTGGGGGGACGGGAGGACCGTGGCGTCCTTCGTGGTGGCCGCGGTCGCCCTGGCCGGGTTCATCCTCGTCGAACGGCCCAGCGCGTACCCGCTGCTCGACCTCGGGCTGTTCCGCCGGCCGTCCTTCGTCGTCCTGATGCTGACCGCCGTCGTCCTGTCGGCGTCTGCGTTCGGGCCCTTCGCCTACACCTCCCTCTGGTTGCAGTCCCTCCTGGGGCTCAGTCCCGTCCGCGCCGGGTTCGTCGTGCTGCCGCTGAGCATCGCCTCGTTCGGGGTTTCCGCATTCCTCGGCCGTCTGCTGCACGGACGATCACCCCGACTGCCGGTCGGCGTGGGGATGCTGCTCATCGGCGGGGGAGGGCTGCTGATGACGTTCATCGGGAACAGGTCCGGCTGGGCTGTGCTGCTGCCCGGGCTGATCGTCTCGGGTCTGGGGGTCGGTCTGGCGACGCCGGTGCTCGTCTCCGCGGTGTTGGCGACGGTGCCCGGTCACCGGGCCGGCATGGCCGGGGGTGCGGTGAACACCTTCCGCCAGCTCGGTACGGCCCTCGGCATCGCCGTCCTCGGGACGGTGTTCTCCGGACGCATCCGGGACGTCGTCACCGCCGGCACCGTCCCGAACCCCGACGCCGTCGCCGGCGGGCTGGCCAGCGGTGGGGCGGCGGCGATCCTCGCCGCGGCTCCCGCCGAGAGCCGCGCCACCCTCACCGCCGTGGCGCACCGAGCTTTCGCCTCCGGACTGGACGACGTCTTCCTCGTCTGCGGGGTGAGCGCCCTGGTGTGCGGCGCGCTGGTCCTGGCTGTCGTCCGCTCCGGCGGACCGGTTGCCGAGGAGTCCGCGCGGACGACCGCCGAGACCGTCTCCTGATCTCACGAACCCCGACATCCCACGAACCCCGACACCCCACCCTCACCAGGAGGACCGACCGTGCCGTACCTGAACGCCGCCCCTGAGGGCCGACCCGTGATCGAGTTGCACTACGAGG
Source organism: Kineococcus sp. AC630 (assembly GCF_979255925.1). Taxonomy (NCBI): domain Bacteria; kingdom Bacillati; phylum Actinomycetota; class Actinomycetes; order Kineosporiales; family Kineosporiaceae; genus Kineococcus; species Kineococcus sp. AC630. The sequence continues at coordinate 3,800 of NZ_CEEDMJ010000027.1, forward strand.
ACGACCAGCTCACCGACGCCGCCCGCCGGACCGTGGTCCTCGTCCACGGCTGGCTGCAGACCGGCCGGATCTGGGAGTCACAGGTCGAAGCCCTGGTCCAGCGAGGCCACCGCGTGATCACCTACGACCGGCGGGGGTTCGGGCAGTCGTCCACCGTGTGGGGCGAGCACCACTTCGACGCCTTCGCCGCCGACCTGCACGCCGTCCTCCGCCGGCTCGACCTGCACGACGTCGCGCTGGTCGGGTTCTCCAACGGCGGCGGCGACGTCGCCCGCTACCTCGGCACCTACGGGAGCGAACGGGTCGACCGGGCGGTCTTCGTCTCCGCGACACCGCCGTACTGCTTCGCCGCACCGGACAACCCGGCGGGAACACTCACCGACGACGTCATCGATCTCCTCCAGACCGGGTTGCGGAACGACCGACCGGCCTTCATCGACCACATCGTCGAGGAGATGTTCACCCCCGCCGGTGGCGACGGGGAGCTGGTCAGTTCCAGCGCCCACGACTACGCCGTCTCGCTGGCCCTCAGCGCCGCACCGAACGCCGCGATCCAGTCGGTCGACGCGTGGCGCACCGACTTCAGGGACGACCTCGACCACATCGACGTCCCGACGCTGGTCGTCCACGGGGACAGCGACCGACTGCTTCCGGTCCGGACGTTCGGTCTGCGCACCTTCCACGCCTTGCACGACAGCAGGCTGGAGATCGTGGAGGGCGGTCCGCACGGCATCTGCACGACGCACGCCGCGCAGGTCAACAGCCTCCTGACGGCCTTCGTGGGCAGTTGAGCACGATCCGGACACCGCCCCCGTCGGGTGCCGGCCCAGGTCTCGTCGCGTGGGCGATCACGCCACGACCCACCTCTGCCGGCCCACCCTGCCGGTGGGTCTCAGAGGCTCAGGACGTCCTGGTCGACGGCCCGCACGGGCCACAGGTCGAGGTCGAAGCGGACCCCGGGCAGGGCGTCGGTCAGTTCCTGCTGCAACCGGAAGCCCTCGCCCGCGTAGCGGGTGCAGGACATCGGCGAGTCCCAGCCGCAGAGGTCGACGGGGTGGTGCTCGTCGAAGTAGGCCTGCCACCGCAGGAGGCCGGTCCGCAGGGTCTCGTCCAGGCCCAGGTCGTCCAGGTGCGTGATGCTGAGGACGAACCCACCGAGGTCCGCCGGAGCCCACACCGGGGTCGGCGCGAGGTAGTCGCTCATCAAGCGGAGTCGCTCAAAAGGCACCCGACGAGGGTAGGCCCTCCAGGGCGGTGGTCCGGACCAGCCCACACCCTGCGGCGCAACGGGTTGCAACGACACAGCGTCGTAGGTGAACGTCGAAGGAGTGACCGGAAGCGGTCAGGGAGTTGCCAGGTCCCGCGGTGAACCCGCGGGCCGTCGGGGTCGTGAACCCGGTAGCAGGCCACGACGCTCCCGACCCCGAAGGTGACCCGCCATGAGCAGCACCCGCACCACCGAACGACCCCCCGCGCCGCAACGCCCCCGCCGCCGCAGGCTGTGGATCGCGCTGGCGGTGGTCGTCGTCCTGCTCGTGCTGGCGGCCGTCGTCGGACCCCGCATCTACGCGAGCATGGAGTCCGGCAAGGCCGCGGCACCCCTGGTGACCTCCGCCTCCACACCGTCGGCCACCGCGACCGCGGCCTCCACCGACGCCTCCCTCGACGGACCCTGGGCCATCGCCGCCGGCGGGACCGCGGGCTACCGCGTCGACGAGGTCCTCAACGGCCAGAACGTCACCGTCACGGGCCGCACCGACGAGGTCACCGGTGACCTCACCGTCGCCGACGGCCGGCTCACCACCGGCACCGTCTCCGTCGACCTGGCCAGCGTCGCCACCGACTCCGGTCAGCGCGACAACCAGTTCCGCGGGATGGTCATGGACACCGACCAGTTCCCGACCGCGGACTTCGCCCTCACCCAGCCCGTCCCGCTCGGTGGCCTCGAGGTCGGCTCCACGATCTCGGTCAGCCTCGTCGGCACCATGACCCTCAAGGGCACGACCCGGGACGCGACGATCCCCGCCACCGTCGAGCGGACCGCCGCCGACGCCGTCACGATCACCGGCTCGCTCCCGCTGACCTGGTCCGACTACGGCGTCAACGCCCCGAACCTCGGCTTCGTCTCCGTCGAGGACCAGGGCACGATCGAGTTCTCCTTCAGCGCCGACCCCTCCTGACCGACCCCTCCTGACGACGGCGGGAACCAGCGCTGCAGCCATCGCGGGACACACCGACGGAACGGCACCGCACGTCGGTGAGCCGTCGGAAGGATGCAGCGCTGGTTCACGCCGCACCCCCGACACCCTCCGGCGACCAGCCGGGGCGCGTCCCCTGAGGGCAATGCGTGAGATCGCCTGCGAGGCAACCACGCTCGTCCCTAGGGTGAGGCCATGTCGTCCGCGGGAGCGGTGGACCCGCTGCTCCTACGTGCGTGGCAGGAGGTCGCCGAGGGAATCATGGTGCTCGACGCGGCCACGTGGCACGTCGAGCACGTCAACCGGGCCGGCGCCGCGTTCTTCGGCCGCACCCCCGAGGACCTGGTCGGCGCTCTGCTGCCCGTCGCCTTCCCCGAGGAGGTCCGTGCCGCCTTCCACGACCAGCTGGCCCACCCCGAGGCCCCCGACTTCGTCGCCGGGACGGGGCCGCTGCCCGGGACCGACCGCTCCGTGGCCGTCCGGGCCCGGCGCCTGGGCGAGCACGTCGTCTGCTCCTTCCGCGACGTCACCCACGAACTCCGGCTGCAGGAGGAACGCGACCGGCTGACCGACTCGCTGCGCGGGTCCCTGGAACGCACGAGCGACCTGCTGCGCCTCTCCGAGGCCCTCACCGCGACGCGGACCGTCGCCGACGTCGCCGAGGTCGTCGTCGCGGCCGCCGCCCAGGGCTTCGGCGCGGCCTACGCCGCGCTGTCCGTCGTCGACCACGAGCGCCGGCTGCTGCGCACCCCGTTCACGGGCGAGCTCGCCGTCGGCGCCGAGCAGGAGTGGCAGGACCTGCCGCTGGACGGACCCGGCCCCGGCACCCTCGCGATGCGCCAGGGCAGCCCGCGCTTCGACGACGCCACCAGCCTGCGGACGAACTTCCCCGAGCTGATGCACCGCTGGGAGGTCGCGAACGTCCGCTACCTCGCCACCGTCCCGCTCGTCGCGGCCGGCGTCACCGTCGGGCTGCTCACGATGGTCTGGCACGAGGACCTCGAACTGTCCGAGAACCAGCGCGCGATGCTCGTCTCGCTCGCCTCCTACTCCACCCAGGCCCTGCAACGGGCGCTGCTGCTCGCCGAGCGAACCACCGCCGCCCGGACCCTGCAGCAGTCGATGCTCACCACCGACCTGCCCCAGCGCGGCGGGCTGGAACTCGTCGCCCGCTACGTCGCCGCGCACGCCGGCGACCAGGTCGGCGGCGACTGGTACGACGGGATCCTGCTGCCCGACGGGACGACGCTGCTGGTCATCGGCGACGTCAGCGGGCACGACGTCACCGCGGCCGCCGAGATGGGCCAGCTGCGCATCGCGCTGCGGGCGCTCGCCGTCGACCGCGACGACCCGCCCGCCCAGCTGCTCGACCGCCTCGAGTCCGTCGTGGACAACCTGCGCGGCGAGGCCATCCTCGCCAGCTGCCTCGTCGCCCGCGTCGAGCAGACCCCGCCGGCCCGGGCCGCGGGCGTGCGGACCCTGCGCTGGGCCAACGCCGGGCACCCCCCACCGATCCTCGTCGCGGTCGACGGCGCGGCCCGCGTGCTGGACGCCGAACCGGACCTGCTCCTCGGGGTCGGGTCCGCACGACGCAGCGACCACGTCGTCGAGGTCCCGGCCGGGTCGACCCTGCTGCTCTACACCGACGGCCTCGTCGAGCGGCGCGACGACGACCTGGACTCGGGGATCGAGCGGTTGCGGGCCCGCGCGTCGGTGCTGGCGGGGCCGGACCTCGGGGCGGGTCTGGAGTCGCTGATCGCCGACGCGGGTGGGGCGGGGAGCGACGACGTCGCCCTGCTGGCCGTCCGGTTCCACGCCCAGGACTGACCTACGATCTTCCCCGTGAGCGAGGAGCAGGTCGAGCAGGACGAACAGGTCGAGCCGATCGAGAAGGTGCCCGTCGAGTTCGAGGGGCGCGTCGGGGTCGTGCACCCGATCACCCGCTACCACACGCCCGTCCTGCACCGCCCCTGCGCGCCGGTGACGTCCTTCGACGACGACCTCGTGCAGCTCGTCGCCGACATGTTCGCCTCCATGGACGCCGCCGACGGTGTCGGGCTCGCCGCGAACCAGATCGGCGTGGACGCGCGGGTCTTCGTCGTCGACTGCCCGGACGACGACACCGAGGAGACCGGCGAGAACGTCGTCGCCCACGTCGTGAACCCCGTCCTCGTGCTGCCCACCGGCCGCAAGCGCCGGCTCGACCTCGACAGCGAGGGCTGCCTGTCGGTGCCCGGCGAGTACGCCGACCTCGCCCGCCCCGACGCCGCGAAGGTCACGGGGTTCGACGTCCACGGCGAGCCCGTGACGATCGTGGGGACCGGGCTGCTGGCCCGCTGCCTGCAGCACGAGTCCGACCACCTCGACGGCGTCGTCTACGTCGACCGGCTGCCGGCTGAGGAACGCGCCGAGATCCTGCTCGCGGCCGGGCTGGACGCGCCGCAGTGATCGTCCTCGGCATCGAGTCCAGCTGCGACGAGACCGGGGTCGGGCTCGTCTCCGAGGGGGTCCTCCTGGGCGACGCGCTGTCCTCGAGCATGGACGCGCACGCCCGGTTCGGAGGGGTCGTCCCCGAGGTCGCGGCCCGCGCGCACCTCGAGGCGATCGTCCCGGTGCTGCACCAGGCCCTCGACGTCGCGCAGCTGCAGCTCTCCGACGTCGACGCCGTCGCCGTGACCGCCGGTCCGGGGCTGTCGACGGCCGTGCAGGTCGGGCTGGCCTCCGCGAAGGCGCTCGCGTTCGCGCTCGGGAAGCCGCTCTACGGGGTGCACCACCTCGCCGGTCACGCCGCCGTCGACGTCCTGGAGCACGGGCCGCTGCCTTCGAGGTGCGTGGCGCTCGTGGTGTCCGGCGGGCACACGTCGCTGCTGCTGCTCGGCGACCTCGGCCGCGACCCGATCGTGCACCTCGGCGACACCATCGACGACGCGGCGGGGGAGGCCTTCGACAAGGTCGCCCGCGTCCTCTCGCTCGGCTACCCCGGCGGCCCCTCCATCGACAAGGCCGCCCGGGAGGGGGACCCGCGGGCGATCCAGTTCCCGCGGGCGCTGTCCCGGCCCTCCGACCCCGCCTACGGGTTCTCCTTCTCCGGGGTGAAGACGGCCGTCGCGCGCTGGGTCGAGGCACGCGTCGACGCCGGCGGCGAGGTCCCCGTCGCCGACGTCGCGGCCAGCTTCCAGGAGGCCGTCGCGGACGTCCTGACCCGCAAGGCCGTCGCCGCCTGCCGCGAGCACAGGGTCGACACGCTGCTCGTGGTGGGCGGGGTGGCGGCCAACACCCGCGTCCGCGCGCTGGCCGAGGAACGGTGCGCCGCAGCCGGCATCGAGCTGCGGGTGCCGCCGATCCGGCTGTGCACGGACAACGGCGCGATGATCGCCGCCGTCGGGGACCTGCTGGTGCGCGCCGGTGCCCCGGCCTCCGGGCTGGACCTCGGGGCGGACCCGTCGGCGCCGCTCACGGGGGCCCTGCTCGCCGGTCCGTGGCGCTGACGGCACTTCCCTGTGAGCCCGTTCGTTCCGGGGTGAGGAAGCTCCTCGAACGAAAGGCGTAGGACCCGTGGCGATCGACTACTCGAAGAAGGCTCCCGAACCCGAGAAGCCCGCGGGTGGCGGGATCTCGCTCTCCAAGGTCACGCTGACCAAGTCCACGCCCAAGGTCTCGCTGTCGAAGTCCGGCGGGGCAGGCGGGACGCTGCGCGTGCACCTGGCCTGGAACGCGCGTCCCGCGGGCACCGCGCCCGCCGCGAGCGGCGGTTTCTTCTCCAAGCTCAAGGCCGCTGCGGCGCCGCAGGGCGGGATCGACCTCGACATCGGCGCGCTCTACGAGTTCACCGACGGGTCCAAGGGCGTCGTCCAGGCCCTCGGCAACGCGTTCCGCGACCGCGGCGACGGCGATCCGATCGTCTGGCTCGACGGTGACGACCGCACCGGCGGCGGCGGCGAGAACCTCTTCGTCGACCTGCGCGCCGCCGCGAAGATCAAGCGGATCCTCGTGTTCGCGTTCATCTACGAAGGCGTCCCGAACTGGGCCGCCGCGGACGCCGTCGTGACGCTGCACCCCGTCAGCGGTCCCGAGGTCGAGGTCGGCCTCGACGAGCACGACGACAAGTCGCCCATGTGCGCCATCGCCCAGATCGTCTCCGACGGCCGCGAGATCACCGTGCAGCGCGAGGTCCGCTACGTGCAGGGCGGCCAGCAGGCCCTCGACGAGGCGTTCGGCTGGGGCATGAAGTGGCGGACCGGGCGCAAGTAGCCGCTCGCGAGGGGGATCGTTGCCTCCCCGGTCTCACTCCGCGACACCGGGGAGGCAACGATCCCACCCCCGCCCGGCTCCCCGCCCGGCGTCGAGGGTCGCGCGGCCGGGGAGCAGGATGCGCAGCGTGCGCCCACCCCTGCCGCCCTTCACCCGTGAGACCGCCCTCCAGAAGGTCCAGGCCGCGGAGGACGCCTGGAACACCCGTGACCCGCTGAAGGTGTCCCTCGCCTACAGCGAGGACTCCGTCTGGCGGAACCGGGACACCTTCGTCACCGGACGCGCGGCGATCGTCGAGCTGCTGACGGCCAAGTGGGCCCGGGAGCTCGACTACGCCCTGCGGAAGTCGCTGTGGGCGTTCACCGAGGACCGGATCGCCGTCCGGTTCCAGTACGAGTGCCGCGACCTCACGGGGCAGTGGTGGCGCAGCTACGGCAACGAGCTGTGGCACTTCGACGCGGAGGGCCTCATGACCCGGCGGGAGGCCAGCATCGACGACGTGCGGATCACCGCGGAGGAGCGTCGCATCCACGGCCCGCGTGCGGAGTCCGAGCGGGGGGTGGAGATTCCCCTGCAGTGATCGTCGCGACGTCGAACGGAAGAGGTGCTGTCGTGATCAGCAAGGACGAGGCCGGGCAGGTCGTCCGGCTCCAGAAGTTCCGCAAGGACCTCACCTGGGCCGCCATCGCGCAGGCGATCGGGAGGGACCCGGTCTGGACGGTGGCCGCGCTGCTGGGCCAGCACCCCGTCGACGCGGAGTCCGCCGAGACGGTCGGGGCGCTGCTCGACCTGGCGCCGGAGGTCGTCGAGGCGCTGCGGATGCAGCCCTACCGCGGCTCCGGGCACCAGGAGATCCCCACCGACCCGACGCTCTACCGCCTCCACGAGGCCCTCGGGGTCTACGGACCGGCGCTCAAGGAGCTGATCCACGAGGAGTTCGGCGACGGCATCATGAGCGCCATCAACTTCAAGGTCGACGTCTCCCGGCGCGCCGACCCCGGGGGCGACCGCGTCGTCATCACCCTCGACGGCAAGTTCCTCGACTACCAGTGGTGACCCCGCTGGGGGACGGGCCGCGACGCGACGCCGGCGGGGGGTGACTAACCTCACCCGGGTACGCCGTGGAGAGCAGCCCGTCGAGGAGGACGACCCCGTGACCACCCCGCAGGAAACCGTGCCCACTGTCGCGCCGGACCCGGAGTTCGCCGCGAACGCCGTGGCTCAGGCCGACCTGTACGACCGGGCGGCCGCCGACCGCCTCGGCTTCTGGGGCGAGCTGGCCCGGGAGCACGTCACCTGGGACCGCGACTTCGAGCAGGTCCTCGACTGGTCCGACGCGCCCTTCGCGAAGTGGTTCGTCGGGGGGACGCTGAACGTCGCCGTGAACTGCGTCGACCGCCACGTCACGGCCGGCCACGGTGACCGCGTCGCCATCCACTTCGAGGGCGAACCGGGCGACACCGCGACCGTCACCTACGCGCAGCTGCACGAGCAGGTCCAGCGCGCGGCGAACGTCCTCGCCGGGATGGGCGTCGAACGCGGTGACCGGGTCGCGATCTACCTGCCGATGCTCGTCGAGTCGATCGTCGCCATGCTCGCCTGCGCCCGCCTCGGGGCGGCGCACTCGGTGGTGTTCGGCGGTTTCTCCGCCGACGCGCTGAACTCCCGCATCACCGACGCCGAGGCGAAGGTCGTCATCACCTGCGACGGTTCCTACCGCCGCGGCAAGCCGACCACGCTCAAACCCGCCGTCGACGCCGCCCTGGCCAAGGGCGCCCCGTCGGTCACCCACGTCCTCGTGGTGCGGCGCAACGGCGAGGCCGTCGACTGGACCGAGGGCCGCGACGTCTGGTGGCACGAGGCGCTGGAAGCCGCTGCGCCGCACCACGAAGCGGAGAGCTTCGACGCGGAGAACCCGCTGTTCGTCCTCTACACCTCCGGTACCACCGGGAAACCCAAGGGCATCCTGCACACCTCCGGCGGGTACCTCGTCCAGACCGCGTACTCGACGAAGAACGTCTTCGACGTGCAGCCCGAACGCGACGTCTACTGGTGCACCGCCGACATCGGCTGGGTCACCGGGCACAGCTACATCGTCTACGGCCCGCTGGCCAACGGCCTGACCCAGGTCGTCTACGAGGGCACCCCCGACACTCCCGACAAGGACCGGTGGTGGTCCATCGTCGAGAAGTACGGCGTCACCGTCCTCTACACCGCGCCGACGGCGATCCGCACCTGCATGAAGTGGGGCGAGGAGTACCCGCAGAAGCACGACCTGAGTTCGCTGCGGGTGCTGGGCAGCGTCGGGGAGAACATCAACCCGGAGGCCTGGAACTGGTACCGCCGGGTCATCGGTTCCGACCGGACGCCCATCGCCGACACCTGGTGGCAGACCGAGACGGGCGCGCACATGATCGCCCCGCTGCCCGGGGTCACCGCGCTCAAACCGGGGTCGGCGCAGATCCCGATCCCCGGGATCGTCGCGGAGGTCGTCGACGACGCGGGTGAACCCGTCGGGCACGGTCAGGCCGGCTACCTGGTCGTCACCGAACCGTGGCCGGCGATGCTGCGCGGGATCTGGGGCGACCCGCAGCGCTTCAAGGACACCTACTGGGCCCGCTTCCCCGGGAAGTACTTCGCCGGCGACGGCGCCAAGCGCGACGAGGACGGCGACATCTGGCTGCTGGGCCGCGTCGACGACGTCATGAACGTGTCGGGGCACCGGCTCTCCACGGCCGAGATCGAGTCGGCCCTGGTCAGCCACCCCGACGTCGCCGAGGCCGCCGTCGTCGGCGCCACCGACGAGACGACCGGGCAGTCCGTCGTCGCCTTCGTCATCCTGCGCGGCGGGCACGAGCAGGGTCCCGACACCGTCGCGGACCTGCGCGACCACGTCGCGAAGGAGATCGGCCCCATCGCGAAGCCGAGGTCGATCATGGTCGTCGCGGAACTGCCCAAGACCCGGTCGGGCAAGATCATGCGCCGGCTGCTGCGCGACGTGGCCGAGCACCGCGCGCCCGGCGACGTCACGACGCTCACCGACTCCTCGGTGATGGACGCGATCTCGCAGGGGATGTCCGCGCCCGCCACGGACTGACACCCGATCCTCACCGCACCCCCGCGCCCGGTACGCCCCCGCAGCGCGGGGGTGCGGCACCCTCGGAGGGTGCGCTCACACCACCCACGCCGCAGCACGGCCGCCCTCACCGGAACCGTCGTCGCGACCGGGGTGGTCGCCGCCGGGGCGGCGCTCGTCGGCGCCCCCGACCTCTTCGGCCTCGCCGGGCACCGCCCCTTCGTCTGGACCGCGCCGTTCCGGGTGCCGGTCGGGGCCGGGCTGGCCGGGGCGGCCGTCGTGGCGGGTGCGGTGGGGATGCGCTGGCGACGGGTGCTGCCTTCGGCCGCGGCGCTCGCGCTGGTCGCGGCCGGATCGGTGGGGACGACCCTCGCCCGGGGGACCGCGCCGGGGGAGCTGCCCGCGGCCCGCCCCGGGGACGTCACCGTGCTCGCCGCGAACGTCCTCAAGGCCCAGGCCGACCCCGCCGGGCTGGCCCGCCTCGCCGTCGACGGCGGCGCGGACGTCGTCTCGATGCCCGAGTCGGACCAGGCCCTGGCCGACGACGTCGCCGCGCGCATCAGGGCCGCCACCGGCACCCCGGTGCAGGTCTTCTGGGCCCGCGACCTCGGCGGGGGCGGGTACGGGACGGCGCTGCTCGTCTCGCAGTCCCTCGGGCCGTACCGCACGACGGGGCAGCTGGCCGGCGGGGTCAAGGCCGTCGTCACCGCTGCACCCGTCTCGGGGGACGGTCCGGTGCTGGCCGCGGCCCACACCGCCGCGCCCGTCCCGGACCTCCTCGGGGCCTGGGCGGTGGAGGTGCGGGCGGTCGCCGACTGGTGCGCGAACACCCCGGGTTCGATCCTGGCCGGGGACCTGAACGCCACCCTCGACCACCCCGGACTGCACCTGCGGGGGTCCTGCGTCGACGCCGGCGAGCAGACCGGCACGGGCGCGCGCGGGACGTGGCCCGCGAAGTACCCGGCGGCGTTCGGCGCCACGATCGACCACGCCCTCGCCGACGGGAACGCCTGGCGCGCCGTGGGTTCCAGCGTCCGGGACATCCCCGGCAGCGACCACCGCGCCCTGCTGTCGCGGTGGCGACCCGTCCGGTCGTCGTGACCGGACGCGGGCGCGCTGGGCCGTCCGGGCGAACCTTCGAACTCACAGGTTTGGGTTGCGCGGAACTCCCACGCGCGGAGGTCGAGGGCCGTAGTGTCGGTCACGTCGTCGCTCGTCCCCCCTGTACGAGAGCGACCTTGGCGTCGCCGTCGGTCCCCCCGCCGACGGCGACGCGCTCCCCCTCCCGTGCACGCGCCGCGACGAACTCCTAGGGTTCACCCCGGCGCACCGTCATTCGCGCGGTGCGCGCAGCCTGGGCCTAGGAGGACTCGATGACCACCCTGAACGACCGTCCCGTCGGTGCGCCCGAACGCACGATCGGTCAGCTCGTGGCCGACGCGACCAAGGACATGAGCGAGCTCGTCCGCTACGAGATCGCGCTGGCCAAGTCCGAGATCACCACCGACGTGAAGAACGGCGCCATCGGCGGTGGGCTCTTCGGGGTCGCCGCGCTCTTCGGCTTCGTCGCCTTCGTGTTCCTCGGCATCACCGTCGCGTTCGCGCTGCACGAGGGGGCCGGCTGGTCGATCTGGCTGAGCTTCCTGGTCGTCGCCGCGGCGATGCTCGTCGTCGCCGGCCTCGCCGCAGCCATCGGGTTCGGCCGCATCAAGCAGGTCAAGCCGCCGGAGCGCACGATCCGCACGACGAAGGACAGCATCGCCGCGATCAAGGCCGCCGCCACCGGCAAGCCCGTCGCCAAGACCATCACCGGGGGCCCGGGCTCGCGCAGCCTCGGGCACTGACCCCCGGGCCGAGACGTGGGCGTCCGCTCGACCGACGTCTCGGCCGTCCTGGTCGAAGGACCGTGGCGGCACCGGTTGGTGGCCGCCCACGGTGCGCGGTTCCACGTCGCCGAGCTCGGTGAGGGACCGCTCGTCCTGCTGCTCCACGACTTCCCGCAGTTCTGGTGGGCGTGGCGCGCCCAGCTCACGGCGCTCGCGGCGGCGGGGTACCGCGCGGTGGCGATGGACCTGCGCGGCTACGGCGCCTCCGACAAACCTCCCCGCGGCTACGACACGCCCACCTCGGCCGCCGACGTCGCGGCCGTGGTGCGGGCCCTGGGGGAGCGCGACGCCGTCGTGGTGGGCCACGGCGTCTCGGGTCGCACGGCGTGGGCCCTGCCTTCGCTGCACCCCGAGCAGGTCCGCGGGATCGTCGTCGTGGGGGCCGCGCACCCGCTGCTGTCCCGCCACGTCCTGCTCGAACGGCTCGGCGAGGGCGCCGGGCTCGCCACCACCCGGACCGCGTTCGCCCGCCAGTTGCCCGCCCTGCCCGAACGTCGCCTCCTGAGCGGCGACGGGGTCGAGCGGGTGCTGCGCGAACGTTCCGGTCCCGGCTGGCCGCCCGCCGCCGACGTCGAGCGCTACCGCGACGCGATCCGCGTGCCGTTCGTGGCCCACTCCGCGTTGGAGTACCACCGCTGGATCGCCCGTTCCGCCGTCCGCGCCGACGGCCGCCGGTTCGCGGCCGCCCTGCGCGACGGCGTCGAGGTCCCCGTCCTGCAGGTGCGCGGCGCGCTCGACCCCACGGTGTCCGCGGGGGCCCTGGACGCGGCCGCCCGCTTCGCCCACGGCCCGCACCGGGTGGTCGAGGTGCCCGACGTCGGGCACTACCTGCCCGAGGAGTCCCCCGAGCGGACGACGACGCTGCTCACCGGCTGGCTCGCGCGCTGGTGAGCGGCCCGGCAGCATCGCCGTCGTGACCTTCCACACGGGCAACGCCGACCTCGACGGCGCCGACGACGGCGGCTGGTTCTTCGGGAGCTTCATGGCCGGGCGGGTCCCCGCGCTGGCCAGCGAGCACGTCGAGGTGAAGTGGGCCCGGATGGCGGCCGGGTCGCGGGACGAGGAGTGGACCGCGCCGGAGGCGGAGACGTCCCTGTGCGTGCTCGTCGCCGGGTGGCAGCGGTTGCGGTTCCGGGAGGGCGAGGCCGTCCTGGCCACGCCGGGCGACTACGTGATCTGGTTCCCCGGCGAGGAGCACACCTGGGAGACCTCCCCGGTGGAGGAGACCACGACCCTCACGATCCGGTGGCCCTCGCGGGCCGGGTGAGCGCTCACCCCAGGGCGCCCGCGACCGTCAGCACCGCCCCGGCGAGGCGCACCGCGTCGGCCCGCCGCAGCCGGGTGAGCAGGGCCGGTCGGGGTCCCTCCCGGCCGAGCCGGGAGTGCGTGGGGGCGGCCGCGACCGCGGTGCTCACCCCGCTCAGGACGGTCCCCGCGAGGGCGACCCACAGGTGCGGGGAGGACGGCACCGAGACGGCGACCCAGACCCACGCGGCCAGCACGGAGCCGTAGACCACGGCCACCACGGGGGTGATCCGGCGGGAGTGGGCGGTGTGCGCGGCGGGGAAGTCCCGCGGCGGGGTCGCGACGAGGGCCGGGTAGACGACGGCCGTGACCACGAGCTGGAACCCGAGGTGCAGGGTCGCGGCGGCGAGCAGGGCCCTGGGGGCGTCCACGGCGATCACTCGGCCGTGCAGGAGCCGGTGGAGACCTCCGCGGTCCGGGAGCCGGCCTCGGCGAGGACCCGGTCGAGCTCCGTGGGGGTCAGCGCGTACCCGGTCTGCTCGTCGTCGAGGGACTTGGCGAAGACCACGCCCACGACCCGCCCGTCCGCGCTCAGCAGCGGCCCGCCGGAGTTCCCGGGCCGGACCGTGGAGTACACCGAGTAGACCTCGCGGACGACGTCGGTGGTGTCGTAGATGTCGCGGCCCTGGGCCTGCAGCACCTCGCGGACCCGGCCGGGCTGCACGTCGTAGCCGCCGTCGAGGGGGAAGCCCGCGACCAGCGCCGTGTCACCCCGGGTGAGCTCGTTCGCGCGGGGCAGGGCCGCGGCGTCGAGGCCGGGGACGTCGAGGACGGCGAGGTCGAGCCCGGGGTCGTAGGCGACGACGCTCGCCGGGTACTGCTGGCCGACCCCACCGGGCTGGACGAGAGGGTCGCTGACCCCCGCGACGACGTGGGCGTTGGTGACGACCCGCGCCGAGTCCCCGACCCGGTCGACCACGAAACCGCTGCCCTCCAGCCCGCGCCGGCACGTCGTCGCCACCCCGGTGACCTTCACGACGCTGCCCGCGGCCGCCTCGAGCCCCTCGGTGCCGGGGAGGGGGTCGGGCGCGGCGATGGCGGTGATCGGCTCGGCGTCGAGACCGGTGAAGACCCGCGGGAACCCGTTGGCCTGGGCCGCGGCCCAGAACGTCGAGAGCAGGCTGCCGGTGCTCACGGGCACGACGCCGTCCAGGGCCCCGACGACCCGCGACCCGGTCACGGCCTGCACCACCCGGGGCAGCGGAGCCGTCCGCGCCGCCCCCGCCACGACCCAGACCACCAGCAGCGTCGCGACGAGGCCCGCGACCGCGCCGAGCACGGCGTCGGCGAAGCGCGCCGGTCGCCACCGGACGTGGGAGCGCAACCGGGCCCCGACGAAGCTCAAGACGAGGCGGCCCAGCACCGCCAGCACCAGCGTCCCGAGCACCACGACGAGCGTGCGGCGCACCCCCGGCGTCCAGCCGGCGACGAGGTGCGGCAGCCACGCGACCCCGACGGCCGCGCCGCCGACCAGCCCGACGAGACCCGCCAGCCCGACGAGCAACCCCTCCCGGTACCCGGCGACGACCTGGACCAGCACCACCACCAGCAGGGCGACGTCGAGGACGTCCGACGACGTCACGCGCGGGCTCCGGCGCGGTCCAGGGCCTGCTGCAGCGTCAGCGCGGCACCCCCGCGCGCCTCACTGGCGGGACGGTCGAGGCCGCCGAAGGCCAGGACCCGGACGAGGACCTCGGCCGTGAAACCCCAGACCAGCAGCCCGCGGACGGCGAACGCGGGCCCGACGTAGCCGCCCGGGCCGCGCAGGGTGAGCCGGGCGTCGTCGGCGAGCAGCTCCGACAGCGGGACGCGTTCCACCCGGGCCACCTCGTCGGGGTCGACCGGGCCGACCGGCGCGGGCTCGCGCCAGTGCGCGATCACCGGGGTCACCTCGTGACCGGAGTGGGCCAGCAGCAGCGGCGGCAGCGCGCCCAGGACCTCGACCCCCGCGGGGTCCAGTCCCGTCTCCTCTTCGGCCTCGCGCAGGGCGGTGGCCGCGGCGTCGGCGTCGCCCGGGTCGCTGCGGCCCCCGGGGAAGGCGACCTGACCGGAGTGCTGGCGCAACGTCCCGGCGCGTTCGGTGAGCAGGACCTCCGGGCCGGCCGGGCCGTCGGCGAGCAGGACGAGGACGGCGGCCGGACGCCCTGAGCCGGAGCTGTCCACGCGCCAGTCCAGGTCGGCCACGGTGAGGGTCGGGAGCCGGGTGGCGAGCGGTTCCAGCCAGTCGGGGATCACGCCGTCGCCGCCACGGCGACACCCGGGGGGCCCTGCTTCACGAGCTTCGCCGCCCGCACCGGGTCGTTCTCGCCGATCCCCGCGGACGGGCAGAGCCGGGCGACCGGGCACGCGCCGCACGCGGGTCGGCGGCTGTGGCAGGTCCGGCGGCCGTGGAAGATCATCCGGTGGTTGAACATCGTCCAGTCCTGGCGCGGGATGAGCCCGGCCAGGTCGGTCTCGACCTTCACCGGGTCCTCGTGGGTGGTGAACCCGAGCCGGCGCGACAACCGTCCGACGTGGGTGTCGACGGTCAGGCCGGGGACGCCGAACGCGTCGCCCAGGACGACGTTGGCCGTCTTGCGCCCGACCCCCGCGAGCTTCACCAGGTCGGCCTGGCGCGGGGGGACCTCCCCGCCGTGCTCGGCGACGAGCTGGGCCGACATCTTCAGCAGTGCGTCGGACTTGGCCCGGAAGAACCCCGTCGGCTGGATCAGGCCCTCGAGCTCGGAGCGCTCGGCCGCGGCCAGGTCGGTGGCGCTCGGGTAGCGGGCGAACAGCGCCGGCGTGACCTGGTTGACCCGGGCGTCGGTGCACTGCGCCGAGAGGATCGTCGCGACCAGCAGTTCGAACGGGCTGGTGAAGTCGAGCTCGCAGTGCGCGTCGGGGTAGCGCAGCGCCAGCGCCCGGTGGACCCGGCGGGCTCGTCGGGTCCGGGCCAGCTCGGTCTCCACCCTTGGACCCTACGTCGGAGGGGCCGGGTGATCACCCGTCCGTCCCGGCCGGGGTACGAGTTCTGCACACCCTCCACGGCCGACCTCCGGAAACCGTTGCCCCGTGCCACAGGTGCGGTCGGGTGACGGGAGACGACCGGGAGGGTGACACCCCGTCAAGCGTCCCCGGGGGAGAGACGACATCCCTGGCATGCAGCACGACGGCGAACCCGACCGCACCTCCGAGATCGACCTGCTGGAGGCCTACCTCCGACCTGTCCTGACGGGTGTCCTGGAGGACGCCGACGCGCTGCGCTGCCGCAACGCGGTCCGCGTCGAGCTCGCGGAGCTGCCGCTGCCCGCGCTGCGCCGCCGACGGGGGCTGCTGCAGGAGGAGCTGCGCCGCGTCCAGCACTGGAGCCGGCTCGTGCGGGCCCGCCTCGACCTGCTCGTCGCCTCGGCCTGCGGCCCGGAGGAGCTGCACGTGCCGCTCGAGGCCGCCGCGCACGGCGGCCCGCTCGACCAGCTGCTCTCCGGCACCACCGCGGGGGACACCCTGCTGCCCGACGTCACCGGCGTCCACGCCCTCGACCCGGCTCACGGCCTGCGCGGACTCCTCGTCCTCGAACGCCCGCTCGGAGCGCCCGGGCTGAACGAGCAGCTGCAGGAACTGTCCTTCGCCCAGCAGCGCCTCGCCGACTACGACACCGCCCTCCTGGCCGAACTGGCCGTGGCGACCGACGTCCTCGCGGAACGTGCCCGCGCGCTGTTCCACCGTTCCGGCTCCTAGTTCCGGCGCCTAGTTCCGGTACCTGCGGTCGCTCCCCACCGCTCCCTCGGCGGGATCGTGCGGCAGACTGTCGGGAGGCCGTGTCGAGGTGACGCGCGTCACGACAGCAGAGGAGGTCGGTCGGTGGACTACGGGCAGATCGACGGCGCCCCCGGTGCCGACCGTCTCGACGAACGCCTCGGCGACCGCCCCGGCGACGTCGTCCGTCGCGCCCCGCTGTTCGCCGCCCTCGACGACGAGGCCGCGGGCGAACTGCTGGAGACGATGGAGGCCGTCCACCTCGACCGGGGTGAGCAGCTCTTCGGCGAGGGCGAGCCGGGGGAGCGCGTCTACGTCGTGCGCACCGGCAAGATCAAGCTCGTCCGCAGCTGGCCCGACGGCCGGGAGAACCTCCTCGCCGTCCTGGGCCCCGGCGAGATGTTCGGCGAGCTCTCCCTCTTCGACCCCGGACCCCGCACCTCCTCGGCGCGCGCCGTCTCCGAGTCCGAGCTCATCGCCCTCGGCCACGACGACATGATGCGCTGGCTCGCCCGGCGTCCCGAGGTCGCCAAGCACCTGCTGCAGGCGCTGGCCCAGCGGTTGCGCCGCACCAACGTGACCCTGGCCGACCTCGTCTTCACCGACGTCCCCGGCCGCGTCGCGAAGGCCCTGCTCGACCTCTCCCGCCGGTTCGGCCGGCCCATCGCCGACGGTCAGCTCGTCGCCCACGACCTGACCCAGGAGGAACTCGCGCAGCTCGTCGGCGCCTCGCGGGAGACGGTGAACAAGGCGCTCGCCGACTTCGCCTCCCGCGGGTGGCTGCGGCTGGAAGCGCGGGCCGTCGTGCTGCACGACATCGAGCGACTGGCCCGTCGCGCCCGCTGACCCCTCGCGTCCCTCGGACGCGTCGCGCCCCCGGATCGCGCGGAAACAACACTTTCCGCCCTCGTAGCGCCTCCTCCGGGGCGGAAAGTGTTGTTTCCGCGCGCTAGGGGAGTTGCAGGTGGGTGAGCTGGGCGCGGACCGAGAGCACGGCGGCGCGGGCGAGGGGGCCGGCGAGCCGGCCGTGCACGGCGAGGGCGACCTCCTCCGGCGTCGAGGCTCCCGCGGCGACGGCGGCGCGGACCTGGTCCAGCCGCTCGAGGCGGTGCGCCAGCTGCGTCTCCAGGGCGGCGCGGGCGTCCGGCCGGGCGGGGCCGTGGCCGGGGAGGACGACGGTCGTGTCCAGGTCGATCAGCGTCCGCAGTGACGTCAGGTAGTCACCGAGGTCGCCGTCGTCGGCGATGACCGTGCTCCCGCGCCCGAGCAGGGTGTCGCCGGTCAGCAGTTCGCCGCTCCTCAGGAGCACCGAGACCGAGTCGGCGGTGTGGCCGGGGGTCGCGACGACCGTCAGCGCCAGCCCCGCGATCGCGTGCTCACCCGCGGTCCGCACGACCGGGGCGGGGTGCTCGCGCAGGAACGCGTCGAGCCCGCCGACGTGGTCGAGGTGGTGGTGGGTGGCGACGACGAGTGCCACGGTCCGTCCCGCCAGGGCCCGCGTGATCGCGGCCCGGTGGCCGGGATCGTCCTCACCCGGGTCCACGACGACGACGTCGCTGGAACCGGGGGCGGCGAGCAGCCAGGTGTTCGTCCCGTCCAGCGTCATCGGCCCGGGGTTGGGCTCCAGGACGCAGGTGGCCCGGTCGGTGACCGGACCACCTGTCCAGGGGCCGGGAGGGGTCACGTCAGGAACGAACCCGCACGACGATCTCGACCTCGACGGGGGAGTCGAGCGGCAGCACGGCCACCCCGACGGCGCTGCGGGCGTGCTGGCCGGCATCACCGAAGACCTCGCGGAGCAGGTCGGACGCGCCGTTGACCACGCCGGGCTGACCGGTGAAGGACGGTTCGCTGGCGACGAAGCCCACGACCTTGACGACCTGCACGATGTCGTCGACCGACCCGACCACGCTCGCGGCGGCCGCGATCGCGTTGAGCGCGCACGTCGCGGCGAGCTGCTGGGCGGTGTCCGCGTCGACGCTCCCGCCGACCTTGCCGGTCACGGCGAGCTGGCCGTCGACGAACGGCAGCTGGCCGGAGGTGAAGACGAGGTCGCCGTCACGGACGGCGGGCACGTAGGAGGCGACGGGTGCGGCGACGGCCGGCAACGTCAGGCCGAGTTCGGCCAGCCGCTCCGTCGTGCTCACGCGTCGGCGCCCATCGGGCGCTTGAGGTAGGCGACCAGGCCGTTGCCACCGGGCCCGGTGAGGACCGTCACGAGCTCCCAGCCGTCGGCGCCCCACTGGTCGAGGATCTGCTTCGTCGCGTGGACGATCAGCGGGATGGTGGCGTACTCCCATGTCTTCATGGGCGCCAACCTAGTGGGCCCCCGGTCCCGAGGGACCGGGGGCGCTCACGGGTGGCGGCGATGCGCTCGAACGCCGCGTGCTCAGACGGCGGCGGGTACCCCGACCAGCGAGATCTCGGGCACCGCGGTGCCCGACCCGGTGACCTCGGCCCCGTCGATGCCCAGGGCCGCGTCCCGCGCAGTCTCGAGCAGACGGCGCCACGACTGCACGTTCGGACGGCGCTTGAGCAGCGCACGCCGTTCACGTTCGGTCATGCCGCCCCAGACCCCGAACTCGATGCGGCTGTCCAGCGCATCGGCCAGGCACTCGGTGCGCACGGGGCACCCCCCGCAGATCTGCTTGGCGCGGTTCTGCGCCGAGCCCTGCACGAACAGCTCGTCCGCTTCGGTGGCCTTGCAGGCCCCGCGACTAGCCCATTCCAACGTCCACGCCATGACGGCCCCTCCCGTCGACGCCCCCCCGGTCCGGTGCTCTGCGAGCACCGGTTTCCCCCCGGTTCAGCGATACCTGTGAATCCCCCTGAGTGCCCCACGTCGGGCACGTCTGCAGCGTAGGCTCGGCGAGGGACTCTTCCCCAGAGCATCTTGTGATGAACATGGGTAGTCACTTCGAGCTACCGACTCGTCACCCACATAGATCAACGCAGAGTTGCGTTGCGGTCACGATCCTGCGGAGCGCTCGCGGAGGACCCGTGGATGCCCCGACCCGCGACGGCCCGGCGCTTACCCTGTCGGCATGGCTCCTCCCCCCACCGCTCACCGGCGGCGTCCCGTCCTGCGGCTGCTCGCCGCCTTCGCGGCCGTCAGCGCCGTGGCCGGTGTGCTCACGGCGGGGCTCGTCGTCCCGGCCGTCGCGTTCAGCGGCAGCCTGACGAGCGCAGGGGTCAACATCTTCGACGAGCTGCCGGCGGACCTGGGCGACCAGACGCTGTCCGAGGCCACGACGATCCTCTACGCCGACGGCACGCCCATGGCGAGGGTCTACGACCAGAACCGCGTCGTCGTGGGCTTCGACCAGATCGCGCCGGTCATGCGCGACTCCATCGTCGCGATCGAGGACTACCGCTTCTACGAGCACGGTGCCATCGACATGAAGGGCATCGCCCGGGCGCTCGCGTCCAACGCCGGCGGCGGGGGCACCCAGGGCGCGTCGACGATCACCCAGCAGTACGTGAAGAACATCCTCGTCGAGCAGGCCGTCGAGCAGGGCGACACCGAGGCCGCCGCCGCCGCGACGACCGCCGACGGGACCGAGGGCTACGCCCGCAAGCTGCGCGAGATGAAGCTCGCCATCGGGGTCGAGAAGGAGATGTCGAAGAACGACATCCTCGCCGGGTACCTGAACGTCGCGTACTTCTACAACGGCGTCTACGGCGTCGAAGCTGCGGCCCGCTTCTACTTCAACAAGACCGCGGCGGAGCTGACGCTGCCGGAGTCGGCGATGCTGGCCGGTCTCGTGCAGAACCCCGTGGCCTTCAACCCGGTGAAGTACCCCGACGCCTCGATCAAGCGGCGCAACGTCGTGCTGAACCGGATGCTCGAACTGGGCAAGATCTCCCAGGCCGACCACGACGCAGCGGTCGCCGCCCCCATCGGTCTGAACCTCCAGCGCAGCCAGCAGGGCTGCATCAACGCCGAGTCGGCCGCCTACTTCTGCGACTACGTGACCCGCATCGTCGAGACCGACCCCGCCTTCGGCGCGACCGCGGACGACCGCAAGAAGCTCCTGCGCACCGGTGGTCTGACCATCAAGACGACGCTGAACCCGCAGGTCCAGATCACGACCCAGAACGCCGTGAACGGTGGCGTCAACCCGGGGCAGAAGCCCCGGATGGCCTCCTCCGTCGTCCAGCCCGGGACCGGGCAGATCCTCGCGATGGCCCAGGACACCACCTTCTCGCTCGACACCGACCAGCCCGGTGTCACCACGATCAACTACAACGTCGACAAGATGTACAACGGCGGCAACGGTTTCCAGACCGGTTCGTCGTTCAAGGCGTTCACGCTGGCGGAGTGGTTGAAGGCCGGGAAGTCCATCGACAGCACGATCAACGCGCCGTTCAACGGGTCGGACTCCTTCAGCCAGTTCACCGCCTGCGGCGCCAAGTCCCGTGATTCGAAGGTCTACAAGTACTCGAACTCGGAATCGCACGAGGGTGGCGTCATGTCCATCCGCAAGGCGACCGCGGACTCCGTCAACACGGCCTACGTGACGATGGAGAAGTCCCTCGACCTCTGCAACATCGCCGCGACGGCGCAGTCGATGGGTGTCCACCTGGCCAACCCGAAGAACGGCAGCGTGCCGGCGCAGAAGGCCAGCGACATGAGCAACACCAACGACAACGACAGCGGGGTCAACTCCGACCTCTACGTCAGCCCGTCGCTGACCCTCGGGGTCAACGAGATCGCCCCGCTGGCCATGGCCGGGGCCTACGCGACGTTCGCCGCCCAGGGCACCTTCTGCAAGCCGATCGCGATCCTCGAGTCGCTGGACACCAACGGCCAGCCGATGAACATCCCCAGCGCGGACTGCAAGCCCGTCCTCGACCCGAACGTCGCCAACAACGTCACCGAGGCGCTGCAGGGCGTCATCTCCGGTGGCACCGGGTCGTCGGCCCGCATCGACCGCGCCGCCGCCGGCAAGACGGGCACCACCAACGACAGCACGGACGCCTGGTTCGTGGGCTACACGCCGCAGCTGTCCTCCGCGGTGTGGATGGGCCACGCCGACGGGACCAAGTCGCTGAACTCGGACCGCATCAACGGTCGTGGTCGCCGCACCATCTTCGGCGGGACGATCTCCGCACCGACCTGGAAGGCCATCGTCGGCACCGCCTCCGACCAGCTGAACCTCCCCAAGGTCGGGTTCACCCCGGGCACCAACCAGGGCCTCAAGACGACGACCTCCGACGGCCGGATCAAGGTCCCGAGCGTCGTCGGCCGGAGCGTCTCCTCGGCGACGAGCGCGCTGAAGGCGGCCGGGTTCCAGGTGAAGGTGGGGGGTTCGGTGACCTCCAACGTCGACAAGGGCCTCGTCGCCTCGCAGAGCGCCCGCTCCGCCGCGGCCGGCTCGGTCATCACCATCACCCGCAGCTCCGGCCCGGCGCCGGTCCCGACGCAGGAGCCGTCGGCCCCGCCGTCGAGCGACAGCCCCGGGATCCAGCTCCCGACGGAACTGCCGCCGCTGCCCGACCTCCCCGCCCTCCCGACGAACTGAGGGGCGGAGACGGGCCGGACGGGGGACTCTCCCCGTCCGGCCCGTCCTCCTTTCGGGGGGTGGTCCCACCCGTCGCGTCCTTGGTTGGCTGGGGCCGTGGACACACCCCTCGTGGACGACGTGACGTTGCTCCTGCTGAACCCGGAGACGGGGCGTCCGCTGACGGACGCGACCCGGCTCCGCGCGGTCCTGCCCGGAGCCGTGCTGCTCGACCTGGCCCTGCGGGAACGGCTCGAGTCCGAACCGAGTCGCTGGGGCGGCGAGAAGGTGCGCGTGCGCGACGCCTCGCCCACCGGTGACGAGGTGCTCGACGAGGCCCTGCGGCGACTCGGCGACCGGCCGACCGCGGCCCGCACCGCCGTGCAACGGCTCGGGGGCCTCAAGTTCGGTCGTGCCGTGCGGGACCGGATGGTCGCGCGCGGCCTCGTCCGCCACGAGCCGGGCGGGTTCCTGCGCTTCGCCCGCGACCACCCCGAGCCGGGCACGCGCAAGGTCCTCGTGGCCGAGGTCGCGTCAGCGTTGGGGGAGGGGGCAGACGTCACCCCGCACGCGGCCGCGCTGGTGTCGCTGCTGCAGTCCGTCGGGGCGATCCCGAAGGTCGTCCCCGGGCTGAGGTTGTCCCGCCGTCAGCTCGCCGACCGGGTGCAGCAGATCAGCGACGGGATGGCCGAGGGGGAGTGGGCCGTGGAGGCTGTCTCCGCCGCCGTGCGCGCCGCCCAGGCCGCGGTCACGACGGCGATCGTCACGAGCACCGTCGCCGCGACCGGCGGCGCGAACTAGCGGCCCCGTCCCGCGTGGAAACAACACTTTCCGCCCCTGCGAGGGCCCCTCGAGGGGCGGAAAGTGTTGTTTCCGCGGGTCTCAGGCCTGCAGACGGGTCCGCACGGCGGTGGAGACGCGCTTGCCGTCGGCGCGGGCCCCGACCTTCGGCTTGAGCTGCGACATGACGGCGCCCATCGCGCCCATGCCGGTCAGCCCCTCCGCGGTCGCGATGAGCACGGCCTCGTCCACGAGCGCGTCGAGCTCCTCGTCGGTGAGCGGGGTCGGGAGGTAAGTCTCGATGACGGAGAGCTCAGCGGTCTCGCGCTCGGACTGCTCGGTGCGCCCGGCGTCACCGAAGGCCTGCGCGGCCTCGCGACGCTTCTTCGCCTCGCGCTGCAGGACCGCGATGACCTCGTCGTCGGAGAGCGTGCGCGCCGACTTCCCGGCGACCTCCTCGGAGCGGACCGCCGTGAGGACCATCCGCAGCGTCGCCGACCGCAGCTCGTCCCGGGCCTTCATCGCGGTGGTCAGGTCGGCCTGCAGGGAGTCCTTGAGGGTGTCGCTCATGGGGCGATCCTCCCACCCCACCGCGACCCGTTTCCGCCCTCCGGCGAGGATGACCGGATGCCCACTGCAGCGCGAGTCCTCCACCTGGCCGCCGGAACCGTCGGCGTCGGCGCGCTGGCCGGTGCCGCCGGCGTCGGCTACGCCGCGGGCTACGAGGTCCGCGCGTTCGTGCTCCGGCACGCCGTCGTGCCGGTCCTGCCCGTCGGCGCCGCGCCGTTGCGGGTCCTGCACCTCTCCGACCTGCACCTCGTCCCGCGTCAGCACCGCAAGCGCGCGTGGGTCACGGCGCTCGCCGACCTCGAACCTGACCTCGTCGTCACCACCGGGGACAACCTCGCCGCACAGGACGCCGTCCCGGCCGTGCTGGAGACCTACGCGGGGCTGCTGGAACGTCCGGGGGTCTTCGTCCTCGGCTCCAACGACTACTGGGCCCCGAAGCCGCGCAACTGGTCGAAGTACCTGAGGGGTCCGTCGGACGGTGGTGCCGGCGACGAGGCCGTCCGGCTGCCGACGGACGACCTCGTCCGCGGCTTCACCGACGCCGGCTGGGTCGACCTCGACAACGTTCGGACCCGGCTGACCGTCAACGGCCTCGACCTCGAGTTCGTCGGCGTCGACGATCCCCACCTGCGCTACGACCGCTACCACGACGTCGCCGGTCCCGCCGCGACCGACGCCGACCTCACCATCGGCGTCACCCACGCCCCCTACCGCCGCACCCTCGACGCGATGACCGCCGACGGCGCCGGCCTGCTCATCGCCGGCCACACCCACGGCGGCCAGCTCTGCGTCCCCGGCTTCGGGGCGCTCGTGACCAACTGCGACCTCCCGCGCAAGCAGGCCTCCGGGCTGTCCCGCTGGTCCGCCGCCCGCCACGACGCCTGGTTGCACGTCTCCGCCGGCCTCGGGACCTCCCCCTACGCGCCGCTGCGCTTCGCCTGCCGACCCGAGGCGACGCTGCTGGAGCTCGTGTCCCGCCGCTGACCCTCGTGGTCCCGGGGACCTGCCTGGGTGGGCTATCCTCTACGAGGCCGCGCAGTTCGGCGGCCGTCAGCAGCATCGGGGTGTGGCGCAGCTTGGTAGCGCGCTTCGTTCGGGACGAAGAGGCCGCAGGTTCAAATCCTGTCACCCCGACCAGCAAGATCACAGATCAGAGGCCCGGAACCGCGTCAGCGGGACCGGGCCTCTGGCGTTGTGTGCGACTGACCGCCGGGGCAGCCGCGAGGATCTACGAGGAACGCTCCGGCTCACCCAGGGCCTTCGCGACCCCATCGACGGTGACCCTCGCGATGCTCCGGAGCTGCGCAGGACTCGCTCCGGCCCTGCTCATGACGGCGAGGGACTGGTTGACGGCTGCCGCGTGGAGGGCGAAGGCTTCGGCGTTCTCGTCATTCATCCGGCCGGCCTTCAAGGCCGTGTGCAGACGTCGGCGTTGAAAGCCCAGAGCCTCGCGCGTGTGCGCAGCGACGGCGGGGCTCAGCACGGGCGTCACCATCGTCGTCTGGGCGATCAGGCACCCGTCGGGGAGATCCGGATCGGCGATGCGCTCGAGGGTGACGTCGAAGAACGACTGGAGGGCGGCCATGACGTCTGACGCAGCGCACGACAGCGCGGCGTCGTACTTCTCGCCGTAGCGCGTGGTGTAACGGTCCAGGCAGCGCAGGAAGAGTTCGTCCTTGCCGCCGAACGAGGAGTAGATCGAACTGCGGTTCAGGCCGGTGACCCGGGAGAGGTCGTCGAGCGAGGTGTCGGCGTAACCGGCACGCCAGAACTGGACCATCGCGGCGTCCAGGGCCGTGTCCACGTCGAACTGCTTCTTGCCTGCCACCTGGCTCTCCTGTCTGCGCCCCTCGGGTGATGACGTCACCCTATCTTGAACTGAGCAGTCCAGGATGTGTTAGCGTCCGAACGCGGCGACGAACGCACGGCACTCGCGCTGCGACGCAAAGCATCCGGCGCCCACCGATGGAGGATCACGTGACCACGACTGAAACCAGCCCCGTGCCCGACCTGGCCCTCCACGACCTGGCCGCGCACGGCCTGGACGGGTTCACCCACCGCTGGGTCGACGCCGACGGCGTCCGCCTCCACGCCGTCGACGGCGGCCGACCGGACGGACCGGTGCTCGTGCTGCTCGCGGGGTTCCCGCAGACCTGGTGGGCGTGGCGGAAGGTCATGCCCCACCTCTCCGACCGGTTCCGGGTCCTCACGATCGACCTGCCGGGCCAAGGGCACTCCGAACGGCCGGAGGCCGGCTACGACACCCACAGCGTCGCCGCCCACGTCCACGCCGCCGTCCAGGCACTCGGAGCGCGCACCTACTGGCTGGCCGCTCACGACATCGGCGCCTGGGTCGCCTTCTCCCTCGCCCTCACCCACGGCAGCTCCCTCCACGGCCTCGCCCTCCTCGACGCCGGCATCCCCGGCATCACCCTTCCCAAGACGATCCCCACCGACCCGGCCCGGGCGTGGAAGACGTGGCACTTCGCCTTCCACCTCGTGCCCGACCTCCCCGAGACGCTGCTGACCGGACGCGAACGGGAGTACGTCGACTGGTTCCTCAAGGCGAAGGCCCTCGACCCGGCCACCTTCGAGGCCGGCGACCTCGACCACTTCGCGGCGGCCCTCGCCGCCGACGGGGGACTGCGCGCCTCCCTCGCCTACTACCGCGACGCCGCCGAGTCCGCGCGCAGGAACCACGAGGCGCTCGACCGGCAGCACCTGACGGTCCCCGTCCTCGGGATCTCCAGCAGCCACGGCTCCATCCTCGACATGGCCGCGTCCCTGCGTCCGTGGGCCGAGAACACCACCAGCGTCGTGGTGCCCGGCGCGGGGCACTTCATCCCCGACGAACAGCCTGAAGCCGTCGCCACCGCGCTCGCCGACTTCATCACCGCCGACCGCTGAATCCGCTGAGATCGGCCCAGCACCGGCCGCGGGAGTGATCGGTAGCGTGGGGTGGTGACGACACCACGGAAGGCACGCTGGTCGGAGTGGGTGCTGGTCGCCGTCTTCGCGGGCCAGACGGCCATCTCGGTCGCGGACCGGGAGTGGGGACGTGCGCTCGCGCCGGGGATCTTCCTCGTCGGGTTCGCCGGGCAGGTGCTCTTGCACCGCCTGAAGCGCCCGACCGCGGCGACCACGGTCCTCTTCGTCGCGATCGTTGCCGTCTTCGTGGTCTCGATCGTGCGGCACACCTGGTGGCTGGCGGGCGTTCTCGGCGTCGGGCTGCTCGCCCTGGCCGGGATCTGGGGGACGACCTGGTGGGTCGGACGCCGCGCCACCCAGGCGTGACCCGGGGCTCAACCCGGCCGTCCGCGCGGCCGATCTCAGAACGGTGAGTCGACGCGGACCGGTCCTGACGGTGTCGGCGGCTGCGGCGGTCTCGGTCGCGTCGCTCGTGGCGCTGTCGATCTCGACGCACACCTCCCTGTGGCGGCTGTACCGGGACGGACTCGCCCACCTCGCAGGGCTCGACCCGCAGACGGTGTCGGGGTTCCCGCACGCTGAGGCGCCCCGGGTCCTCGACTCGATCGGGCAGTCGGCAGGGTTCCTCGTCCCGTTCGTCGGGGTGGTCGCCCTCGGCACGGCGTTGGCCCTGGTGGGCCGGCGGTGGTGGGCGGTGGGTGCCGTCGTCGGACTCGACCTCGCGGGCGCGATCGACCGCTTCCCCCTGACCGGGGGTCTACTGCTGCCTGCCGACCCGAGCCGGGCGACGTTGCCCGTGGGATGGCCGTGGGACGAGATCGCCCTGGACGTCGGGTTGGGTCTGCTGCCGGTCCTCGTCGCGGTCCTGACCGGGGTACCTGCGGCAGTGACCCGGCCGGCGCTGCGTGTTCCCGGGGTCGCGGCGCTCGTCGTCCTGGTCGTCGGGACGGTCCTCCACCCCGTCGACCTCGATGCCGCGGCGGTGCTGCACGCGGCGCTCGTCGTGCTGGTCGTGGTGTCGACGGGGGTGGTCGCGGCGGGTCGCACGAGTCGCCAGCTGATCTGCGGCGCAGCCGTTCTCGTGGTGCTCGTCGCCGTGCGGGCCCTCCTGGGCGGCTCCGGGTTCCCCGTCCTCTGGGTTGTGACGGTGCTCGCGGGACCGATCGTCGTCCTCGCGACGCCCTCGCTGACGCGGGCGTGGGTACGGTCGTTCCGTTCCGGCGAGGGAGTCACACCCTCCGAGGGGCGGTGACGCTACTCCCCGGTGCGCCCGTCGAGGCACTCCCGCAACAGGTCGGCGTGCCCGGCGTGCCGGGCGTACTCCTCGATCAGGTGCACCAGCACGTCGCGGACGCTCACCGGACCGTCGCGGTGCGGCACCTCGCGGCCGAGGTCGGCTTCGGGCAGTTCCGCCAGCCACGCGTCGGCGGCCGCGACCTCCTGCCGCCAGGTGGCGAACGCCTCGCTCACGACCGCGTCGTCGGCCACCGCACCGGTGAAGGCGAGTTCCGGGTCCTCCGCGGTCCAGTAGAGCCGCGGGGTCTCCGGACGCTCGGCCAGGGTCCGGGGGAACCAGTCGCGTTCCACCTTGGCCAGGTGGCGGACGAGGCCGAGCAGGCTCAGTGAACTCGGCGGCACGGACCGGGTCGCGAGCTGCCCCGCGTCGAGGTCCTCGCACTTGCGCTCGATGACCTCGCGGTAGTGGCCGAGGTAGTCGAGCAACGTCGCCTTCTCACCCGTCGCGCTCACGCCGACCACTGTCGCGGACGACCGCGGCGGGGACAACCCGTCACCCCCGGGCGCGTTTGACCTGACCCTCGACCAGCCCGAGGACGAGGTCGGACCCCTTGCCCAGCACCGCGAGCAGGATGATGGCCAGCAGCACCTGATCGGTCCGGCCGGTGTTCTGCCCGTTGGTCAGCTGGAACCCCAGGCCGATCGAGGCGGCGAGGAGTTCCGCGGCCACCAGGAACAGCCAGCTCTGGGCCAACCCCAGCCGCAACCCCGACAGCAGGGCGGGAGCGGTCGCCGGCAGCAGCACCTCCCGGAACAGCCCGATCCCGCGGCGGCCGTAGGCCCGGCCCACCTCGACGAGAGCGGGGTCGAGGTGGGTGAGGGCGTTCAGCACCGTCGTGTAGACCGGGAAGAACGCCCCGATCGCGACCAGCGTGATCTTCGGGGTCTCCCCGAGCCCGATCCAGAGGCCCAGCAGGGGGATCCAGGCCAGCGATGGCACGGCCCGCAACGCGCCGAGCGTGGGGGCAAGGAGGTCGTGCACCACCCGGGACGAGCCGGTCAGCCCACCGAGCACCACCCCCGCCACCGCGCCGACGGCGAAACCCTGCAGGACGCGCTGCACGCTGATCGCGATGTTCAGCTGCAACTGCCCCGTCGCCCACATCTGCCGGGCCGCGTTCAGCACGTCGACCGGCGGCGGCAGCTGGACGCGTTCGAAGACCCCCGCCCCGGTCGTGAGGAACCACGCGAGCAGCAGCAGCAGAGGGACGACCCAGCCCAGCCACCCGCGGTTCCGCGGACCCCGCGACCGGCGCACCGGAAGGGGGCGTTCGGTGTCCAGCACGCTCACGAGACGGTGGCCTTCTCGGCGAAGTCGGGCACCAGCAACCCGTCGAGCGCCTCCGTCGCCGCGTCCGCGGAGGGGACGTCACCGGCGGAGGCCATGAGCGGGATGATCCCCGCCAGCACGGTGCGCTGGGCGTCACCGGGGACGGAGTCGACGTCGAGCGTCGTGCGTTCCAGCACCCGGGCGGCGACCTCCGGGGTCAACTGCGCCTGGGTCGCGTAGAGCGTGGCGAGGTCCGCGGGGTTCGCGATGGCCCAGGCGCGGGCGGTCGCGTACGCGTCGACGACCTGCTGCACCAGCTCAGGAGAGCTCTTGATGAAGGCCTCGCGGGCGTTCAGCATCCCGTAGGTGTTGAAGTCGACGTTGCGGTACAGCAGCTTCGACCCGGCGAGCAGTTCGGAGCCGGCCATGTTGGGGTCCAGCCCCGCCCACGCGTCGACGTCGCCGCGTTCCAGGGCAGCGCGACCGTCGGCGTGCTGCAGGTTGGTGATCGTGACGTCGCTCGCGGACAGACCCGCTTTGTCCAGGGCCTGCTGCAGGAAGAAGTACGGGTCGGTGCCGGTGGTCGCGGCGATCTGCTTGCCGCGCAACCCCGCCACGTCGGTGATCGTGGAGTCCTTGCCGACGACGAGGGCCGTCCACTCCGGCTGGGAGAACACGTCGATCGTCTGGACCGGGGAACCGTTGGTGCGGGCCTGCAGCACGGCCGACCCGGCGGTGGAGGCGATGTCGAGGTTGTCGTTGCGCAGGAACTCGTTGGCCTTGTTGCTGCCCGCGGACTGCTCCCACTGCACGGTGAGGCCGGCGTTCTCGAGGATCTTCTGCTCGCGGACGACGAGGCTGAGCGGGTTGTAGAGCGCGTAGTCGAGGCGGACGGTCCCCCCGCCCGAGGCGCTCCCGGAACCGGTGGCGGTGGCGGGGGCACCCCCGCTGGAGGACTCGCCCTTGACGCACCCGGCGGCGACGAAGGAGACCCCGCCCAGGGCCAGGCCGAGGGCGAGACGGCGGGTGGGCAGGTTCGAGGGCACGACGGACACGGTTCTCCTGGGGTTTCGCGGTGGTGGGGGGTCTGCGTCAGACGGTGCGGGGAACGCCGAGCAGGTCGAGCAGTTCGACCCGCAGTTCCGCGGTGGCGGCGTCACCGCGGTCGCGGGGGCGCCGAGCGGGGACGGCGAGGTCGCGGACGACCGTCGCACCGGCCGTGTCGGGGGAGGGGCCGAGGACCAGGACCCGGTCGGCCAGGTGCAGGGCCTCGTCGACGTCGTGGGTCACCAGCAGGACCGTGGCGCCGGTCTCGCGCTGCACCTCGTCCAGCAGGTCCTGCATCTTCAGCCGGGTCAGGGCGTCGAGGGCCGCGAAGGGCTCGTCGAGGAGCAGCACCCCGGGCCGGCGGACCAGGGCCCGGGCCAGGGCCGTCCGCTGGGCCATCCCGCCGGAGACGCGACGCGGCCGGTGGCCGGCGAACTCGCCCAGCCCGACGACGTCCAGCCAGCGCAGGACCTCCGTCCGGCCCTCCGCCCGCGGGGTGCCGCGCGGCAGCCCGAAGGCGACGTTCCCGGCGAGGTCGCGCCACGGCAGCAGCCGCGGTTCCTGGAAGACGACGGCGGTGCGGGGGTGGACCCCGCGGACCTGTTCCCCGCCGACCTCGATCGAGCCGGTGGTGGGGGTGTCGAGCCCGGCCACCAGGCGCAGCAGCGTCGACTTCCCGCTGCCGGAGGCGCCGAGCAGGGCGACCGTGCGCCCGGCCTCGAGGGTGACGTCCAGCGGGGCGAGCACGTCGCGTTCGCCGAAGGTCCGCCCGACCCCGCGCAGCCGGACGTCGGCGGCGTCCACGCGGGTGGGTTCGGTGCTCGGCGGGGACGTCACGGACACGGGTTCCTCCATCGGTCCTGGCGTGAGCACCACACCCCGCGGACGGGGAGGTTGCTGCGGCGTCGCGGAGCCAGGTCTCTCAGCCGCTCTGGATGGTGGATCCAGGGTAAGGCAAGTTGCGACGACAACCACCCGCGACCGCACGAGGAGTGGCTGCCGCGCCGGGAGCGCCCCGGCCAGGCACGATGAACCGTGCCCGCCACCGTCCCGACCCTGGACCGTCTCCCGCCCGTGACCGCCCCGGCCCTCTCCGGGCCGGTGATGATGCACCAGCACTGGGACGACCTCGCCTTCCTGCACTGGGCGGTCGACCCGGCGCTCGTCGCCCCGCACCTGCCGCCCGGGGTCCGCCCGGACGTCCTCGACGGCGTCACCTACGTCGGGCTCATCCCGTTCACGCTGCGCGGCGCCGGGCCGGGTCGGGCTCCCGCGGTGCCGTACGCGGGGACGTTCCTGGAGACGAACGTCCGGCTCTACTCCGTCGACGACGAGGGCCGGCGCGGGGTCGTCTTCGCCAGCCTCGACGCGACGCGGCTCGCGGTGGTCCTCGGCGCGCGGACGGCGTTCGGGCTGCCGTACCGGTGGTCGCGGATGCGGCGGGCGGAACGGGTCCGCGACGGTGCGCGCGAGCTGGCGTGGACGTGCCGGACCCGCGCGGGCGTGCGCAGCCGCATCGCCGTCCGCCTCGGCACCGATCGGGTGGAGGACGAGGTCGCGGCGTTCGTGACCGCCCGGTTCGGGCTGCACGTCGCCCACCGGGGGCGCACCTGGTGGGTCGCGAACGAGCACGAGCCGTGGCCGTTGCGCAGCGCCGAGGTGCTCGTCCTCGACGACGGACTGCGCGGGGCGGCGGGGTTCGACCTCGCCGGACCGCCCGACCACGTCTGCTTCGCCCAGCGGGTCACGACGCGTTTCGCGTTGCCACGGGAACTCCCCGGCACCCGGACCCGTTGACCGGGGACAGACGCTCCCGGACACCCAGGAAGGAACGCCGCCGCCGTGCGCGACGACGCTCGATCAGACGACCCCCCGAGTACGAACCCGCCTGAACCTGCGGGGGTGGTCCGGTGACGGACGTCCTCGCGCTGCTCCTGGGCGTCGTGGTGGTCCTCGCGATCACCGTGGTCACGGGCTACTTCGTGGCCCAGGAGTTCGCCTACATGTCGGTGGACCGCTCAGGGCTGAACGCCCGCGCCGCCGACGGTGACGCCGGCGCGGAACGGGCGCTGAAGGTCACCCGGCGGACCTCGTTCATGCTCTCCGGCGCCCAGCTGGGCATCACCGTGACGGGTCTGCTCGTCGGCTACGTCGCGGAACCCCTCATCGGGGAGTCCCTCGGTGCGCTGCTCGGCGGCGTCGGGATCCCGGTCGGGGTCAGCGTCGGGATCGGCGCGGTGTTCGCGCTGGTGTTCTCGACCGTCGTGCAGATGCTGTTCGGGGAGCTGTTCCCGAAGAACCTGGCCATCGCGAGACCCGAACCCGTCGCGACCTGGCTGGCGCGGTCCACGCTCGGCTACCTCAAGGTCTTCGGCTGGCTGATCTGGTTCTTCGACCAGGCCTCCAACGCCCTGCTGCGGGCGCTGAAGATCGAACCCGTCCACGACGTGGAGCACGCCGCGACGCCCCGCGACCTCGAGCACATCGTCGAGGAGTCGCGCGACAGCGGTGACCTCTCCCCGGAACTCGCGGTGATGCTGGACCGGATCCTCGACTTCCCGCAGCGCGACGTGGAGCACGCGATGATCCCGAGGTCGCGGGTCGACACGGTCACCGAGTCCGACGACCTCGGGCTCGTGCGCGCGTTGATGGCCGTCGGCCACTCCCGCTACCCGGTGCTGGCCCAGGGTTCCGGCGACGTCATGGGGGTCGTGCACCTCGCCGACCTCCTCGCCACGGAGGAGCCCGACACCGCCCCGGTGACCCGGATCATGCGGCCCGCGCTGGTGGCCTCGACGATGACGACGCTGCCCGACGTCCTGCGCCAGTTCGGCGCGACCCGCAACCAGCTCGCCTGCGTCGTCGACGAGTACGGCGGTTTCGCCGGTGTCGTGACGGTCGAGGACCTCGCCGAGGAACTCGTCGGCGAGATCACCGACGAGCACGACGACGCCCGTCCCGAGTACGTCCCCGTCGAGGGCGACGGGATCTGGGAGATGTCCGGGGAGGTGCACGTCGACGAGGTCGAACGCGCCCTCGGTGTCGACCTTCCCCGCGGGGACTACGAGACGATCGCCGGGCTGGTCATCGCCACCCACGGCGGTCTGCCGGAACCGGGGACGGAACTGCTCGTCGAGCTGCCGGTGGACCCCGGCGAGCTCGACGCCGAACCCCGGACCCTCAGCGTCCGGGTCCTGACCGTCGAACGCCACGTGCCCGCCCGGGTGCGTCTGGAACTGCCCCAGGAGGGAAGCCGGTGACCGACAACCCGTTCGTCATCGTCCCGGTGACCCTCGTCATCGTCGGGCTGAGCGCGTTCTTCGTGGCCGCCGAGTTCGCCCTGCTCGCCGCGAAGCGGCACCGGCTGGAGGACGCGGCCGGGACCGCCGCCGGGCGCGCGGCGCTCAAGAGCGCCTCGGAACTCACGGTGCTGCTGGCCGGTTCCCAGCTCGGCATCACCGCCTGCACGCTGGCGCTCGGCGCGATCAGCAAACCCGCCGTGCACCACTGGCTGACGCCGGCGTTCGAGGCGGTCGGGCTGCCGGCCGTCGCGGCCGACGTGCTGGGGTTCGTGCTGGCCCTGTTCGTCGTGACGTTCGTGCACCTCGTCGTCGGCGAGATGGCCCCGAAGTCGTGGGCGATCGCCCACCCGGAGCGGTCCGCGCTGCTCCTGGCCCTGCCGATGCGCGGGTTCATCTGGGTGTTCCGCCCGGTGCTGCTGCTGCTGAACTCGATGGCCAACGCCCTGGTCCGGCGGGCCGGAGCGGAACCCGCCTCCGAGGTGGCCGCCGGGCACAGCCCCGACGCGCTGCGGCACCTGCTCGAGCACTCCACCAACGTCGGCGCGCTCGACGCCGGGTTCTCCGAGCAGTTGTCCGGGGCGCTGGAGCTGGAACGGCTGACGGTGCGGGAACTGCTCGGTTCGGCGCCGGTCTGCGTCCCCGCCTCGGCGAGCGTGGACGAGGTCCGCGAGGTCACCCGCCGCACCGGACACCTGCGGATCCTCATCGGGTCCCCCGAGCGCATCACGGGGGTCGTGCACGTCCGCGACACCCTCACCGAACCCGACGGGACCCCCGTCACGCCGTTCGTCCGGCCGGCGTTCACCCTGGACGCCGACACGAGCGTGCACGTGGCGCTGACGCGGATGCGCGAGACCCGCCAGCACCTGGCCGTCGTGACCAGTCACGCCGGAGGGGCCGAACACGTCGAAGGGGTCGTCACGCTGGCCGACGTGCTGCGCCGGTTGTTCCCCCGCGAGGGGACGGTGGCACGATCGGTCGGGTGACCGAAGCTGACGTGCCCCGCTGGGAGAAGCGTTTCCGTGCCGGCCGGGTGGGCCTGCCCGAGTGGGCGGAGGACGCACCGGACCGGTGCGTCGTCGAGGCGACCGTCGCGGGGGTCCTCGAGGTGCACTCCTTCGAGGCCGCGTCGGGGGAGTTGCGCCGCCTCACCGACCGCCCGGAGGGCACGTCGAGCGCGACGATCGACCACGCGGGGGAGTTCGTGTGGTGGTTCGACGACACCGCCGGCGACGAGTACGGCGTGTGGCGGCGGCAACCCTTCGGCTCCGCCCCGGGGACCTCCGTCGAGGACCCGCTGGGGTTGCCCGCCGCCTACCCGGCGGGTCTGTCGATGGGGCGCAGCGGGGTCGTCGTCGTGGGTTCGCAGGACGACGACTACGGCACGCGCATCGAGGTCGTCCGCGACGGGCAGGCGCGGCGGATCTACGAGCACCGCGAGGACGCCTGGGCCGGCGACCTCTCCCCGGACGAGCAGTTCCTGGCCATCGCGCACTCCGAGCACGGCGACTCCCGGCACCCGGACCTGCGGGTGCTGGCGATGACCGACGGGTCCACGGTCGCCGAACTGTCCGACGGCGCCGGGAGGGGCGTTTCGCCGCTGGGTTTCTCCCCCGTCCGCGGGGACGCTCGGCTGCTCGTCGAGCACGAGCGGTCCGGCCGCGCCGAACTGCTCGTCCTCGACCTGCTCACCGGCCGTGAGGTGCCGATCGTCCTCGGGGTGCCGGGGGAGGTCGCCGGTGCGGAGTGGACGCGGGACGCGACCGGCCTCGTCCTCCTCGTCGACCACGAGGCTCGCACCCTCGCCTACCGGATGGACCTGGGAACCGGTGCGGTGCAGCGGATCGGTCCGGACCAGGGCAGCGTCGGCGGCGCCACCGCGCGTCCCGACGGCGACGTGTGGCTCACGTGGTCCTCCGCCGCCCAGCCGAGCGTCGTGCGGAACCTGGCCGGCGACGTCCTGCTGCGGGCGCCCGGGGAACCGGCGCCGGAGTCCGTCGAGGTCCGCGACGTCTGGGTCGAGGGGGAGGGCGGTCGGATCCACGCCCTGCTCCGCCTCCCCGCCGGGGCGGACGGGCCAGTGCCGGTGCCGTTGCCGCTCGTCGTCGAGGTCCACGGCGGGCCGACCGCGCACGACACCGACGGGTTCCGGCCGTACTGCGCGACGTGGGTCGACGAGGGTTTCGCCGTGGTCCAGGTGAACTACCGCGGGTCGACGGGCTACGGCTCGGTCTGGCGCGACGCGCTGGAGGCGCGGGTCGGGCACGTCGAACTCGACGACATCGCGGCCGTCGCCGACCACCTCGTCGCCGAGGGGATCGCGGACCCGCGGCGGTTGGTGCTGGCGGGGGCGTCCTGGGGCGGTTTTCTCACGCTGCTCGGGCTGGGCACCCAGCCGCAGCGGTGGGCGCTCGGGCTGGCCGGGGTCCCCGTCGCCGACTACGTCGCGGCCTACGAGGACGAGATGGAGGGGCTGAAGGCCTTCGACCGGTCGTTGTTCGGCGGGTCCCCGAGCGAGGTCCCGGAGAAGTACGCCGACTCCTCACCGCTCACCTACGTCGACGCCGTCACCGCGCCGGTGCTGGTGCTGGCCGGTCGCAACGACCCCCGCTGCCCGATCCGGCAGATCGACAACTACCTGGAGCGACTGGACGCCCGCGGCGCGACCCACGAGGTGTACCGCTACGACGCGGGCCACGGCTCGCTGCTCGACGACGAGCGGGTCCGGCAGATGCGGGTCGAACTCGACTTCGTCGCCCGTCACCTCCCCTGAGGCCCGCGGAAACAACACTTTCCGCCCTCCCGCGTCCGTTCGTGGGGCGGAAAGTGTTGTTTCCGCCCCCGCGGGGGCTCGTTCGAGGGCGGAAAGTGTTGTTTCCGCGCGGCCGGGGGCGGCTCAGGAGGGGACGGGGGCGCCGAAGCGGAGGCCGTCGACGAGGAGGGCGACCATGCGCTCGGTGTGCTCGGGGTCGCCCTCGGCGGGGATCGACAGGTTCGCGACGGCGGTCAGCAGGTCGTGGGCGTCGACGTCGCGCCGGACCTCACCGGCCGCGGCGTCGAGGAGCGACTCCAGGGCCGGGAGGTAGCGCGCCCGGAAGTAGGCGGGCAAGGGCTCGAAGGCCGGGTCGCCGGAGTGCAGGGCCGCGGCGAGGCCGCGCTTGGTGGCGATGAACCGGGTGAACCGGAGCAGCCAGGCGAGCAGCGCGTCCACGGGTGGGAGCTCCGCGGCGAGGCGTGGGGCCTCGTCGGCGCAGGCGTCGACCTCGTGGGTGAACACCGCCGTCACCAGGTCCGAGCGCAGCGGGAAGTGCCGGTAGACCGTGCCGACCCCGACGCCGGCCTTCGCGGCGATCTCGCGGACGGGGGCGTCGACGCCGGCGGTCGCGAAGACCTCACGGGCCGCGGCCAGCAGCGACTCCACGTTGCGGCGGGCGTCCGCCCGCACCCGTCGTTCCTCCGCCACGGGACCCCCTTGCGTAAACGGAACGTCGTTCCGTACAGTTGCGGAAGCACGTTCCGCTTACGTCGATGCTACCCGTTGGAGGGTCCCCGTGCAGTACCGCAACCTGGGTCGAACCGGAATCAAGGTCAGCCCCTACGCCCTCGGCACCATGATGTTCGGCGCGATCGGCAACCCCGACCACGAGGAGTCGATCCGGATCATCCACAAGGCGCTCGACGCCGGGGTGAACGTCGTCGACACCGCCGACTTCTACTCCCAGGGGGAGTCGGAGGAGATCCTCGGCAAGGCCCTCGTCGGGCGCCGCGACGACGTCGTCCTCGCGACCAAGTTCCACCTCCCGATGGGGGAGGACCCGAACATGCGGGGGAACTCCCGTCGCTGGATCACCACCGCGCTCGAGAACTCGCTGCGCCGGCTCGGCACCGACCACGTCGACCTCTACCAGGTCCACCGGCCCGACCCGGAGACCGACGTCGAGGAGACGCTGTCGGCGCTGACCGACCTCGTCCGGGCCGGCAAGGTCCGCGCCATCGGGACCTCGAGCTTCCCGGCGAGCGAGATCGTCGAGGCCCAGGTCGTCGCCGAACGGCGCGGGCTGCAGCGCTTCCGCACCGAGCAGCCGACCTACTCGATCATGAACCGCGGGATCGAGAACGAGGTCCTGCCGGTGGCGCAGCGCTACGGCATGGGGACGCTGGTCTACTCACCGCTCGCCGGCGGGATGCTCACCGGCCGCTACCGCAAGGGGCAGGAGACCGACGGTCGCCGGGCCGCCTACGGCTTCCGGTACCTCAGCGACGAACGCCGCCTCGACGTCGTCGAGGAACTCTTCGTCCTGACCGCCGAGCTCGGCGTGAAGCTCACCCACCTGGCGATGGCCTTCGCGATCGCCCACCCGGGTGTGACGTCGGCGATCATCGGCCCGCGCACGATGGAGCAGCTCGACGACCTCCTCGCCGGCGCCGACCTCCACCTCGACGACGCCGTGCTGGACCGGATCGACGCGATCGTCCCGCCCGGCAGCGACGTCAGTCCGCTCGACATGGCCTACCGGACGCCGCCGATCCTCACCCCGTCGCTGCGACGCCGTCCCGCGGACGCGCGGTCCGCCGCCTAGTGGGAAGAGGTCACCCCGTGAAGGTCAGCCAGAGCAGGGCGACGTTGAGCACCACGACGGCGACGACGGCGACCGTCGCGGCGACCTGGGTGGCGCGGCGGTTGGCGTGCTCGCCCATGAGCTCGCGGGAACTCGTGAGCCGGACCAGGGGGATCAGCGCGAACGGGATCCCGAAGCTCAGGACGACCTGGGAGACGACGAGGGCGCGGGTCGGGTCGACCCCGATCCCGAGGCACACCAGCGCCGGGATCAACGTCACCACCCGGCGGACCAGCAGCGGGACCTCGATCCGCAGCAACCCCTGCATGATCACCGCGCCGGCGTAGGCCCCGACGGACGTCGAGGCCAGACCGGAGGCCAGCAGGCCGATCGCGAAGAACAGGGCCGCGCCGGTCCCGAGGTGGGTGGCCACGGCAGCGTGCGCCCCCTCGAGGGTCTCGGTGCCGGGGACCCCGCGCAGCGCGGACGCCGCCAGCAGCAACATCGAGATGTTCACCAGACCGGCCACGACGAGGGCCGCGACGACGTCGATCCGGGTCGCGCCGAGCACCCGCCGGCGCTGCTCCGGGGCGACGGTGCCGTGGTGGTCGCGGGCCATCGCGGAGTGCAGGTAGACCGCGTGCGGCATGACCGTCGCGCCCAGCATGCTGGCCGCGAGCAGCACGGTCTCGGCCCCGTCGAAGCGGGGGACGAGCCCCTTCACGGCCTCGCCCGGGTCCGGGGGCGAGTAGAAGACCCCGGAGACGAACCCGATGACGATGATCAGCAGCAGGCCCATGATCACGGTCTCGAACCGGCGCACCCCGTTGCGGTTGTGCAGGGCCAGCATCCCGACCGAGACGACGCCGACGATGACCCCGCCCAGCAGCAGCGGGATCTGGAACAGCAGGTGCAGGGCGACGGCCCCGCCGATGACCTCGGCGAGGTCGGTGGCCACCGCGACGAGCTCGGCCTGGGCCCAGAAGGCCAGCCGGGACTTCTGACCCAGCCGGTCCCGCAGCACCTCCGGCAGCGTCCGGTCGGTGACGACGGCCAGCTTGGCCGCGAGGTACTGCACGAGGACGGCCATCGCGTTCGCGACGACGAGCACCCAGAGCAGCAGGTACCCGTACCCGGCGCCGGCCGTGAGGTTCGCG
Organism: Kineococcus sp. AC630; assembly: GCF_979255925.1. NCBI lineage: Bacteria > Bacillati > Actinomycetota > Actinomycetes > Kineosporiales > Kineosporiaceae > Kineococcus > Kineococcus sp. AC630. Next base: position 42,664 of record NZ_CEEDMJ010000027.1, read on the forward strand.
GCGACGTTGCCGGGGTCGACGTAGGCGATGGCCGCGACGAACGCCGGCCCCAGCAGTCGCAGCAGGGGCCGGCGTCGGGCGGTGCGGGCGGGCGCGTCGGCGCGGGCGTCCGTCGTCATCGCAGCATCATGGCAGAAGTTCGGAGCACCGAACTCTGGAGTTCGGTGTGGTCAGAGGTTTTTCGTGTAGCAGACGCTCAGGGGGCTGTCCGCCCACGGGCCGAAGTTCGTCGTGGACCGTTCGTAGCCGAGGCGTTCGTAGAGGGCCATGGCCTCGGGTTGCTTGGTGCCCGTCTCCAACCGCACCCGGGTGAACCCGTCGCGGCGGGCGGCGGCCTCGTAGGCCGCGACCAGGGCCTTGGCCACGCCCCGGCCGCGGAAGTCGTCGTGCACGAAGACCCGCTTCATCTCCGCGGTGGCCTCCCAGCCGGCCTCGGTCACCGCCTCGCGGGCGATGCAGCCGGCGGGGACGCCGTCCACGAACGCGATGAGGCAGACGGCGTCCTGCGCCAGGGTGTAGTCGTCGTCGGGTTCGCCGGGGACCCGGTAGCGGCGGTTCAGCTCGGCGACCGCCGCCACGACGAGGGCGTCGAGGTCGGGGTCGCCGAGCGTGCGTTCTTGGATCTGCAGGGTGGTCGAGCTGGTCACGAATCCACGGTGTCACGGACCCCGCGACGACGCTGCGAGGGGATCGCGGCGACCTCCGGGTCGAGGGGGGCGCGACCGTTCTTGTCCACGCGGGTCGCCTCACCCAGGATCGCCAGGCCGAGCAGCGCGAGGACGAGGGCCACCAGGGCGGTCGAGGCGTAGCCGAAACCCCCGTCGATGGCGAGGCCGCCGAGGAAGGCACCCATCGCGTTGCCCACGTTGAACGCGGCCTGCATGGCCGCCGAGGCCATCGAGGCGCCACCGCCGGCGGCGGTGATGCCGCGCGTCTGGATCGGCGCGGACATCGTGAACCCGGTGAAGGCGAAGAGGAACACGCCCACCGCGACGGCCACCTTGCTCTCCGCCAGCAGGTAGACCGCCCCGAACACCACGACCTGCGCGACGAAGCCGACGGCCAGGGTCCGGTAGGGGCGCCAGTCGGCGAGCCGGCCGCCGAGGACGTTGCCGAAGGTCGCCCCGAGCCCGAAGAGGATCAGCACCCAGCTGACCGAACCCTCGGAGAACCCGGCGACGTCGGTCAGCAGCGGCGAGACGTAGCTCAGGACGGTGAACATGCTCGCGAACCCGACCGTGGTGATGGCCAGGGTCCACCAGACCTGGCGGCGGCGGAAGGCGGCGAACTCCGAGCGCAGCGACCCGGTGCGGGTCTCGACCTCGGGGACGAGCGCCAGGATCGAGGCGATGGTCACCAGACCGATGATCCCGACGAGGGCGAAGGTCAACCGCCAGCCGAGCTGCTGGCCGACGTAGGTGCCCAGCGGCACCCCGACGACGTTCGCGACGGTCAGCCCGGTGAAGACCAGGGCCAGGGCCTGACCCTGGCGCCCGGGCGGGGCGAGCTTGCGGGCCACGACGGCGCTGGCGCCGAAGAAGGCCCCGTGCGAGAGGCCGGACAGGAAGCGCGCCCCGACCAGCAGGTGGAACGTCGGCGCGAGCGCGGTGGCGGCGTGACCGAGGACGAACATCCCCATCAGGCCCATCAGGACCCGCTTGCGGGGCCAGGAGTGGGTGAGCGCCGTCAGCGTGGGCGCACCCACGACGACGCCGAGGGCGTAGGCGGTGATGAGCCAGCCGGCGCCGGCGATGGAGACGCCGAACGTCGCGGCCATCTGGGGCAGCAGCCCCATGGCGACGAACTCGGTCGTTCCGATCCCGAAGGCGCCGACGGCGAGGGCCAGGATGGCGATGGGCACGGGTGGGGATCCTCTGGTGCGGGGGTGGACAGGGGCGTTCGACCAGTGCTCCGTCGCCTGTCGACACCTCGATCATCGCCCGCCGCCACGGGTCTGTTCCAGCCCGGCGGGACGCCGTCCCGAAATCGTTGCGTCCCAGACCCTCCCGGGCGTGGCCGGAAGACCTCAGGAACCCCTCAGGGCCGCGCGGGCAGGTGGGAGACAGACTGGCCCCGTGACGACGGCGACACTCCCGACCGCACCCTGGCGTCCGGTCGAGCTCACCCTGACCGCCCGGCAGGACCACCCCGACCCCTACGGCGGACTCGACGTCCACGTCGTGTTCAGCCACCCCGACGGTCTCGTGCTGCGCCGTCCCGCGTTCTGGGACGGCGGACGCACCTGGCGGGTGCGCTTCTCCTCCCCGGGCCCCGTCGGGGAGTGGAGCTGGACCAGCTCCGCGAACGCGCCGGACCCGGGCCTGCACGGGGTCAGCGGCACCGTCGCGATCGGCGCCGACGCGCCCCGCGGACGGTTCGAACGGCACGGGTTCTGGCGGATGTCGGAGGAGGGACGTCACCTCGTCCACGCCGACGGCACCTCCGCGCTGCTCGTCGGCGACACCGCCTGGGCCCTGCCCTGGCGCGCCACCCCCGAGCAGGTCGAGGTCTACGCCCGCGACCGCGCCGCCAAGGGGTTCAACGCCGTCCTGCTCATGAGCCTGCAACCGGACAGCGACGCCCGCGGACCCGAGGACCGCGGCGCGGACGAGGGGTTCGGCGTCGCCTTCGACGACCTGCCGCAGGCCACGTTGCGGGCGCTGCGGCCGGACTACTTCCAGGACCTCGACCGCCTCCTCGACGTCCTGCGCGCCCACGACCTCGTCCCCGTCCTGCAGCCGGTGTTCCAGGGGTTCGGCTGGAAGGGGCTGCGGGCGGCCGGCGGGACGGTGCCGCCGGAGGAGTACGCGCGCTACTGCCGCTACCTCGTGGCCCGCTACGGCGCGGGCCCGGTCGTCTGGCTCGTCGGCGCCGACGGGAGCGGGGAGGAACCGCAGACCCTGGCCGGGGGCCGGGAGGTCCAGGAGTGGGACGACCACCGCCACCCGACGGGGATCCACTACCGCCCGTTCGCGCACAACCGGGCCCACCAGGACGCGGACTGGCTGGACTTCCAGTGGTGCCAGACCGGTCACCGCGGCGACCACGTCCCCGAACGGGTCGCGGACATGGCCCGCAACCAGCCGGAGAAGGCCGTCGCGAACGGTGAACCCAGCTACGAGAACACCGGCCGCTCCGGGTTCAACGCCGGCTGGTGGCAGGGCCACGAGGCGTGGAGCAACCTCTGCGCCGGCGCCACCATGGGCGTCGTCTACGGGGCGGGCAGCCTGTGGCAGTGGCAGCTGCGTCCCGACGAGGTCGGGCAGTCCACGTTCTTCAGCGCGCCCGGCGCGGGCTGGCGGGAGGCCCTGGACTTCGAGGGGTCGACCTACCCCGGGGTCCTCGGCCGGGTCCTGCAGGGGCTGCCGTTCACCGGTGCCCGGCCCAGCTGGGAACACAGCACCGTGCCCCGCGGGCTCGTCGTCCCCGGCCGGTTCCTCCTCGTCTACGCCCACGACGGCGGCGACGTGCGGGTGGTCCGGGGCACGGAGGTGCCGCGGCCCTACCGGGTCATCGACCCGACCACCGGTGAGGTGCTGGCCCGCGGGGTGCGCGAGGAGGAGGACGGGACGATCCCCGATCCCGGTGGCGCGCCGCGGGTGGTCGTCTGCTGCGACGACTTCAGCGGTTCCGCGATCGCCTGACCTCAGAGTTCGCGGACCCGCCCGTCCTCGACGGCGAACCGGCGGGTCACGTGGACGGCCTCGAGCAGACGGCGGTCGTGGCTGACGAGCAGCAGGGTCCCGGCGTAGCTCTCCAGCGCCTGTTCCAGCTGCTCGATGGCCGGCAGGTCGAGGTGGTTCGTCGGTTCGTCGAGCACGAGGAGGTTCACCCCGCGGGCCTGCAGCAGGGCCAGGGCCGCGCGGGTGCGCTCACCCGGCGAGAGGCTCGACGCCGTCCGGGCGACGTGGTGCTGACCGAGGCCGAACTTGGCCAGCAGGGTGCGGACCTCCGCGTCGGGCCAGTCGGGGACGGCGTCGGAGAACGCGCGGGCCAACGGCTGCTCGCCGAGGAACAACCCGCGGGCCTGGTCGACCTCGCCGACCGCCACCCCGGAACCCAGCGCGGCGGAACCGGAGTCGGGCGCCAGACGACCCAGCAGCAGGTTCAGCAGGGTCGACTTGCCCGCGCCGTTGGGGCCCGTGACGGCGACCCGGTCGCCGACGTCGATCTGCAGCGTGACCGGCCCGAGGGTGAACCCCCCGCGCTGCACGACGGCCTCCCGGGTCGTCGCGACGACCGTCCCGGAGCGGGGAGCGGCCGCGATCTCCATCTGGAGCTTCCACTCCTTGCGGGGTTCCTCGACCACGTCGAGGCGCTCGATCATCTTGTCGGTCTGCTTGGCCTTCGCGGCCTGCTTCTCGCTGCCCTCGCGCATCTTGGCCCGGATGTTCTTGTCCGGGTCGCCCTTGCGGACGGCGTTCTTCACGCCCTGCGCCATCCAGCCGCGCTGCATCCGGGCGCGGGCCTCGAGGCCGGCCTTGGTGTCGGCGAAGTCGTCGTAGGCCTCGCGGGCGTGGCGGCGCTGCACCTCGCGTTCGGCGAGGAACGCCTCGTACCCGCCGCCGACGACGCGGACGACCTGCTGGGCCAGGTCGAGCTCCACGACCCGGTCGACGGTGCGGGCCAGGAACTCCCGGTCGTGGCTGACGACGACGGCGGGGGAGCGCAGTTCGGTGACGAACTTCTCCAGCCGGGCCAGACCGTCCAGGTCGAGGTCGTTGGTGGGTTCGTCGAGCAGGAACACGTCGTAGCGCGAGAGCAGCAACGCGGCCAGCCCCGCCCGGGCCGCCTGCCCGCCGGAGAGCGACGTCATCGCCGCGTCCGCGGAGACGGTCAGGCCGAGGTCGGCGAGGACCTCGTCGGTGCGTTCGTCGAGGTCCGCACCGCCCAGGTTCAGCCAGCGGTCCAGGGAGTCGGCGTAGCGGTCGTCGGCGCCGGGCTTCCCCTCGGCCAGGTCGTTCGCGGCGTCGTCCATCTGCTGCTGGGCCTCGGCGACGCCGGTGCGCCGGCCGAGGAACTGCGCGACCGACTCACCCGGGCGGCGTTCGGGTTCCTGCGGCAGGTAGCCGACGGTCGCGCTCGGCGGCGACAACGAGATCGTGCCCGTCTCGGGGGTGTCCTGGGCCGCCATCAGCCGCAGCAGCGTCGACTTCCCCGCGCCGTTGGCCCCCACCAGCCCGACGACGTCCCCGGGTGCGACGACGAGGTCCAGACCGGAGAACAGCGCGCGGGTGCCGTGGGCGGCGCTGAGGTCCTTGGCGACGAGGGTTGCACTCACCGGACCATTCTCGCCCGTCGCGCGGCCCCTCGTCGCTCACGTTCTCCCCGGGGCGCAGGATGACGACCGTGGACGCCACCCAGCACGCCCGGTCCTTCGGTGCGGCCGCCGACTCCTACGCCCGGGCTCGGCCCGGCTACCCGCGCGACGCGGTCGACTTCCTCGTGGGGGACGCGGCCCGGGTGCTCGACCTCGGCGCGGGGACGGGCAAGTTCAGCCAGGCCCTGGTCGCGGCGGGGCACGAGGTCGTCGCCGTCGAACCCTCGACCCGGATGCTCGCGCAGCTGCGGGAGGTCCTGCCGGAGGTCGAGGCGCACGAGGGCTCGGCGGAGGCGACGGGGCTGGCGTCGGGGTCCGTCGACGCGGTGGTCGTGGCCCAGGCGTGGCACTGGGTGGACCCGGGGCGGGCCGTGCCGGAGGTGGCCCGGGTCCTGCGTCCCGGTGGGAGCCTCGGCCTGGTCTGGAACGTGCGCGACGACACCGTCGACTGGGTCCGCCAGGTCTGGGACTTGGCCCAGCGCGGGCAGGAGCAGGAGATGCGCACCGACACGACCGAGGTCGGCCCGCCGTTCGGGCCGGCCGAACGCTTCGGGACCCGGTTCGAGCACGTCACCGACCGGGCCGGGATCCTCGACCTCGTCGCCTCCCGCAGCTACGTCATCGTCCTGCCCGACGACGAACGCCGCGACCTCCTCGCCGCCGTGGCGAGCGTCCTCGACGGCCACCCCGACCTGCGCGGCCGGGACGAGGTCCGTGTCCCGTACCGGACGCACTGCACCCGGTTCGTGCTCCGCTGAGAGCCGTCCGGGCGAATCACGAGCGGGATCACGCCCCGTGACGGCAGACTGCCCCTCGGGTGCCGGGGGGCAGCCGGACGAGCGAACGGCCGGGGGGCTGACATGACGGTCACGAGGATGGAAGGTGCCCACGGGCACCGCGCGAATCACCGCACGAGCGATCTCGAGGTGCGCCGCGACCCGCTCCGGGCCCGGGCCCTGGCCGCGGCGGGTCTCTCGCTGCTCTGGCCCGGCCTCGGGCACGCGTACCTGGGACGGACGTCGACGGCCGTCGGGTTCGTGATCGCCCAGGTCCTCGTCGTGGTGCTCTCGGTCATGCCCGGCTTCTGGCGCGTGACGGCCCCGGTGTGGGTGCTGCTGGTGGTCGGCTCCGCGTTGAACGCCGCGTGGAGCGCCGCACGGACGGCCCGGCGCGACGCACGGGCATCCGTCGACTGACTGCACTCCCGGCGGGCCACTTGACCCGCGTCCGGGCGGATGACAGTTTCCGGGCGTGGCAGAACTCGAGGACACCCCCGGTGCCGGTGCGGCACCGCGCCCCGTCCTGCTGACCGTCGACGACGACCCGGCCGTCTCCCGGGCGGTGGCCCGCGACCTGCGCCGCCGCTACGGCCGCGAGTACCGGATCGTGCGCGCAGAGTCCGGCGCCGACGCGCTCGGCGCCCTGCGCGAGCTGAAGCTGCGCGGGGAACCCGTCGCGGCGGTCCTCGCCGACTACCGGATGCCGCAGATGGACGGCGTCGAACTGCTCGAGCAGGCGATGGACCTCTTCCCCACCGCCCGCCGGGTGCTGCTCACCGCCTACGCCGACACCTCCGCGGCGATCCGGGCCATCAACGACGTCGACCTCGACCACTACCTGCTCAAACCGTGGAACCCGCCGGAGGAGAAGCTCTACCCCGTCCTCGACGCCCTCCTCGAGGGCTGGCGGGCGATCCCGGCGCGGCCCGTCGACGAGGTCGTCGTCGTCGGCGACCGGTGGTCGGCGCGGTCCTTCGCGGTGCGGGACTTCCTCGCGCGCAACGAGGTCCCCTACCGGTGGCTGCTCGCTGAGCAGCCCGAGGCCGTGCGCCTGCTGGCCGCCACGGCCGCGGAGACGGACCAGGCGCGGTTGCCCGTCGTGGTCGCCCCGGGCTCCGACGGCCCCGTCGTGCTCGTCGACCCCGACGACACCGCCCTGGCCGAGCACGTCGGGCTCTCGACCCGCCCGCAGCAGGACTTCTACGACCTCGCCATCGTCGGCGGCGGCCCCGCCGGGCTGGGGGCCGCGGTCTACGGCGCCTCCGAGGGGTTGCGGACCGTCCTCGTCGAGGAGCACGCCACCGGCGGGCAGGCCGGGCAGAGCTCCCGGATCGAGAACTACCTCGGCTTCCCCGACGGCCTCTCCGGGGCGCAACTGGCCGACCGGGCCCGACGACAGGTCGCGAAGTTCGGCGCCGAGACCCTCGCCGCGCGCAGCGTCACCGCCCTGGAGACCTCCGGCGGCGCGCACGTCGTCCGCTTCGCCGACGGGACCAGCGTCGCCGCGCACACCGTCCTGCTCGCGACCGGGGTGTCCTACCGGACCCTGGAGGGACCCGGCCTCGACGAGTTCACCGGCCGCGGCGTCTACTACGGGGCCGCGTTGAGCGAGGTGAACGCCTGCGCCGAGGAGGACGTCTTCGTCGTCGGCGCCGCGAACTCCGCCGGGCAGTCCGCGGTGAACCTCGCCCGCTCGGCCCGCAGCGTCACGATGCTCGTGCGGGGCCCCTCGCTCGAGGCGTCGATGTCGTCCTACCTGATCGAGCAGATCCGTGCTCTGGACAACGTCCACGTGCGCACCTGCACCGAGGTCGTCCGCGCCGCCGGCGACGGGCACCTGCACTCGATCGTGGTGCGGGACAGGCAGTCCGGCCAGGAACAGGAACTCCCCGCCACCCACGTCTTCGTCTTCATCGGCGCCTCCCCGCGCACCGGGTGGCTCGACGGGACCGTGCAGCGCGACGCCCACGGGTTCGTCGTCGCCGGCCCCGACCTGCACCTCGTCGACGGACGCCCACCCGGCTGGACCCTGGACCGCGCGCCGTACCACCTCGAGACCTCCGTCCCGGGGGTCTTCGTCGCCGGCGACGCCCGCGCGGACTCCGTGAAGCGGGTCGCGTCCGCCGTGGGTGAGGGAGCGATGGCCGTCATGCTCGTCCACCGCTACCTGGCCCGGTCGTGAACCCCGACGCGAACCCCGCCGTGCGGCTCGCCCCCGAGGAACTGCGGACCCTGTTCCTCTTCGAGAAGCTGTCGGAGGAGCAGTTGCGGATGCTGTCGGCGACCGGGGAGGTCGTCGACGTCGCGCCCGGCCCGCTCTACGCCGAGGGCGAGAAGGCCACCTGCTTCTACGTCCTGCTCTCCGGCGCCATCGCCCTCTCCCACCGCGGCGGCGGCACCGACGACCTCGAGGTCGGCCGCACCCGCCAGCGCGGGGTCTACTGCGGCGCGTGGGAGGCCTACCTCGGCGACGACGCACCCGAGGGGTACGGCTCCTCCGTCCGCGTCCTCGAACCCGCCCGCTTCTTCGTCCTGCCGGCCTGGAAGTTCGGCAAGGTCGTCCGCGAGTGGTTCCCGATGGCCGTCCACCTCCTGGAGGGCCTGCGGATCGGGATCACCGAGGCCCAAGAACTCATCGGCGCTCGCGAGCGCCTGCTGGCCCTCGGCTCGTTGACCGCGGGACTCACCCACGAACTCGGGAACCCGGCCGCGGCGCTGGCCCGGACGCTCGGGCAGCTGCAAGAGGGCCTGGACGTCCTCGCACCTCCCGTCCCCGTGACCGGAGCCGTTGCGGTGCCGCGTGATCCGCTGGGACGCGCCGAGGCGGAGGACCGGCTGCTGGACGTCCTCGACGAGCTGGGGGTGGCCGAGCCCGACGACCTGGCCCCGGTCCTCGTCGAGCACGGGGTCAGCGCCGAGTTCCTCGGGTCGCTGGGCGGGCGGACCGCCGTCGAGACGTACGCGCGGGGGTTGTCGGTGCGTTCCCTCGTCGCCGAGGCCGCCGCGGCGTCGGCCCGCATCAGCGCGCTGCTGGCCTCGGCGGGCAACTACGCCCAGCTCGACCGCGCGGCCGAGGGCTGGGTCGACGTCCGGGAACTGCTGGACGCGGCGATCGAGATGCTCGGTGCGGGCGCCGGCCGCGCGGTCGGCAACGCCCACGTCGTGAAGGACTACGCCGACGTGCCCAAGCTGCTCGGGCAGGCCGGCGAGCTCGGCCAGGTCTGGACCAACCTCCTCGACAACGCCCTGGACGCGCTGGCGCCGGGACCGGGAACGGTCACCGTGCGGGTCCGCGACGGCGACCCCGGGGTCGTGGTGGAGATCGCCGACGACGGACCGGGGATCCCCCCGGAACTCCTGGGCCGCATCTTCGAACCCTTCGTCACCACGAAGGACGTCGGTCAGGGGACCGGTCTCGGCCTCGACATCGCCTGGCGGATCGTCGTGCACCGCCACCACGGGCGGCTCGGCGTCACCAGCGAACCCGGCAACACCGTGTTCCGGGTGTGGCTGCCGCTCACCTCAGAACCCCCCACGTCCGAGCTCTCGTCCGGAGGAGAACAGTGACCGAACCGATCGACCCCACCGCCGCCCCCAGCGGCCCCGGCTGCGCCGACTGCGAGGTCTCCGATCCGCAGGGCTGGTGGTTCCACCTGCGCCGTTGCGCCGCGTGCGGGCACGTCGGCTGCTGCGACTCCTCGCCCGGCCAGCACGCCAGTGGCCACGCCGCGTCCTCCGGGCACCCCGTGGTGCGCTCCTACGAACCGGGGGAGGAGTGGTTCTACGACTTCGGCACCGAGGAGACCTTCGAGTCCGGACCCGACCTCGCCCCGCCGCTGAACCACCCCGAGGACCAGCCCGCCCCCGGCCCGCACGGCCGCGTCCCGTGGAACTGGACGACGCTGCTGCACTGAGGCCCCCGGATCCCGCGGAAACAACACTTTCCGCCCTCGCGGGGGCCCCTCCGGGGGCGGAAAGTGTTGTTTC
>NZ_CEEDMJ010000028.1:0-51084 GCF_979255925.1 Kineococcus sp. AC630
CCGGTCCTGCGGCTGGGCCCTCGTCTCGGCCGTGGGGGCGGGGTTCGGCGTCCTGACGATCCTCGTCTGGCTGGTCGACCTGCGCCTCGAGCGGGCCGGGCGGCCGGCTGCGGTCAGCGCTGCCGGCGCCGGTAGCCGATGATCCCGCCCGCGCCGGCCCCCACGACGACGATCGCCGCCGCGATGGCGATGAGGGCGCCGTTTCCGCTACCGGAGTCGGGCTTGGAGGGGTCGACGGTCCCGGCCGTCGAGGTGCCCGGGCTCGGGGCGGCCGTGGGCACGGGTTCCAGGGTCGTGGTGCCCGTCGGGGTCGCCGCCCCCGTCGCGGTGAAGGTGAAGCTGCCCGAGATCGGGTGCCCGTCCGAGGACGTGACCCGCCACTGCACCTCGTAGCTGCCCGCGGGGAGGTCGCCGGTCAGGGGCTCGGTGATCGTCTCGTCCACGATCCGGGGTTCGCCGGAGGAGACCACGCCGGCCGGGCCCGTGACCTGGACCTGGGTCCCGAGGGCCAGCGGCGCGGACGACATCGTCAGCACGACCGCGTCGGGCGCCACGTCGACCGTCGAACCGTCGGCGGGGTCGGTCGACTCGAGGCGGTCGTGGGCGGCGGCGGGGCCGGCGGTGAGCACGGGCAGGACGGGGGTCAGCAGCCCGACCAGGAGCAGCACCCCGGCGCGGCGCCGGCCCGGGCGCTGGGTGGCGTGGCCCGTCGTGGCGCGGGCGGTCCGTCGGTCGCTGAACGTCTGCACGGGGACAGACTACGGAGCGTCGTTGCGGAGCTCGGACGGTCCGGCGGAGCGAACGAGTGCCCCGGGACACCTTGACGCCACGCGCTGTAGCCGGTTGGCTGCACCCCGTCGTCACTGAATCACCGAACGTCACTCGATGCACACGACACGTCAACCGTCGCTCCTGTTCCACCCTGGAGGCCGTCATGGTCGTCCCCCGTCCGCACCCAGCCGCAGGACCGGAGGGCGGCCGGCGCGGCCCCGTCCGGCTCGCCCTCAGCCTGGGGACCGGCCTCGTCCTGGCCCTCGTCCCGACGCTGACCGCGAACGCCGCCCCCACGCCCACCCCGGCCGCCTCGGCCTTCCGGGACGGCGACTACGTCGTCACCCTCGCCCAGGACCCCATCGCGAAGTACGACGGTTCCCTCCCCGGCCTGCCGCAGCTGAAGTCGGCCGGTGGCGACCTGGACATGACCCGGTCGACGACCCAGCGTTACCGCGACCTGCTGCTGTCCGCCCAGACCAAGGTCGCCGACAGCGTCGGGGTCGCCCCGCTGCAGCGCTACACGGTGGCCCTCAACGGGTTCTCCGCCAAGCTCACCGGCGCGCAGGCGACCAAGCTCGCGGCCACCGCGGGGGTCGTCTCGGTCGCTCCCGACGTCGAGCGGCACCTGGTCACGAGCAGCGCCGAGGCCTCGGCCGCGGCGAGCAGCGTGACCACCACGACCAGCGCTGCGACCGGCGCCACCAGCACGGCCGCCGCCCCCGCCCGCACGACCGCGGACTACCTCGGCCTCACCGGGGCCGACGGGGTCTGGAGCCGGCTCGGCGGTGTGCAGCAGGCGGGCCGGGGCGTCGTCGTCGCCGACCTGGACACCGGGCTCTGGCCCGAGCACCCCTCCGTCGCCGGCGCGGCCCTGCCCACGGGGGCCCCCGCGGGTGACCCCTACGGCGCCTACCGCAGCGGCGGCACGATCCGGATGGCGAAGGCCGACGGCGGCACCTACACCGGGACCTGCGAGACCGGCCAGCGGTGGACCGCCGCCTCCTGCACGACGAAGGTCGTGGGTGCCCGGGCGTTCTCCGACGGGTACACCGCGGTGCACGCCCTCGGTGACGGCGAGTTCACCTCCGCCCGCGACAGCGACGGCCACGGCACCCACACGGCCACGACGGCCGTGGGCCGCAACGGCGTCCCCGCCACCATCGACGGCGACTCCTACGGGGACGTCACCGGGATCGCCCCCGCCGCCGCGCTGGCCGTCTACAAGGTCTGCTGGACCGGCGACGACGGGACGAACGGCTGCCAGACCTCCGACCTGATCGCCGCGATCGACCAGGCCGTCGCCGACAACGTCGACGTCATCAACTACTCGATCGGTTCCGGCGCGTCGACGACGGCGGCCGACCCCGTCGAGATCGCGTTCATGGTCGCCGCCTCCGCCGGGATCTTCGTCTCCGCCTCGGCCGGGAACTCCGGCCCGGCCGTCTCCACCACCGACCACGCCAGCCCGTGGGTGACGACCGTCGCGGCCGCCACCTCGGTGCTGCGCGAGGGCACCGTCGTGCTCGGCGACGGCCGCAAGTTCGTCGGGGCCCGGTTGACCCAGGAACCGCTGCCCACGACCCGCCTCGTGCTGGGTTCCGACGTGGCCGCCGCGGGGAAGACCGCCAACGACGCCGCGATCTGCCTCGCCGGGTCGCTGGACCCGGTGAAGACGAAGGGCAAGGTCGTCTTCTGCCAGCGGGCGGTGACGGCCCGCGTCGACAAGTCCGCCGAGGTCGCCCGCGCCGGTGGGGTGGGGATGGTCCTCTACAACCCGACGCCGAACTCGCTGGAACCCGACGCGCACGCGGTGCCGACGGTCCACCTGGACGCCGGGGCGGGCAAGACCCTCCTCGGGTACCTGCGGACGCACCGCACCAACGCGACGGTGTCCTTCCAGCCCGGCAACACCACCCGCACCCCGACGCCGGCCCCGCAGATCTCCGCGTTCTCCTCGCGCGGGCCCGCACTGGTCGACGGCGGCGACGTCCTCAAGCCCGACCTCACCGCCCCGGGTTCCGGCGTCGTGGCGGGGTACTCGCCCGTCGCGGACGGCGCGCGCGGCAACCTGTTCGCCCCCGAGTCGGGAACCTCGATGTCGGCCCCGCACGTCACGGGCCTGGCGGCGCTGTACTACGCCGCGCACCCGGAGTTCACGCCCATGATGGTGAAGTCGGCCCTCATGACGACCGCGCGGAACCTGCTCGGCCCCGACGGCACCCCGGCCCGCGACCCGTTCGCCGGGGGCGCGGGTTTCGTCGACCCGACGAAGATGCTGACCCCGGGTCTGGTCTACGACTCGACCCCGGTCGACTGGTTGCGCTACCTCGAGGGTTCCGGCGTCGCGACCGGGACCGGCGTGGGTGCGATCGACCCGAGCGAGCTGAACCAGGCCTCGATCGCGGACGGCGACCTCGCGGGGGCCCGCACCGTGACGCGCACGGTGACGGCCACCACGGGCGGGTACTACTACGCCACGGCCGAACTCGCCGGGTTCGACGTCCAGGTCCAGCCCAGCGTCCTGAAGCTGGACGCCGGGCAGAGCGCGCAGTTCCGGGTGACCGTGACCCGCACGACCGCGGCGCTGAACACCTGGGCCTCGGGTTCGCTGACGTGGAAGGGCGGCGACGACCTCACCGTCCGCTCGCCGATCGCGGTGCGACCGATCCCGCTGGCGGCTCCGGCCGAGGTCGCGGGGACCGGCGCGAAGGGTTCCGTCCAGGTCGGTGTCACCTCCGGTTTCACCGGTGACCTCGACCTGACCACGACCGGCCTCGTGGCCGGGAAGCGGAGCGCGGGCTCCGTCGCCGTCGGGGACAGCGTCGAGTTCCCCGTGACGATCCCGAAGGGCACCACGTTCAGCCGTTTCGACCTGCGCGGGGAGGCCGGGTCCGACGTCGACCTCTACCTCTACTCCGCCGCCGGGAAGCTGCTCGACCTGTCGGCCTCCGCGTCCACCGACGAACGGATCGACGACTTCGTCGATCCGGGGAACTACGTCCTCGTCGTCGACGGCTACGCCCCGGCCCCGGGGAAGTCGTCCATCGGGTTCACGTTCACCTCCTTCGTCCTCGGGCCGGACGCGAAGGCGGGTTCGCTGACCGCCACGCCGGACCCGTTGCCGGTGCGCACCGGTCGCCAGGCCACGTACACGCTGTCCTGGTCGGGGCTGGCCGCCTCGACGCCGTACCTGGGGACGGTCGGCTACGGCGACACCACGCGGTCGACGGTCCTGACCGTCGGCTGACCCTCCGCGGTGACGAGACCGCCGTCCCCACCCGGGGCGGCGGTCTCGTGCGTTCACGTCGAGGGTGTCTGCCCGCGCGTGCCGCCGTCGTGATGGAGCAGGACCGGTGCCGTCGGGTCGAGCGCGGGTGGCAGAGTGGGGCCGTGCAGCAGCAGAAGGCCGAGCCGACCAACACCGGGGCGATCGCTGGCGTCGTCGCCTCCGTCGCGGGGCTCGTCGTCTCGCTCGCGTTCGCCCCGCTGGGACTGGTCATGGGGGTCGTGGTGGTGGTGCTGGGAGTGCGCGCGCTGCGCTCCGGACACCCCGACCGCGGCTGGTGGACCGTCGCGCTGGCGCTCGCCGTGCTCTGCACGGCGTCGGGAGTCTTCGGGACGGTCGTCGGGTTGGCCAACGTCCGCGGATGAGGCCGCTCATCGTCACGGCGACGTTCGACGTCGCGACCCAGGCGAGCTTCGACCGGCTGCGTGAGCGGTGGTTCCCGCCGGAGCGCAACCAGCTCGCGGCCCACCTGACCCTCTTCCACGCCCTGCCGGGGGAGGCCCTCGACGACGTGTGCGCCGCCGTGGACCGCGAGTGCGCGGGTGCCGCGCCCCGGGCCGAGGTGACCGGGGTGCGGTCGCTGGGGCGCGGCGCGGCCCTCGTCCTGGACTCACCCGGGCTGGCCCGGGTCCGGGCCGGGCTGGCCGCGGAGTTCGCGGACCGCCTGACCCGGCAGGACGGCCAGGGGTTCCGCCCGCACGTCACGGTGCAGAACTTCGTGACCCCCGAGGTGGCCCGTTCGACGGTCGAGGAACTCAGCCGGGACCTCGTGCCCTGGACGGTGCGGGTGAGCGGTCTCGCGGTGCACCGCTACCTCGGCGGCCCGTGGGAACTCCTCCGGGAGTCCCGCTTCACCGCGGTGTGATCAGACCTCCCGCGAGGACGCCAGGGGTTTCGTGCACAGGACGTCGGGACAGCTGAGGTAGCCGAGCCGGGCCCAGAACCGCAGTCCCGCCTCGTTCTCGGGCATCACCAGCAGGTTCACCCGGGGCAGGCCGCGCTGGGCGAAACGCCCCTCGAGCTCCGCGACCAGGGCGGCGGCGAGTCCCCGCCGGCGGTGGGTGGGGAGCACGGCGAGGCGGTGGATCCAGCCGCGGCGGGCGTCCGTGGTGCCGACCACGACTCCGACGATCCGGTCCTCCACCTCGGCGACGAGCAGCAGTTCCGGCGCGTTCGCGCGGATCGCTGCGAGTTCGTCGGCGGGGAGGGGTTCCCGACCGCAGGCGGCCCAGACCGCCTGGACCCCGGGCAGGTCCGCGGGCGCGAAGGTGCGGATCACCGGCCGGCGAGCTGGACGGCGGAGGGCAGGGCGGCCAGCACCGCGTCGATCTCGTCGGCGGTGCTCGTCGGGCCGAGGGTGAAGCGCACGGCGGTGCGGGCGAGGTCGGCGTCGATCCCGGTGGCCAGCAGCACGTGCGAGGCGTCGTCGGAGTCGGCGGCGCAGGCCGACCCGCTGGAGCAGACGATCCCGACCTGCTCGAGTTCCGCGAGGACGGTCTCGCCGCCGACGCCCGCGAAGCAGAAGGAGGCGTGGCCGGGCAGGCGCCGGGTGCGGTGACCGGTGAGGCGGGCCCCCGGGACCGTGGCCAGGACACCCTCGATCAGCCTGTCCCGCAACGAGGTCAGCCGGGCGACCTCGGCCTCCCGGGCGGTCGCGGCGGCGTGCAGGGCGACGGCGGTCCCCACCGCGGAGGCGACGTCGGAGGTGCCCGAGCGTCGGCCACGTTCCTGCCCGCCCCCGTGCAGGACGGGCGCCAACGGGACGACGCCGCGGACCCAGAGGAACCCGGCGCCGCGCAACCCGCCGAACTTGTGCGCCGACGCGGACAACGCGTCGACGCCGAGTTCCGCGACGTCCAAGGGCAGGTGCCCGGCGGCCTGCACCGCGTCGGTGTGGAACGGGATCCCGAACGCGCGGCAGCGGGTCGCGATCTCGGCCAGCGGCTGCACGGTCCCGATCTCGTTGTTGGCGTACATCACCGACACGAGCGTCGTGTCCGGGCGCAGCACGGCGTCGAGCGCGGCCAGGTCGAGCAGGCCGTCCCCGTCGACTCCGACCACGTCGACCTCGAACCCGCTCTCCCGCAGGGCGGACGCCGTCTCCAGGACGGCGGGGTGCTCGATCGCGGAGACCACGACGTGACGGCCACGGGGATTCGCCGTGGCGATCCCCGTGATGGCCAGGTTGTCGGCCTCGGTGCCGCCGGAGGTGAACACGACCTCCCCGGGACGGGCCCCGAGGACCTCGGCGACGGCGTGGCGCGCCGCGTCCAGCCCCGCCTTCGCGGCCCGGCCGACCTCGTGGCTGCTGGAGGGGTTCCCGGTGACCTGGGTCAGGTACGGCCAGACGGCCTCGAGCACCTCCCGGCGCGGCGGTGAGGTCGCGGCGTGGTCGAGGTAGATCACGCGCTGACCGTGGTGTCGAGCCCCAGGTCCAGGGTGCGGGAGTTCTGGGTGAGCGCGCCCACCGAGATCAGGTCGACCCCCGTCTCGGCGATGGCGCGGACGGTGTCGGCCCGCACGCCGCCGCTGGCCTCCACGAGGGCCCGCGAGCGCTCCCGGACCAGGCGGACCCCCTCGGCCAGGTCGGCCAGGGAGAAGTTGTCCAGCAGGACGACGTCGACGTCGGCGGCGAGGACCGCCTCGAGCTGGTCGAGACGGTCGACCTCCACCTCGATGGTCGTCGTGTGCGGGACCTGCGCCCGGACGCCCTTGAGTGCGGTGGTGACGTCGATGCCCTGCGCGAGCAGCACCGCGAGGTGGTTGTCCTTGACCAGCACGGCGTCGGAGAGCGACCAGCGGTGGTTGTGCCCGCCCCCGGCCCGCACGGCCGCGCGTTCGAGCGCGCGCATCCCCGGGGTCGTCTTGCGGGTGTCGACGACGCGGGCGTTCGTCCCGGCGACGAGGTCGACGAACGTCGCGGTGTGGGTCGCGATCCCGGACAGGTGCTGCAGCAGGTTCAGGGCGACGCGTTCGGCGCGCAGGACGCCCCGGGCGGTTCCCCGGACCCGGCCCAGCACGTCCCCGGCTCCGAACCGGGTGCCGTCCCCGGCGAGTTCCAGGAGTTCCAGCGAACCGCCGGTGAGGTCCGCGGTCCGGGTGAAGGCCGCGCGGGCGCAGGCCGCACCGGCCAGGACGCCGGGTTCGCGGGCCACCAGTTGCGCGTCGGCGAGCGCGTCGGGCGGCAGCAGGGATTCGCTGGTGACGTCGCCCCAGGGGGCGTCCTCGGCCAGTGCGAGGGCGACGACGGAGTCAGGGGTGTTCACGGGATCCTCCGGAAGGACCGGCGCCGGGCGTGCCCCGGTGCGGTGGGGTGGTCGCTGCGGAAGTGCGCGCCGAGGCTCTCCTCCCGCGCGGTCGCCGCGGCGACCAGCAGGTGGGCGGCGAGCACGAGGTTGGCGTCCTCGCGGGTGTGGCGGGGCACGTCGAGGTCCTCGGACAGGATCTCGACGGGGTCCTCCTGCGGGGTGAGCAGTTTCATCGCCACGGCGAGACCGGCGTCGTCGCGCACGACACCCGCGTGCTCCCACATGGCCGACTGCAGGTCACGGCGGCCGACGTGGGACGCGACGGGCAGCGCGGCCCCGGGCATCTCGACGACCTCGTCCTCGGGGAACTCCGCCGCGGCGACGCCGTTCTCGCGGATGTCGCGCACGACCTGACCACCGGTGACGAGCGCCTCGAGCAGGGAGTTCGACGCGAGCCGGTTCGCGCCGTGGACCCCGGAGCAGGCGACCTCGCCCGCGGCCCACAACCCGGGCAGCGTGGTGCGCCCGACGGCGTCGGTGCGGATCCCGCCCATCCAGTAGTGCGCGGCGGGGGTGACGGGGATCGGTGTCGTCTCGGGGTCGATGCCGGACTCCCGGCACAACTGCGCGATCCCGGGGAACCGCTGCGCGAAGGGCTTCCCCAGGGCCGCGGCGACACCGGTGGCGTCGAGGACGACGGGTTTCCCGCCGTGCTCGGCCATCGCGGCGGCGATGGCCCGGGCGACGACGTCGCGCGGGGCGAGTTCGGCCCGCGGGTCCACCCGGAGGGTGAACCGTTCACCGGCGGCGTCGAGCAGCACGGCGCCCTCACCGCGCACGGCCTCCGACACCAGGAACGGGTGCGCGACGGCGGCGACCGTGGGGTGGAACTGGAAGAACTCCAGGTCCGCGACCGCCGCACCGGCGCGGAACGCGGCGGCCAGGCCGTCGGCCGTCGCGACCGGCGGGTTCGTGGTGTGGCTGAACAACTGTCCCGCCCCGCCGGTGGCCAGCACGACGGCACCGGCGTGGACGCGCAGGACGTGGGTGGCCCCGTCCTCCTCCGCGCCGGAGACGAGGTCGGCACCCACGACGCGGCCCCCGGAGGTCCGCAACCCGGCGAGGAAGGTCTGCTCGCGGATCGTCACGTCGCTGCGGCGCACGGCCGCGGCGAGCGCGGCGGAGATCGCCGCGCCGGTCCGGTCGCCGCCCGCGTGCAGGATGCGCGAGGTCGAGTGCGCGGCCTCCAGACCGAGCGCCCAGCCCCCGGAGGCGCCGCGGTCGAACTCCACCCCGCGCTCGGCGAGGACCCGCACGGCGGCCGGGCCGGCCTCGCACAACGCCTGCACCGCAGCGGGGGAGGACAACCCGGCGCCGGCGGCCAGGGTGTCGGCGACGTGCGCGGGGACGTCCTGCGGCCCGACGGCCGAGGCGATCCCGCCCTGGGCGTAGTGCGTGCTGCCGTCGCCGAGCTCCGTCTTCGTGGCCAGCACGACGCTGCCGTGGTGGGCGGCCTCGAGGGCGGCAGTGAGTCCGGCGATCCCGGCGCCGACGACCAGGACGTCGACGTGGAGCTCTTCCACGAGTTCGCGACGGCGGTTCACGGGTGGACGGCCAGCATGCGTTCCACCGCCGTGCGCGCGTGGCCCGCGACGTCGGCGGCGACGCTGACCTGGTTCACGACCCGGCCCTCGACGAGGGACTCCAGCACCCAGGCGAGGTAGGCCGGGTGGATGCGGTACATCGTCGAGCAGGGGCAGACGACCGGGTCGAGGCACTCGATCGTCAGGTCGGGCCGGGTGTCGGCGAGGCGACGGACCATGTTGACCTCGGTCCCGATCGCGAACGCGGTCCCGGCCGGGGCGGCGTCGACCGCCTTCTGGATGTACTGCGTGGAACCCGCCTCGTCGGCGGCGTCGACGACCTCCATCGGGCACTCGGGGTGGACGACGACGCGGACGTCGGGGTTCTTCGCCCGGGCCTGCGCGATCTGGTCGACGGTGAACCGCTGGTGCACCGAGCACCACCCGCGCCAGAGCACGACCCGGGCGTCCTCGAGGGTCTCCGCGGAGTTTCCGCCGTGGGGTTTGCGCGGGTCCCACACGGGCATCCGCGCGACGTCGACGCCCATGGCCTTGGCGGTGTTGCGGCCCAGGTGCTGGTCGGGGAAGAACAGCACGCGCTGTCCCCGCTCGAAGGCCCACTCCAGGACCTCGCGGGCGTTGGAACTGGTGCAGACGATCCCGCCGTGGGCGCCGCAGAAACCCTTGAGCGCGGCCGCGGAGTTCATGTAGGTCACCGGGATGACCGGCACCCGGCCGTCGGCGTCGGCCTCGGTGCCGTAGAGCGCCTCGAGCTGCTCCCAGCAGGCCTGCACGGAGTCGATGTCGGCCATGTCGGCCATCGAGCACCCCGCGGCGAGGTTCGGCAGGATGACCGGCTGGTCCGGGGTGGTCAGCAGGTCGGCCGTCTCGGCCATGAAGTGCACCCCGCAGAAGACGACGAACTCCGCCTCCGGGTGCCGCTGCGACTGCTGCGCGAGCTGGAAGGAGTCCCCGACGAAGTCGGCGTAGCGGACGATCTCGTCGCGCTGGTAGGCGTGGCCGAGGATCGACACGCGCGGTCCCAGGGTCGCCTTCGCCGCCAGGATCCGGCGGTCCAGCTCCTCGGCCGGCAGCAGCCGGTACTCGGCCGGGATCTGCTGCTGCACCGGGGAGTCGGCCGGGGCCGGGTCCTGGCGGGAGGCTCCCGCGCCGTAGGTCGGCAACGGCAGGGGCCGGCCGGGGACCGCGTCGAACTGCCACGGGGCGGTGGGCAGGTCGGGGTCGCAGGTGCTGTCCGCGCCACCGGGGGCGCGGGTGAGCAGGGCGATCTGCGTGGGGACGGACGCCATCGTGACGGGCCTGTTTCTCGAGGAGTTCCTGTGAACGTTGCCGGAGCGCTACGCGAGCGGACCGGCGGTCATCAGCGGGCCGGCGA
This sequence comes from Kineococcus sp. AC630, assembly GCF_979255925.1. Taxonomy (NCBI): domain Bacteria; kingdom Bacillati; phylum Actinomycetota; class Actinomycetes; order Kineosporiales; family Kineosporiaceae; genus Kineococcus; species Kineococcus sp. AC630. Next base: position 10,288 of record NZ_CEEDMJ010000028.1, read on the forward strand.
CCCCGTCCGGGACCACCGCCCGGTACAACGTCGGCGGCCGGTGCCGGCCGCCCGTCTGGCGTTCCCCGGTGGACACGACGGTTCCCGAGCTCTCGACCTGGCGACGGAAGTTCGCCGGGTCGAGGGGGCGCTGCAGGATCGCCTCGTGGACCTCGCGCAGCTGCGCCAGGGAGAACTGCTCGCCCAGGAAGTGCAGGGCGACGTGCGCGTGCTGGACCTTGGTGCGCAACCGCCACAGCGCGTACTGCACGACCTCGTCGTGGTCGAAGGCGAGGCCCGTGCAGTCGTCGGCGGAGGTCCAGCGGACGTTCTCGCCCTCGACCGCGGCCGCGGCCTCGTGGTTCCTGACCAGGGCGGAGTAGACGACGGAGACGACGCGCTGACCGGGGGAGCGGTCCGGCTGCCCGAACGTGTACAGCTGCTCCAGGTAGCTCGGGCGCAGTCCCGTCGTCTCGGCCAGGGTGCGCCGTCCGGCGTCGCTGAGGCTCTCCGTCGTGCGCACCCAGCCGCCCGGGAGCGCCCACTGGTCGGCGAAGGGGGCGCGGGTGCGGCGCACCAGCGGCAGGTGCACCCGGACGTTCCCCTCCCGGTCGGGCAGCAACGCGAAGATCACCGTCGACACCGCGACGAGGATCGCCTGCTGCTCGGTGGTGCTCATGGAACACGGCCCCGGTCTCAGTAAGGGTGGTTCTGACAGTAACTCTGCCGGGTCGAACTGTAGGACACGGGTGGGGCACGCCACAAGCCGCCCCGTCGCCCGGGTCCGCTCCGGCGCGCCGGCGGTCGAGAACTTCTTCGGAATTCGGCGTGACAACGGCGCGGGAGCGGTCTTACCGTTGACCTACACGGGAGAGGAGGTGGTCCGAAGAATGGTTTCTCTTGGGACGCGTGAGGTGGCTGCCCGCTAGCAGCTGCGTGAACGGACGCGGACCGCTCTGGTCGCCCCGCGCAGCGCGGCGAGATCACGGCAGTCACCGGGTCCCCGGGCGCCGGTCTGTCCAACCGGCCCGTACCGTGACGGCGAGCGCCGTCAGGGGGGCGGAAGCGCCCGGGGACTTCCCACGTCCCCGTCCGCTGCGCTGAAGTAGCCCCGGGACACGACCTATCCTGACCGGGTGAGTCCACCGCCGGCGCGATCCGGCCCCCCGAGTCCCGGCCCCGCACCGACCCGCCGCCGGTTCCTCGTCGACACGACGCCCCTGCGCGAGGTCCCCGCGTTCCGCCGGCTGTGGGTCGGCCAGTCGCTCGCCGCCATCGGCACCCAGCTCACCGTCGTGACCGTCGGGTTGCAGGTCTACTCGCTGACCTCCTCGACCTTCGCCGTGGGACTCGTCGGGATCTTCGCCCTCGTCCCCCTCGTCGGGCTGGGGCTCTACGGCGGTTCCCTCGTCGACGCCCACGACCGCCGGCGGGTGGCGCTGTTCGCCTCCGTCGGGCTCTGGCTCCTCTCCATCGCCATCGCGGCCCAGGCCTGGGCGCACCTGGATTCCGTCGGTCTGCTCTACGGCCTCGTGGCGCTGCAGAGCGCGGCGTTCGCGATCAACAACCCGGCCCGGTCGGCGATCGTCCCCGGCATCGTCCCGCGGGCGGTGCTGCCCGCGGCCAACGCGCTGTCCGGGATGACGAACGCCATCGCCCTGACGATCGGGCCGCTGCTGGCGGGACTCCTCGTGGGGGCGTGGGGTTTCCAGGCCGCCTACACCGTGGACGCGGTCACGTTCGTCGCCGCGCTGGCCGGGGTCCACGGGTTGCCCGCCATGCCTCCCGAGGTCCTCGGGGGGTCGCAACGCCCGGGACTCCGGTCGGTGCTGGAGGGGATCCGGTTCCTGGGGACCCGCCCGAACATCCGCATGACCTTCCTCGCCGACCTCTGCGCCATGGTCTTCGCCATGCCCCGCGTCCTCTACCCCGCGCTGGGGGCGGCGGAGCTCGGCGGCGGGGCGCGGACGGTCGGGATCCTCGGTGCGGGGTTCGCGCTGGGTTCGGTGCTGGCCGGGTTGTTCTCCGGGCCGCTGGGGTCGGTGCGCCGCCAGGGTGCGGTCGTCATCGGCTGCGTCGCCGTCTACGGCGTCTCGGTCGCCGCGTTCGGAGCGGTGCTCGTCCTGGTCCCGCAGGGGGTCTCCGCGAAGCTCGTCCTCTGCGTCCTGCTGCTCGCCGTCTCCGGTGCCGCCGACGCCGTCAGCTCGATCTTCCGCGGCACGATCCTGCAGGTCGCCACCCCCGACGCGCTCCGCGGGCGGTTGCAGGGGGTGTTCATCGTCGTCGTCGCGGGCGGACCGCGCCTGGGGGACCTCGTCCTCGGGTCGACCGCCTCCGGCGTCGGTGAGGGTTTCGCGGCGCTCGCCGGGGGGACGGCCTGCGTCGTCGCGGTGCTCTCCCTCGCCCGCTGGCAACGGCGCTTCCTGCACTACGACGCCCGGAACCCCCGACCCTGAGCCCCGACCCTGAGCCCCGACCCTGAGCCCCGACCCTGAGTCCCGGTCGTTCAGCCCTTGACGCGGGCGTAGTCCTCGAGGGCGACCTGGCGTTCGTGGGCGTGGTCGACGATGCGCTCGGGGTACCCGTGCTCGTAGCCGCCGGGCGCGTCCCAGGGGGTGTGCGCGGACTTCCCCGCGAGGTGGCGCAGCTCCGGCACCCAGCGGCGGACGTAGCTGCCGTCGGGGTCGAACTTCTGGCCCTGGGTGATCGGGTTGAAGATCCGGAAGAACGGCGAGGCGTCGGTCCCCGACCCCGCGACCCACTGCCAGCCGTGGTTGTTGCTGGCGAGGTCCCCGTCGCGCAACCAGTGCATGAACTCCCGCGCCCCGGAGCGCCAGTCGACGTGCAGGTCCTTGACGAGGAAGCTCGCGACGATCATCCGGACCCGGTTGTGGACCCACCCGACGGAGCGCAGCTGGCGCATCCCGGCGTCGACGACGGGGAACCCCGTGCGCCCTTCGGCCCAGGCCGTGAACGACTCACCCACGGGTTCGTAGTTCATGGCCGCCAGTTGCGGTCGGTAGTACTCCCGGGCGGACTCCGGGCGGTTCCAGAGCACGTCGGCGTAGAACTCCCGCCAGCACAGTTCCGTCCGGTAGGTCTCCGCCCCCACCGACCGCTTCGCGCGCAACGCGGCCAGCAGGGTCCGGGGGTGCAGCTCACCCCACTTCAGGGCGTGCGAGAGCTGGGAGGTGCCGTCGTGGTCGGGGCGGTTCCGTTCGCCGTCGTAGTCGGCCAGGGCGCCGTCGAGGAAGTCGTGCCAGCGCGCGAAGGCGGCGTCCTCGCCGGCCTCGGGGAGCTCCAGGTCGCCCAGGTCCGGTTCGGCCGGCCAGTGGGAGCCGTCGACCCCCGCACCGTCGTGCACCCAGTCGACGTCACCGGGATCGGCGGCGGGCGCGGGCCAGCCGTGCTCGTTCCAGGCGCGTGAGAACGGGGTGAAGACCTGGAACGGCTTGCCGGAGCCGTTGAGGATGGTCCCGGGCCCGATGGCGTAGGGCGTCCCGGTGCGGACCAGTTCACGGTCGTGACCCGCCAGGGCCGTCGCGACCGCGTCGTCGCGCCGACGGCCGTAGGGGCCGGCGTCGGCGCTGACGTGCACCCGGCGGGCCCCGACCCGTGCGGCGACGTCGTTCACGACCTGCGCCGGGTCGCCCGCTTCGACCACGAGGTTGCCGTCCAGGGACACGTCGAGCGCCCGCAGCGAGCGGAGCAGGTAGGCGCGGCGGACGTCCCCGGAGGGCTTCCAGAGCGCGGGGTCGATGACGAAGAGCGGGAGCACCGACCCTTCCGCCGCCGCGGCGAGCAACGCCGGGTGGTCGCTGAGGCGGAGGTCCCGACGGAACCAGAGCACGCTGGTCCTCGGGTCACGGTCCTGTTCGCGGGCGGCCACGCCGGGACGCTATCCGCGCGTCCGCCGCCCCGCCCGGTGGAGGCCCGGTGGAGGTGGCGCCCCGACCCGTCGGACGCTCTGCGCGAACACGCCCCGAACGCCCCGGGGTCAAGGGTGCGACCACCGGTCGCGATGAACGATGATGGGCACCGTGAGCGATCTCATCGACACCACCGAGATGTACCTCAAGACGGTCTTCGAACTGGAAGAGGAAGGCATCGTGCCGATGCGCGCTCGCATCGCCGAGCGGTTGCACCACTCCGGCCCGACGGTCTCCCAGACCGTGGCGCGGATGGAACGCGACGGGTTGCTGCACGTGGGCACCGACCGACGGCTGGAGCTGACCGACGCCGGCAAGCAGAAGGCGATGCGGGTCATGCGCAAGCACCGCCTCACCGAGCGCCTGCTGACCGACGTCATCGGACTGGAGTGGAGCCTCGTCCACGAGGAGGCCTGCCGCTGGGAGCACGTCGTCTCCGAGGAGGTCGAGAAGCGCCTCGTGGCGATCCTGGACCACCCGCACTCCTCGCCCTACGGCAACCCGATCCCCGGCCTGGACGAGCTGGGGGAGGAGTGCTCTACCGAGGACTTCCGCTCCGGCGTGCAGTCGCTGAGCAGCCCCGAGCTCGAAGGACGCTCCGTCGTCGTCCGGCGCCTCGGCGAACCGCTGCAGACCGACGTCCCGCTGCTGGCCCGCTTCCACGCCGCCGGCCTGGTCCCCGGGGTCGAGGTCGTCGCGAAGTCGTCGGCCTCCGGCGTCGAGGTCGCGGTGGGCGAGGGTGTGGTGGACCTCACGTCGGCCGAGGCGTCGCACATCTTCGTCGCGCTCAGCTGACCCCGCCCCGACCCGGGACCCCCCGACGACGCGGGGTTCCGGGCCCGGGAACAGCCCGGACAGCCGCCTGCCCGCCCTCCCGCGGGTGATCTGTGACGGAGGGTGAAGGCCGACGTCACCCGTTCGGCCCCCGGCGTCGTCCGCTTCTCGTTCCCAGTCGTCACTCTCCGTAGATCAAGCCCGACGCGTCGTCACGTCCCCGGCACCAGTTCGTCACCGGGTCGTGACATTCGACCGTGGATCGGGTTATGGTCCACCCGCATCCTCGACAGCGCACGCGGATGCCCTCACGTGGACGCCGAGCCCTGCCACCACGCCGAGGTCCCCCGAGACATTTCATGGCAGGGGTGGGGGAACCACGTTTCCCGGGCGGAGCACGACCACCTGGTCGCGCCGAGTCCTTGGGGTGAAGCCGGTGCGAACCGGCCGGGGGATACTCCCTCCCGAACCCGACAGCTCACCTCGCAGGCGTCGGAGAGGCCACCACCTTGACGACTCGCGTCCAGGCGCGCCACCGCGCCGCCGTTCGTGCCCGTACCCCCCTGACCGACCTGTCCGACAGCGTCGCCCGCACCGCCGGCGGTGCCGTCCGCACAGGTGCGGTCGCCGCCGCCGCCGGTGGTCTGCTCGTCTCCGTCGCTCTCCCCGCGAGCGCCGTGACCAGTGCAGCCCCGGCCGCCGTCGGCTCGAGCGTCGCCTCGGTGGCGACCGCCGTCCCCGCCGCCTTCGGCGCCACCGCCGTCGGCGTCGTGTCGGCCCCCGCCACGGTGAGCACCCTGTCGAGCACCGCGACGTTCGCTGCCGCCCCGGCCGCTGCGCCCGTCATCGTCGCCGCCCCGGTCCTCACCCGGGCCACCCGCACCGCGGACGCCGTCCCGGTCGTGGCCTCCAGCGTCGCGGAGAACGCGATCGTGCCGGAGCCCGCGCCCGTCGTGGCGGCTCCGGTCGCGGCGCCGGCCCCGGCTCCCGCGCCCGCCCCGGTCCAGGCCTCGCTGGGTGCGCGCATCCTCGACGTGGCCGACGACTACGCCGGTGTCCCCTACGTCTACGGCGGTACCACCCCCGCCGGCTTCGACTGCTCGGGCTACACCAGCTACGTCTACCGCCAGGTCGGCGTCGAGATCCCCCGGACCGCCGCCGCCCAGAAGTCGGCCGCGGCCACGATCTCCCGCGGCGACGCCGTCCCCGGCGACCTCGTCTTCTTCAGCAACGGTTCCGGCCGTGCCTTCCACGTGGGCATCTACGCGGGCGGCGGGATGATGTGGGACGCGCCGCGGACCGGCAAGCCCGTCCAGCTCCGCGCGATCTGGAGCGACGCCGTCACCTTCGGTCGCCTCGCCGCCACCGTCTGATCGAGGTACGTCACCGATCGGCGAGTGATCGGCGCTCGGGCACGCAGGAACGGCGCTCGTCGCGTCCACCGTGAGAGGCTCCCGCCTCCGACGGTGGTGCGGCGGGCGCCGTTCTCGCGTTCGCGACCCGGCCGATCCGGGTCACCTCCCCGGTTCCGGCGCGCCCGGTGGGATTCACGGGAAAGTTGCTGACTCCACCACCCCTCGCGACGTAGGGTGCCGTCAACGACGACGGCACCCACGGAGGTCCGATGACCAGGCGTCACGGCGGCACAGCCACCGTGGTGCCCCACGCCCTCCAGCAGCACGCGGAGCACCACCACCACGTGCACCACCACCATGTGCACGTCGTCGCTCTCAGAGGCGCCCTCCCCACCGGGGACGGCGCCTCTCGTCGTCCCAGGAGGTGGATGTGCGCACGCTCGTGCTGAACGCCGGCTTCGAACCGCTGGCGGTGGTGTCCTTCCGCAGGGCACTCGTCCTCGTGCTCGCCGGGAAGGCGTCGGTGGTCCTCGCCGACGCCGACCCCGTCGTCGGCGCGACGATGAGCCTCGAACGGCCCTCCGTCATCCTGCTCACGCGTTACGTCCGCGTCCCGCGCGGCCAGGTCGTCCCGGTCAGCCGGCGTGGCGTCCTGCGACGCGACCACCAGCGCTGCGCCTACTGCCGCGGCCACGCGAGCACCGTCGACCACGTCCTGCCGCGCAGCCGCCGCGGCCCGGACAGCTGGGAGAACCTCGTCGCCTGCTGCGTGCGCTGCAACAACGCCAAGGGTGACCGCACACCCGAGGAGATGGGGTGGAGCATGCCGTTCCGGCCCGCCGCCCCGCGGGGCGCGTCCTGGGCCGTGCGGGGGGCCGAGACCCCCGACCCCCGCTGGGACGAGTTCCTCGCCACCGCCGCCTGACCTCGCCACCGCCGCCTGACCTCGGCCCCGCCGGCAGGACGACGGACGGCGTCCGGGGTTCCGCCCTGCGGATGACGAGGACGGCGCGGGTGGGTGCGACGCTGGGGGCATGGACGAGAACAAGAGGCAGGGCGAGTCGATCGACGCGGTGCTGCGGGGTCTGCTGAAGCAGGGCCGGCTGGACCCGGGGGCCGAACGCCTCGCAGAACAGGGCATCGACCGGCTGAAGGCGTTCCTCGGCTCGACCCCGGGGGCTCGGACCACGACCGGGACCGAGGTTCCCGAGGACGCCGAGGTGGTCGTCCCCGGCGGGCGGGAGATGCTGATGCACACGATCCCGCTGCCCGACGGCACCCGGGTCGAGGTCCTGGTGCCGGAGCGCCTCACCCGGGCCGAGGCCGATCGGGTCGCCGGTGTCCTCACCGCGCTGGCCGTCGATGAGTGAGGTGGCGGTGGAGACGATCGACGTCGAGGTGACCGGGATCGTGCGCCTCGGGCAGTTCCTCAAGCTCGCCGGCGCCGTCGACTCCGGGGGGGAGGCTCGCGAGGTCCTCCAGGCCGGGGAGGTGACGGTCAACGAGGAGCCCGAGGACCGCCGGGGTCGTCAGCTCTCCGACGGTGACGTCGTCGCCCTCGGCGAGGGGTCCTGGCGGGTCCTCGTCAACTGAGGGTCAACTGAGGGTCAACTGAGGGTCAACTGAAGCTCAGCCGAGCACCCGCACCGGGCGGCCCGCCCGCCACGCCGTGACGTCCTCGACGGCGTCGAGGTACATCCGGCGGTAGGAGTCCTGCGTCACGTACCCCGTGTGCGGGGTCAGGACGGTGTTCGGGGCCTCGCGCAGCGGGTGGTCGAGGGGCAGGGGTTCGACGTCGTACACGTCGAGCCCCGCCCCGGCGATCGTCCCCGCGTGCAGGGCCGCCACGAGCGCGTCGGTGTCCACGACCGGGCCCCGCGAGGTGTTCACCAGGAACGCCGTGGGCTTCATCGCGGACAGTTCCGCCGCACCCAGGAGACCGCGGGTGCGCTCGGAGAGCCGGGTGTGGACCGAGACGACGTCGCTGCGGCGCAGCAGGTCCGCCTTCGAGACGGGTTCCACGCCGAGCTCCCGGGCCTGCGACGGGTCGAGGTGCTCCGACCACGCGAGGACCTCCATGTCGAAGGCCTGCGCGATCCGCGCGACCCGGCGGCCGAGGTTGCCCAGCCCGATCGTGCCGAAGGTCAGCCCGGCCAGGTCCAGCCCCACGCCCAGCTGCCAGTGCCCCGCCCGGAGGCCCGCGTCCTCGGCCGGGACCCGCCGGGCCAGGGCCAGCACGAGGGCCCACGTGAGTTCGGCCGTCGGCGTCGCGGTCGTCGGTGTGCCGGCCATCCCCGTCCCGCAGACCAGGACCCCGTGGCCCGCGGCCGCGGGCAGGTCGATCGCGGCGTTGACCATCCCTGTCGTCACCAGCAGGCGGAGGTCGGGCAGACCGGCGAACTCCGCCGCTCCGAACGGTGTCCGCTCGCGCATGGCGACGACGACCTCCGCGCCGGCCAGGCGTGCGCGCAGGGCGTCTCCCGCGAGGTGCTCGTGGACGAAGTCCACCTCGCCCAGACCCGAGAAGTCGGCGAACCCCGCGGCCACCCGCTGGTAGTCGTCGAGGACCACCACGCGCCGGTTCACCCGCGCCCCAGCCCGTCGATCGCGGTGACCTCGTCGTCGGTGAGGGCGAAGCCGCCGACGTCGAGGTTGGTGGCCTGCCGGCCGGGATCACCCGACTTGGGGATCACGACCACCCCGTGCTGCACGTGCCAGCGCACGACGACCTGCTCGGCGCTCACGCCGTGCGCCTGCGCGACGGCGGTGAGGACCGGGTCCTGCAGGCTGGTCGCCTTGAACGGGGAGTACCCCTCCAGGACGATCCCGCGGTCGAGGTGACCCTGGAGCAGGTCCGCGTCGAAGAGCCGCGGACCCCACTTCACCTGGTTCACCGCGGGGGTCACCCCGGTGGCCGCGGTGAGCTCGTCGATCTGGGCGAGGGAGTGGTTGCTGACGCCGATGGCGCGGACCTGCCCGCGCTGCTGCGCCGCGACGAACCGTTCCCAGACGTCGGGACGGGCCCGGCCCTCCGGCGGCCAGTGGATGAGCCACAGGTCGAGGACGTCGCGGCCCAGCAGTTCGAGGCTGCGGGCGAGGAACTCGTCCTCCCGGCCGGCGTGGTCCTGGCGCAGCTTGGTGGTGACGACCACGTCGTCACCGTCGTCGTGGCCCGCGATCGCCCGGCCGACCTCGGCCTCGTTCTCGTACATCGTCGCGGTGTCCAGCAGGCGGTACCCGAGGTCGAGGGCGCTGCGCAGCGACCGCTCACCCGCGGCACCGCGCAGGCCGTAGGTGCCGAGCCCCACGAGGGGCAGGTCGAGCGTGCCGTCGAGGGTCCGGACGGGAGTGCGGGGAGTGCTCACGCGGGGACGCTACGACCCGCGGGAGCCTCCCGCACCCCGCTCAGTCCTTGAGGCCGGCGTTCATGTCGGCGTTCATGACGTAGCGCTGGAACACCAGGTAGATGACGACGAGCGGCACGATCGAGATGACCGAGGCGCCGAGCAGGACCGACCAGTTGACGTTCTGCGCCCCGACGATGCTCTGGATCCCGATCTGGAGCGTGAACTTGCTCGGGTCGTTGAGGACGATGAGCGGCCAGATGTAGTCGTTCCAGCGCCACTGGAAGGAGAAGATCGCCAGGGTGATCATGATGGGGCGGGCGATCGGCAGCATGACGCGGACGAAGGTCGTCAGCTCGCTAGAGCCGTCGATGCGGGCCGCTTCGAGCAGCTCGTTCGGCACCGTGGAGAAGAACTGCCGGAACATGAAGCAGCCGGTGGCGGTGATGATCGAGGGGACGACGATCCCGGCCAGGTGGTTGTAGAGCCCCAGGTCGCGGATGACGAGGAACGACGGCGACAGGATGACCTCGGTCGGCAGCATCGTCGTGGCGAGGATGCACATGAAGAACGCCTTGAGCCACCAGTTCTGGTACTTGGCCAGGGCGTAGCCCGTCATCGCGCTCGCCAGCACCGTGAGGACGGTGGTGCTGACCGCCACGATGAGGGTGTTGGTGAAGTAGCCCGCGAAGTTGAAGCTCGTCCAGGCCTGCTCGTAGCCGGCGAACGTGGGGTTCTTCGGCAGCAGCGTCAGCGGGTAGGAGAAGAGGTCCCCCGCCGGCTTGAACGAGGACAGGACGAACCACAGCACCGGGAAGCCGTAGAGCACGGCGAGCAGCCACAGCAGGACGGTGGCCCCGACGGTGCGGCCCGGCGAGCCGCCCTCGCGGATCCGGGTGCTGCGGCGCAGAGCCGGTGCCTTGGGGCGCGGCAGCGAGGAGAGAGCCATCTCACGCCTCCCGGCGTCGGTTGACGAGGACCTGGAGCAGGGCGATGCCCATGAGGACGGCCATGAGGACGAACGAGGCGGCGCTGGCGTAGCCGATCTGGCCCTGCTGGAAGCCCGTCCGGAAGATGTACTGGACGACGAGGTTGTTCTCCGTGCCCGGTCCACCGCCGTTCAGGGACTGCAGCAGCGCGTACTCCTTCATGGCCCCGAGGCTGCCGAGCAGGATGACGATGAACGACGTCGGGGCGATGCTGGGCAGCGTGATGTAGCGGAACCGCTGCCAGGACGTGGCCCCGTCGATCGAGGCGGCCTCGTAGTAGGAGGTCGGGACGTTGCGCAGCGCCGCGACGAACAGCAGCATGTTGAAGGCCGTCCCGCCCCAGGCGCCGGCGATGGCGACGATGACCAGCGACAGGTTCGCGTTGGACTGCCACGGGACGGCCGAGCCGCCGAGGGAGGTGATGAGGAAGTTCACCAGCCCGAAGTTCTCGCCGAAGATCCACCGCCAGATGACCCCGGCGACGATGGGGGAGATGAGCCAGGGGATGAAGAACAGCACGCGCGCGACGGTCTTGCCCTTGGCGTGCGGGCTGGTCAGCAGCGTCGCCATGGTCAGCGACAGCACGTAGTTCAGCGGCACCGACATGACGGCGAACAGGACCGTCCGGCCGAACGCCGAGTAGAACCCGGCGTCCCCGAGCAGTTTCTGGTAGTTGGCCAGGCCCACCCAGGGGGCCGAGCCGACCCCGGTGTAGCTGGTGAAGGAGTAGTACAGCCCCGTCAGCGCCGGCCAGACGAAGAACAGGAAGAACAGGACGACGTTGACGCCGACGAACAGCAGGGGCGCCAGGCGGTAGCGCGCCGCCCGTCGGCGGTTGGAGCGGCCCGCGGAGGGTCGCGGAGCCCGCACGAGGGCGGCGGGGTCGGTCCCGACGGCGGCGGGGACCGGACCCGGTGCGCTGGGGGTCATGGAACCTCCTGGGGGATGGTCCCGGACCCGGGTGCGAGCCCGGGCCCGGTCGGGTGACGTCAGGCGATCTGCTCGTTCAGCAGCTTGACGATGTTGTCCGCGGTCTGCTGCACGGTCTGCTGACCGTTGATGGCCTTGCCCATCTCGTCCTTGGTGGGGTCGGTCGTGATGGCCTTGCCCGCCAGGGTCAGCTTCTCACCCGCGTCGCTGCCGGAGGTGGAGATCGCGTCGGCGAGCTCGATCTCCTTCTGGTAGAGCGCGTAACCGTCGAGAGCGGCCTGGTTGGTGCCGGGGTAGGTGATGGCGAGGTCGTTCTCCACCGGCAGCCAGCCGTTGGTGGCGGCCACCTTGGCGTAGTTCGTCGGGTCGAAGAGGAATTCGACGAACTTCATCGCCGCGTCCTTGGTGTCGCCGTTGTCGAAGGCGACGATCTTGCCGCCGCTGTTGATGTCGGTCGCCTGCGTCGGCTGGGCGGGGGTCGGCACCGAGGCCCACTCGAACTGGGTGATGCTCTCGGCGAAGTCGGCGACCTGCCAGACGCCGGAGAAGTAGGCGACGACCTGGCCGCTCTTGAACAGCGCGTTCGGGTCCGCTCCGGAGGTCCAGACCGACTTGGGCATGACCACGTCGTCGTTGATGTCGACGAACTTCTGCAGGACCTGGACCGTCGCGTCGTCGACGCTGTACTCGGTGCCCTTGGAGTTGAGCTGGAAGCCCTTGGCCCCGTGCTCGTAGACGAAGGCACGGATGCGGGCGGGGGAGGCGTCGTAGACGAGGTCGTACTTGGCGCCGGTGGCGGTGCGGACCTGGGTGGCGGCGGCCAGGAAGGCGTCCCACGTCCACGTGCTCGCCGGATCCGTCGGGTAGGCGACACCCGCCTTCTGGAACAGCGAGGCGTTGATGAACAGCCCGGCGGCGGTGATGTCGGACGGGATCGTGAGGATCTTGCCGTCGTCCGTCTTCTGGTAGAGCTTGGTGTCGATCTTGTTCGTCGAGCTGGTCGCGATGGACGTCAGGTCCTGCAGCTTGTTGGTCCAGATCGGGTCCAGCGACGGGGCGCTCGCGACGTCGGGCAGCGAGTCGGCCTGCGCGGCCTGGCGCAGCTTGGTCTGGTAGCCGTCGTAGGGGACGTTGACGATCTCGACCGTGATGCCCTGCTTGGTCTTGAACTCGTCCGCGAGGTCGTAGTAGCCCTTGGCCTGGGCGTCGCTGGCCGACAGCCAGAAGGTGATCTTCTTGGCGTCCCCGCCGCCGCCCGACGCGGAGTCCCCTCCGCCGCAGGCGGTCAGAGCCGAGCCCGCGGTGGCCGCGGCCAGCGAGCCGAGGAGGATGGAACGACGACTGGTGGTGAACTCGCGCATGGTTGGACGTCCTCGTCTCCGGTCACGAACCGTCCCCTCGACTCCGGCGGTGGAGCCCGGCCCCGGGGACCGGGGGAGGTGACGGCGCTGCCCCTGGGGAGCAGCAGCAGTCCCGGCAAGTTAGGCGGAAAGCCCTTACCTCGTCAAGTGCCGAGAGCCGCTGGAGTCGGGATGACTTCACGTCAGAACATGTGCACACTGACGTCCGTCGGACCGCTGCCCCCGCGTACGTCGGGACGACCCCTCACCCCAGCGCCCGGAGGACTGATCGCGTGCACCCCGACCCCGCTCCCGAACTCCTCGACCGCGGGTTCACCGACCTGCTGGTCGCCGACCTCGACCGCAGGGTCGCACAACTCCTCGCCGGCCGGGCGGGAACGCTCAGCCCGCTGGCCCACCGCGAGACGACCGCCCGGCTGAAGTCCCTCGTGGCGGCCTGGTCCCACCCGGGTTCCGAGCACCACCACGACGACCGGCTGCTCCCGCCGGCCGACGGGCTGCTGGGACAACTGGCCGCGGCGCAGACCCCCAGCGGCCTCTTCGACAGCTCCAACCTCGCCTCCCCGCCGGACACCGCGTTCACGGTCAACGACCTCTGCCTCACCGCCGAGCTCGCCGGCCGGGAGGAGGCGCTCACCGGGATCGCGGACGGGCTGCGCGAGATCGGGCGCCGCACGCTGCCGCCCCTGCTCACGGGCGGCGTCCACACCCCCAACCACCGGTGGGAGCTCGCGAGCGCCCTGGCCCGCCTCGACGCGCTGCTCGGCCACGAGCCCGCCGTCCGCGCGCGGGTGGAGGAGTGGCTGGCCGAGGGCGTGGACCAGCAGTCCGACGGGATGTACTCCGAACGGAGCCCGCTCTACGCCGGTGCCGTCACCAACCCCTCGCTCCTGGTCCTCGCCGACCTGCTGGACCGCCCCGACCTGCTCGACCCGGTGCGGCGCAACCTCGAGGCGTTCCTGCCCCTGCTCGACGAGGACGGCCTGCTGGAGAGCGTCCACTCCCGGCGTCAGGACCAGCACGAGGTCGGCCACCCCGGTACCGCGTTCGTGCTGCCCTACCGGCGCTTCGCCCTCGAGGAGGACCGCCCCGACTTCGCCGCCGCGGCCCGCTCGCTGCAGCGCCACGGTGTGGACGGTCGCCACGGCCTGCCCGAGGTGATGGCCCACCCGCGGCTGGGGCTCGCGCTGCCCGCGGGACCCGAGGAGTGGCGCTGGAGCGGCGCTGCGTTGCTGCCGGACTCCGGCCTGGCGGTCGAGGCGAGCGGTCGCACCCGCGCCGTCGTCTTCGGCGGCAGCGACCAGCCCGCGGTGCAGAGCGTCCGGTCGGGAACGGCCAACACCGCCACCTTCCTGCGCTTCCGGCACGGGTCGGCCGTCGTGCAGTCGCTGCGCCTCTCCAGCGACTTCTTCGGGCTCGGGCCGTTCCGCAGCGAGACGCTGGAACCCCGCGACGGCGGCGGGTACGTGCTGCGCCAGCGGTTGCGGGCCGGCTACTACCAGCCGCTGGCGGCGGCCGACCGCGATCCCCTGGGCGCGTACCCCCTGGGGGACGAGGGCCGCTTCCACGCCGCGATGGCCTTCGAGCGGCGTGCCGTCGACGCCGTCGAGCTGGACACCGAGGTCGAGGTCCTGCCCGGCCCGGACGGGGTCGAGGTGGTCGTGCGTACAGCCGGGGCCGCGACGTCCTTCGCGCTGGAACTGTCCCTGCGCCCGGGTGGCACCCTGGAGGGCGCCGAGCAGGTGTCGGCGGACACCTACCGGCTCACCGGTGAGCGCTGCCGCTGGACCGTGGGGAGCGACGTCCTGGAGATCGGCCCGGGCGGCGGGGACGGTCCCGCCCAGCCGGCCCACTACTCGGGCGGAGAGCAGTACGAGTACCTGCGGGGCGGTCACGACGCGGAGGGGGTGCGCCTCTACGTCACCGGCCGGACCCCGGGGACGGTGCGGCTCTCGCTGCGGGTGCGCTCGGAGGGACTCGAACCCCCAACCAACCGGGTAGAAACCGGTCGCTCTATCCATTGAGCTACGAGCGCTGGTGCCGCCGTCGTGGCCGGCGCGCCCACCCTAGCGAGTGGGCGCGGGCCACAGGGTACGTCCGGCGGCACCCGTGCGTCAGACGGGTGCCAGCACGGCGCGGACCTCGTCGGGGGTGAGCTCCGTCGCCGGGGCGAAGGCGTCCCCGGCGACGTAGGCCAGCAGCGAACGCCGGAAGGCCGTGGCCGCGGGGGAGTCGTCGAGGGTGAGCGTGCAGACGACGAGCCGGCCCGCCCCCACCCGGGTCTCCAGCAGGACCCCGAGGCGCCGGGCGGAGAACCAGGTGTCGATGGGCTGCACCAGCGGGCGCAGACCCGTGGGCAGCCCGTCCAGCACGAGGGCCTTGGCGCCGTGCAGCAGGTTCCACCACTGCCAGTCGGTGTGTCCCTGCGAGGGGAAGCCCGCGAAGAGCGGGTGCCCCGGGTCGTGGGTGATCCCCAGCGTGTGCGGAGCCTGGTTCCGCGTCCACGCGGTGTTCCAGAACACGGGGGTGAAACCCAGCTCGACCTCCGTGCGGACCCGGGCCGGGTCCGGGGTCAGCAGCACCGTCGCGCCCGCGGCGGTGAGGCGCAGCGCCTCCTCGACGTCGGCGGTCCGGGTCACCTCCGGCTCCGGGTCCGGCGCAGGAGCGTAGACCCACAGCGACCAGTCGTTCTCGTGGACGGTCCCACCGCTCGCCCGGACGCGGACCACGAGCCGCACCTGGCGGGTGCGTTCGCTCCACCCCGGCTCGAGCGTCACCGTGCCCAGCCGCGCGTCGTTGCCGTGGGGGACCTCGCCCCGGCTCAGCACCCCACCGGCCAGCACCGAACCCTCGGTGTCCTCCACCCGCCAGGAGACCTCCGCGTCCAGGACGCCCGGCCCGAAGTGGGCCACCTGGACGTCGAAGGAGAACGCCTCGTCGGTGCGCAGGGTCCGCCGGGGCAGGCGGGCCAGCGGCACGACGGGACCGCAGAACCGGGCGAACTCCGCGGCGGTGGCGTAGGGCTTCTCGTCCCAGAACGCGTCCAGGACCCCGACCAGGGCCGTGCCCTGACCCGGGAAGTCGTTGAGCCCCAGCAGGTGGAAACCCGCGAAACCCGGCGTCCGCAGCGCCGTCTCGACCTCCTCCTTGTAGCAGAGCAGCTGCAGGCGACCCGACGCGTGCAGGAACTCCTCGGCCTGGTCGGCCATCCCGCTGCGGCGCAGGAAGTCGGCGAAGATCCCGGAGTTCCTCGGCTGCATCAGCCCGGTGTACTTCGCGGCCTCCTGGAAGTCCGGGTACGCGCACCACTGACCGACCTCGTGGCTGACGACCGGTCGCGCTCCCGCGGTCACGAAGGCGGAGTGGTCCGACTCCGTCTCCGGCGGGGTGGCGTTGAGCCGGGAACCGAGTCCCTCCCCCCACCGGTGCAGACGGGGGTCGGGCACGTTGTCGAAGTCGTTCTCCGGGATCGCCGGCCACCCGGCGGCACTCGTCCACAGCCGGCGGGGATCGAGACGCCGGAAGTGCGCGACCCAGGCGCCCAGGAACTCCACGTCGCGCCCGGCCGGTTCGTTGCCGTGCGCCATGGCCACGAACGAGGGGTGGTTCCCGTAGGCCTCGAGGATGCGTTCGGTCTCCTCGTGGAGGAAGCGGTCGACGGGGCGCCCCTCGCCGAGCGCGGCGCCCTGGTTCGCCCAGACCGGGCCCTCGACCTGCAGGAGGACGCCCTCGAGGTCGGCGGCGGTGAAGGCCGCCTCCGGTGGGCACCAGGAGTGGAAGCGCACCAGGTTCAGGCCGTGCGCGCGGACGGTGCGCAGGACCCGGCGCCAGGGTTCCACCGCGGTGGGCGGGTACCCCGTCAGCGGCCACACCGCGGACTCCAGGGTGCCGCGCAGGAACGTCGGCCGGTCGTTGACGGTGACCTGCGTCCCCCGCACCCCCACCTCGC
Organism: Kineococcus sp. AC630; assembly: GCF_979255925.1. Taxonomy (NCBI): domain Bacteria; kingdom Bacillati; phylum Actinomycetota; class Actinomycetes; order Kineosporiales; family Kineosporiaceae; genus Kineococcus; species Kineococcus sp. AC630. The sequence continues at coordinate 26,898 of NZ_CEEDMJ010000028.1, forward strand.
GCAGGCCGAAGGTGGTGCGCCGCGTGTCGTGGTCCCGGCGGTCGCGCACCGTCGCGAGCAGTTCCACGGTCACCTCGTAGAGGGCCGGGTGGAACTCGTCCCAGGTCTGCGCGTCCGCGCCGAGGGGCAGGTCGACGTCGAGGTGGCCACCGCTGCCGGTCATCCCGCGTTCGCCGAGGTCGCGGGGGTGGTCGGTGAGTTCCTGGGCCCCGTCGGAGTCGTAGCTCGCGGTCACGGGTGGCGGGACGTGCTCCCCGGGGACGTTGAACCGCCGTGCGGAGACGGTCACCGTCCCGTGGCCGACGCCGAGCGGTCCGCCGGCGAGGTCGACCCGGACGCGGGCGCTGCGGCGCGCGACGTCGGGGACGACGGTGACGCGCCGGATCGTCACGGATGGGACCGCCTCGAGGCGGAGTTCCCCGACGACCCCGTTCCAGTTCCCCTGGGTGTGGTCGCTGACGCTGTGGGCGTTCGGGCCGACGTCGACGACGGTGCGGTTGTCGATCCGCAGGGTCAGCACGTGCCGACCGGGTTGCAGCTCGCCGAGGTCGTGGCGGTGCGGGGTCGAGAGGCTGCGCTGCGGACCCGTCCGGCGGTCGTCGAGCCAGACGACGGACTCCCAGTGCACCCGCTCCAGGTGCAGGACGACCCGCCGCCCGGCCCAGTCCGGGGGGACGTCGACGGTGCGCTGGAACCACACCGCCCCGCGGTAGCACGTGTGCGGTTGCAACCAGAAGGGGACCGAGACGTGCCCGTCCTCGCGGTAGGGCGCGTACCGCTCGTCCTCGTAGAAGGACCGGTCGACGACGAGACCCGTCCAGGGGGTCTCGAGGGTGACGGGATCGCCGAACCCCTGCTCCTGGACGGACCCCGGCAACGTGAGTTCCCGGGTCGCGACGGCGTCCAGGACCGCGGGGCGGTACCAGCGTTCGTGCTCACCGACCTCGTCGGGGTCGAGGGCCGTGCGCCAGTGGCCGCTCAGGTCGAGGACGTGGTGATCGGGTACGTCGTCGGGCATCGTGGGTTCTCCGATCGGTGGTGGGTCGTCAGCTCTTGACCGCACCCGCGGTCAGCCCTTCGAGCAGTTGCCTGCGCAGCAGCACGAACACGACGAGGCTGGGGATCGCGGCCAGGACCGAGGCCGCGATGACCATGTCGATCTGGCGGCTCTGCGCGCCGTAGAGGGCCTGGATGCCCAGCGGGAGGGTGAACCGGTCGGGGTCGGAGACGATGACCAGGGGCCAGATGAAGCTGTTGTAGCTGTTCAGGAAGTTCCAGACCGCCAGCGCACCCAGCGCCGGGCGCATCAGCGGCAGGACCATCTGCAGGAAGGTGCGGAACTCCGAGCAGCCGTCGAGGCGTGCGGACTCGAGGATCTCGTCCGGGACGCTCTGCTCGATGAACTGCCGCATCATGAAGATGCCGAAGGCCGGGGCGACCCAGGGGACGATCAGGGTGACGAGGGGTTCGGTGACGCCGCTCTTGACCAGCACGATGAACAGCGGGACGACGATCACCGCGAACGGCACGGCCAGCGAGCTGAACATGACGTCGAAGAGGATCCGCTTGCCGCGGAACTCGTACTTCGCGAAGCCGAACCCCGCCAGGGCGCAGACGAAGACGGCCACGACGGTGGACAGCACCGCGACCAGCGTCGAGGTCGCGAACCAGGACCAGAACGGCTGGGTGGAGAGCAGGTTGCGGTAGTTCTCCAGGGTGGCGGGGGAGGGCAGCAACGACGGCGGGTAGCCGAAGATGTCACCCCGGGCCTTGAACGAGGCCGACAGCGCCCACAGCAGCGGGAACACGAAGACGGCCACGAGGACGACGAGGACGACGTAGAGCGCGACCCGGCCGGGGGTGAGCGGTCGGCGGGTCCGCTGCGGGCGGGGCGACGGCGCGCGGACCGCCGGGTCCTGCTGGACGGTGGTGCTCACCGGGTACCTCCCACTCCGAAGACACGGTTGGCCGTGCGGCCCAGCGCGAACACCAGGACGAACATGACGACGCCCGCGGCGGCGGCGTAGCCCATCTGCTGCCGCTCGAAGGCGGCGCGGAAGATGAACTGGGCGACCGACAGCGTCGACTCGCCCGGACCGCCCTGGGTCAGCAGGTACGGTTCCTCGAAGATCTGGGCACTGCTCACCAGGGTCGTGACCGCGACGAACGCGGTGACCGGTCGCAGCACGGGCAGGGTGACGGCGAAGAACGTCCGGACCGGTCCGGAACCGTCGAGGGCGGCCGCTTCGTAGAGTTCCCGGGGGACGTTCTGCAGACCGGCGAGGAAGAAGATGGTCATGTAGCCCGTCCACTTCCAGACGACGAGCAGGACGACGCTGAGCTTCGCCCACGACGGGTCGCCGAGCCAGTCGATGCCGCCCCAGCCGAGGACGCCGCGGAAGAAGGCGTTGAACAGGCCGAACTCCCGGTCGTAGAACAGGGTGAAGACCAGGGCGATGACGATGGGCGAGAGCACGACCGGGGTGAAGTAGGACAGCCGGAACAGGTCCCGTCCGCGCAGTCCGCGGGCGTTGAGCGCCTGGGCGATGAGCAGGGCCAGCGGGAGGACGACCAGCATGCTGACGGCGACGTAGATCGCGGTGTTCCCGACGGCGGTCCAGAAGCTGGTGTCGGTGAACAGCCAGCGGTAGTTCTGCAGACCGACGAAGGTCGGGCTGCCGATGCCGGCCCAGTCGGTGAGGCTGAGGTAGGCCCCGACCCCGATCGGGACGATCATGAAGAGGCCGTAGAGGACGAAGAACGGGGAGATGAAGACGTAGGGGGCCCGGCTGGGGGTCACACCCGTGCTGGTGGGGGTGACGGTCGTGGTGGGCGGGGCGGTCGTGGTGGTCATTCCCAGGCCTGCTTCCGGTAGCTCTCGACGGAGTCCGCGATGGCCTGCGCGGCGGTGGTGCGCCCGCGGATCGCGGCCTGGACGGGCCCGGCGAGCGCGGACTGGAGGATCGCGTAGTTCGGGCTCTGGTAGAACGCGGGAAGGTCGGTGGCGGCCTCGCCGAGGACCTCGAACACGCGCTGACCCCCGAGGTAGTCGTCCTCGATGGCGAGCAGTTCGGGGTCGGAGTAGAGGGACCGGAAGGTCGGGAGGTAGCCGGCCGCCCTGTAGCGCAGCAGCTGTCCCTCACGGGTGAGGTAGGTGGCGGTGAGGAGTTCCTTCGCCGCCTCGGTGTTGACCTTGTCCTTGGTGACGGCGAACCCGGTGCCGCCGGAACTGGAGGCGATGTGCCCGCCGCCGGCGAAGCGGGGGGCGACGCGCATGCGCCACAACCCCTTCTGGTCCGGGGCGTTGGCCTGCAGGCCGTAGGCGTTGTACCAGTTCGGCATGAACGTCCCGATCAGCTGCCCCTGCTTCAACGCCGCCGCCAACGGGGCGCCGTAGGCGTCGGGGAGGTTGATGAGCGCCCCGCTGGCGACGCCGCGGGCCATCCAGTCGACCGTCTCCACGGCCTCGGGGGAGTCCAGGACCAGCCTCCCGTCCGCGTCGAAGAACCCGCCCCCGCGTTGGAGCAGCCACTGCAGCAGGGAGTTCGCGGTGTCGCCCGGGGTGCCGGTCCCGACCATGGCCAGCGACTGCCCGGTCCTGCGGTGCAGCGCCGCGCCGACCTCGAGGAGGTCCTCCCAGGTGTCGACGTCGGTCGGGAGACCGTTCTTCGCGAACTCGTCCTCGCGGTACCAGTAGATGCTCAGGCAGGTGTCGGACTCGATCGCGTACACGCCACCGTCGACGGAGTAGGGCTGCCGGCGCAGCAGGTCGTCGCCGTACTGCTCGAGGTCGTCGGTCCAGTCCACGAGGATGTCGCCGGCGACGCCGCTGCGCATGACGCGGTTGAACTGCCCGACCTCGATACCCGTGAGGTCCGGGGTGCCCTTGCCGACGATCGCCTGGTTGATGAACCGGGTCATGACGTCGCCGGCGGCGCTCTGGGTGACCTGGACGTCGTAGCGGAACGGGGACGTCGTCGAGAGTTCCTCGGCGGACTCGGTGAACGTCTTCACGTACCCGGGGTCGTGGGTCCACATCTGCAGGTCCACGGCGCCGGACGACGCCGCGGGACCGTAGGCCGCGTCCGCGCAGCCGGCGAGGGAACCCGTCGCGGCGAGTCCGGCACCGGCCAGGAAGGTCCGGCGGGAGGGGGTGGGCTGGGGCCATCGGGTCTGCATCGCGTCCTCGTCGACTCGGGGGGTGGGTGTCACGGGGGACCACGCCGTGGGTCCGACGTCGTCGTCCGCCCACGCCGTGACGCTACGTCGCACGGAGTTCCCGCAACCATGGGTGATCCGACTCAGACCATGGACGAAACCCCGGTGGCCACGACCACCCGCGCGATCCGCACGACCTCGACGGAACGGACGTGGACACCGTCCGGCACGTCCCGCACGGACGGGTCCACGAACACCCCCGTCGCCACGCGCCACGGTAGGAGTTCCAGGTCGAGACCGTCGCGACTCACCGGGTCCCGCCACGGGGTCAGGTCGAGTTCCCACACCCGGCCGTGCCAGAAGTGGTCGCTGACCACGACCCCGTCGACCACGGCCCGGCCGACGTCACCGGTCCAGTCGACCCGCAGCAGCACGCGGTCGGTCCCGGTGAGGAGTTCCGGCGGGACGTCCACGTGGACCCGGGCCGCGCCGGAGAAGTCGGTGGGGGCGCTGAGCCGGTCCGCCGGTCCGCCGCGACGGGGCGCGGGCGGGGCGGGGGCGATCGGGTGCAGGTCGCGCAGCAGGGTCACCGTGCCGCTGCCGGCCACCGCCACCGTCCACGTGGACCACGGGTCCTCCGCCCGGCCCGTCAGGACCGAGAGCGTGACCGCGTCCCGGTCGGTGTGCAGGACGAGCCCACCCTCGCCCGCGTATAGCGGGGCGTCGCTGAGGACGAGGCGCCGCGCGCCGTCCAGGTCGAGGGCGTAGAGGCGGTTCGCGGTGGCCTCGTCGAGCACCACCACCCGCACGCCGGGGAGTTCCACGACGCACGAGGGGCCGGGTTCCCGGGTGAGCGCGACGACGGTCGCGCCGTCCCGCAACTGCGCGCGAGCGGTCCCGGACACCGCCGGCCGCCCCTCGAGGACGAGTTCGACGGGAACCCCGTCGGTGGCGACGAGGACCACGAACGCGTGCCCGGCCACGGTGGTCCGGGTGAGGACCTGCGCGGTGGCGCTGCGCAGGACGAGCCCGTCGGCGAGGGGGTAGCGGACCGGCCACGCCACCGACACCCCGGCGGGGAGGTCGACCGGGCGGCTGGGCAGGGTCACCGCGCCGTCGTCGAACTCCACGGTGAACCGGACCCCGGGTTGCGCCGCGAGGGGTCGGCGCGCCGGTTGGTAGGTGGTGACGAACACGTACCCGCGTCGGCCGTCGGAGCGCACCGCCCAGCGCAGTTCCGCGGGGTCGTCGCTGCCGCCGCCGACGACGGTGGACATCGCGGCCAGGGCCGGACCCTCCTCGGCGAGCCACAGGTGCTGGCGTCGCAGCAGGTGGTGGTGCCGGCGGACCTGCCCGTGCTCGCCGATCGGGGCGGCGAAGTCGTAGCTGCGGGTGGGGACGTCGTTGGGGTACCCGGTGGCGTGGGACTCCTGCTGGGTCCCCTCCGCCCCGGTCCGCTGGGTGCCCCCGGCGTAGACGTAGTACCCCTGCCAGACCGAGCCGCTGCCGATCTTCGCCAGGGCCAGCGCGGCGACGTCCTCGGGGGTGACGAGCGGTCGCCGGTGGTACGCGACGTGCATGCCGCCGCCGAGTTCGCAGGTGGCGAAGGGGAACGCGGTGTCGTCCGTGGGCGCCACCGCCGCGGACGTGGTCCCGTCCAGGGCGGCCCGCACGTCGGCCCCGACGCTGAGGTCGTCGCGGTCCTCGGTGTAGCGGAAGTGCAGGCGGCCGTAGGCCGGCCAGTCGGTGCCGGCCTCCTCCCAGAACCCGTCGGCGTAGGCGCCGTAGACCGGGAGCAGCGTGTCCGGGACCTGCGCCCCGCCCCAGCCGGTCGCGGTCCAGACCGGCACCCGGAGCCCGAGCTCCTCGGCGGTCTCGCGCAACCGGGCCAGGTGCTCCGGCTGGTCGTAGAGCTCGTTGTCGATCTGGACGGCCACGACCGGGCCCCCGGACGCGTGGGTCAGGTCGGCGACCTGGGCGGTGGTCTCGGCGTAGAAGCGGCGGGCGAGCTCGAGGTAGGCCGGGTCGTTCGTCCGGGTCGCCAGGTCACGGGCCACCAGCCAGTCCGGGAACCCGCCGTGGCGGGACTCGCCGTGGGCCCACGGGCCCAGCCGCAGCACGACGTCCAGGCCGTTTCCGGCCGCGGTCACCACGAAGGCGCGCAGGTCGAGGTCGCCGTCCCAGCGGAAGTCCCCGGGGGCGGGTTCGTGGGCGTTCCAGAACACGTAGGTGGCCACCGAGGTCAGCCCGCCGGCCCGGGCGTGGCCCAGGACCTCGGACCAGCGTTCCCGCGGCACGCGGGAGAAGTGGACCTCGCCCGTCACGGGGAACCACGGCCTGCCGCCCCGTTCGAGCCGGCCGCTGGTGACCTCGATGCGGTCCGGGGTGCCGGCGGGTTCCCCCAGCGGGAGGTGCCCCCGGCGGACGTCCGCGGGCCTCCCGGCGCGCAGGGTGCGGGTGGGGTGCGCGACGTCGGCGTCCATGACGGCTCAGGCTAGGTGCGCGCCCCGGTGGGGAACCATGGGTGATCCCGCGCCGGGGATGGACGAAACGCTCACGCGGTCCGGGCGCGGAACGCCGTCGGCGACTGGCCGTGGGTCCGGCTGAACTGGCGGGAGAAGTACAACCCGTCGTCGTAGCCGCAGGCGGTCGCGACCTCCGCCACGCTCAGCGACGTGCCGTCGAGCAGTTCCCGGGCGCGGGCCATCCGCAGGTCGCTCTGGTAGCGCAGCGGGGAGGTCCCGACGTGCTGGCGGAACAGGGTCCCCAGCTGCGAGGGACTGAGCCCGACCATCGCCGCGAGGGCGTCGACGGGGGTACGGCGCGGCGTGGTCGCCCGCAGGTGCTCGACGGCCCGTTCCACCGGGCTCAACGCGGGGCCGCGGGGCCGGCGCCCGGTGGCGATCACCTGCGTGAGCGCGTGGAACGCGGCCCCCGAGGCCTGGACGAGCCCCCCGGCCGTCCCGGTGTCGAGGGCGTCCAGCACCCCCGACACCAGACTCGTCAGCGCACCGGGGTCGCGCAGGTGCGAGACCGGACCGCCCGCCGCGGAGGCCGCCGCGGTCAGCAGGTCGTCGGTGTCGGGGCCCGTGACGTGCATCCACCACAACGTCCACGGGTCCTCGCGGTCGGCCCCGTACTCGTGGGCGACCCCGGCGCGCAGCAGGACGGCGTCGCCGCGGTGCACGGGGTGGGAACCCTGCGGGGTGCGGCACCAGCCCGCACCGTCGGTGCAGAAGAGCACGACGTGCTGACGGGCACCCTGCGGGCGGCTGCGGCCGTGGTCGGCGGCGCGGGGGAAGAACCCGGCGTCGGTGACCAGCAGCCGGTCCGTCACGGGGCGGGTCGTCGCCTCCCGCACGACGGGCCGGGGGAGGACGAACATCCGCTGCCCGGCGAAACCGTCGCGCACCGGAACCACTTCGTCCATCCGGCCATGCAACGCGGTTCCCCGGCCGGGGTCAAGCGAGCCGCCGTCCGGTGGTTCGTCCATGCCCACCGTCGATCGGGCCATGGCGCCGGCGCCGTGGCCCGGCCTAGCGTGCTCGACCGTGGAGCAGAGAGCAGTCCCGGCCATCACCCTGCCCGAGGTCCCTGACGAGCTGCAGCCGGAACTGGCGGCGGGCTCGGCCGTGGCGTGGAACGCGCCCCTGACCATCCGGACCTACGAGGCGGGTGGACCCAGCCCGTTCCCGATGTACCTCGACCGCCGCGTCTACCAGGGCTCCAGCGGCACGGTGTACCCGCTGCCGTTCGTGGAGCACGTCGCCGACGAGGGCGTGGACCGGGAGTGGCAGGCGGTCCACCTGGAGAACCGCTACGTGCGGCTGGTGGTGCTGCCCGAACTCGGCGGCCGGATCCACGTCGGCCACGACAAGGTCACCGGGTACGACTTCTTCTACCGCAACGACGTGGTCAAACCCGCGCTCGTCGGGCTCGGTGGGCCGTGGATCAGCGGCGGGGTCGAGTTCAACTGGCCGCAGCACCACCGGCCCGGCACCTACCTCCCGGTCGAGATGACGATCGAGCACGACGAGGACGGGACCGTCACCGTCTGGTGCGGTGACCACGACCCGTTCCACCGCATGGCCGCCCAGCACGGGGTGCGGTTGCGCCGGGACAGCTCCGTCGTGGAACTCGCGGTGCGGTTGCACAACCGGACCAGCGAACGGCAGTCGTTCCTGTGGTGGGCCAACGTCGCGGCCCGCGTCCACGAGGAGTTCCAGTCGTTCTTCCCCGAGGACGTCCGCCACGTCGCCGACCACGCCCGGCGGGCGGTCACCGCGTTCCCGCGGGCCGATCGCCCCTACTACGGGGTCGACTACCCGCAGCGGGCCCGCGAGGAACCCGGCGCCGACCGGATCGACTTCTACCGCAACATCCCCGTCCCCACCTCGTACATGGTCATCGACTCCCAGGGCGACTTCTTCGGCGGGTACGACCACGCCGCCGGGGCGGGCTTCGTGCACTGGGCCGAGCGACGGATCTCCCCCGGGAAGAAGCAGTGGACGTGGGGCGACGCACCGTTCGGGCACGCCTGGGACGCGCAGCTGAGCGACGACGGCGGTCCCTACGTGGAACTCATGGCCGGGGTCTACACCGACAACCAACCCGACTTCAGCTGGTTGCTGCCGGGGGAGACGAAGACGTTCGTGCAGCACTGGTACCCCGTCCCGGCCGTCGGCGTCGTGCACCAGGCCACGCCCGACGCCGCGGTGCACGTCGAGCGGGGTTCCGCGGTGGTGGCGCGCTGCGCGGTCACCTCGCCCCGGCCCGCCGCCGAACTCCGGATCCTGCGGGACGGCGAGGTCGTCGCCGCGCGGACGGCGGACCTGGTGCCGGGGGTTCCCGCGGAGCTGACCTGGGCAGGGTCCGGCGGGGGACTCGGGGTGGAACTCCTCGACGCGGCCGGTCGCGTCCTCGTGCGCTGGGCTCCGGTCGAGGGCGGCGAGGTCGAGGCGGGCGCCGGCGAACCCGAGGTCGCGGAGGAACCTCCCGCTCCCGAGGCGACGGGGTCGGTGGAGGAGTTGTTCCTCACCGGCCTGCACCTCAGCCAGTACCGGCACCCGACGCGGTCGCCGGTGCCGTACTGGCGCGAGGCGTTGCGCCGCGATCCCGGCGACGTCCGGACGAACCTCGCGCTGGCCGACCGGGCCTACCGCGCCGGGTCCTACGAGACGGCGCGGCGGGGGGTCGAGACGGCGTTGCGCCGCCTCACCCGCCGCAACGCCAACCCCCTCGACGCCGAGGCGTACTACCTGCACGGTCTGGTGCTGGCCCGGCTCGGCCGGGTCGAGGACGCCGAACGGGCGTTCGGGAAGGCCGGCTGGGACGGCACCTGGGCCGCGGCCGCGGGTCTGGAACTCGCCCGGTCGCTGGCGCGCCGGGGTCGCGACCGCGCCGCGCTGCGCGTCCTGGACACCCTGGACGGCGTGGTCGGTCACGACACCCGGCGGATCGCGGTGCGGGTGCTGCTCTGGCGTCGGACCGGGAACCACCGGGGTGCGGCCGAGGTGCTGCGGGCCGCGCTCGCGGTGGACCCGCTGGACGCGACGCTGCGCTTCCTGGACCAGCGCGAGCTCGCCGACGACGCGGGTCTGCTGCTGGACGTCGCGCTCGACCTGCGCGCGGCCGGCGAGCACGGGCAGGCCCTGCGGTTGCTCGAGCGCGTCGCCGCGGTCCCCGCCGGTGCCGCCGGGAACTTCCGGCCCGTCGCGGAGTACACGGCCGCGGTCGTCCACGCGGAACTCGGCTCCCCGGTGGAGGCGGCGGCGGCGCGCGAGCGGGCCCGGCGCAGCGACCCGACCCTGGCCTTCCCCGCCGGCCTCGACGCGCACGACGTCCTGCTCGCCGCCCTCGACGCCGATCCCGCGGACACCACCGCGGGGTTCCTGCTGGGGAACCTGCTCTACGCCCACGGCCGTCGGGTCGAGGCGACGGAACTCTGGGAGGCGTGCGTCGCCCGGGGGATGCGTCACCCCGTCCTGCTGCGCAACGCGGGCCTCGCCGCCCACAACGTCTCCCACGACGACGAACGCGCCTGGGCGCGCTACGCAGCGGCGGTCGAGGTCTCCGGTGCGGACGCGCGGCTGCGCTACGAGCAGGACCAGCTGGCCGTCCGGCTCGGCCACGACCCCGCGCAGCGCTTCGCGCGTCTGCGACCGGTCGAGGACCTCGTCCTGACCCGCGACGACCTGACGGTGGACTACGTCGCGCTGCTGCTCGACCAGGGGTTCGCGGCGCGGGCCCGCGAGATCCTCTCGACCCGCCCGTTCCACCCCTGGGAGGGCGGCGAGGGCCGGGTCGTCGCCGCCTGGGACGCGACCGCCGCCGCACTCGGCCTGGACCCCGGTGACCCCCCGACCTCGCTCGGCGAGGCCCGCCCCCTCCACCCGGCCCCGGCGGCCGTGGGCGCCGACGGCGCCACCGACTACTTCGCCACCAGCCTCCCGGACCTCCTGCTCTTCGCGCGGGAGGACGGGGACGGGTGGTGAGCGTCCCGGGACGGGCGTTCCACCTGGTGGCCGCCGGGTACGAGGCCGACGTGGTGAGCGTCGGGGCGACGCTGCGCCGGCTGACGTCCCGGGGTCGCGACCTCGTCCTGCCCTTCGAGGCGGCCCAGGTGCGGCCGGCGATGTCGGGCACGCTGCTGGCGCCCTGGCCCAACCGGGTCGGCGACGGTCGCTACGTCTTCGGGGGTGCGACGCACCAGCTCGACGTGAACGAGGTCGACCTGGGCAACGCCACGCACGGCCTGGTCGCGTGGTCGGACTTCGACGGCCACCAGGACGGGCCGGACCACGTGCGGCTCACCACGACGATCGAGCCCCGGCCGGGCTACCCCTGGTGCGTCGACCTGTCGGTCGACCTCACCCTCGGGGAGCCCGGGCTGCGCCAGGAGGTCACGGCCGTCAACCGCAGCGGCTCGCCCGCGCCCTTCGGGGTGGGCGGACACCCGTACCTGCTGGCGGGGCCGCCGGGGGAGCGGGCGCTGGACGCCTGGTTCCTGGAGGTCCCCGCCGAGCGCGTGCTCACGACCGACGAGCGCCGGCTGCCGGTGGGGGAGGTCGCCGTCGCCGGCGCGCTCGACTTCCGAGCGCGGCGGCCCGTGGGTGACGTCGTCCTCGACCGGTCCTTCACGGGGCTGCGGACGGGGCCCGACGGCCTCGTGCGGGTCCGGCTCACCGACGCCGGGGGCCGGGGCGCCGAGCTCGTCCTCGATCACCGCTGCCCCTGGGTCCACGTCTACTCCGCCGACCTCTCCACGGGAGCAGCCCACCGCGCCGCGCTCGCCGTCGAACCCCTGACCTGCCCGCCGGACGCGTTCCGTTCCGGCCGCGACCTCATCGGCCTGGCCCCGGGGGCCTCGACCACGGCGGGCTGGACGATCCGGGCCGTGGGTGGCGGCGGGGACGTGGCGAGCGACTAGCCTGGGGCCCGTGGCGGAATTCATCTACGTGATGTCCAAGGCTCGCAAGGCGCACGGGGACAAGGTCATCCTCGACGACGTCTCGATGTCGTTCTTCCCCGGCGCGAAGATCGGGGTCGTCGGGCCCAACGGTGCGGGCAAGTCGAGCGTGCTGAAGATCATGGCGGGGCTCGACCAGCCCTCCAACGGCGAGGCCCGCCTCTCGCCGGGCTACAGCGTCGGAATCCTCATGCAGGAGCCGGCCCTCGACGAGACCAAGACCGTGCTGCAGAACGTCCAGGACGGTCTCGGCGAGCTCAAGGTCAAGATGGACCGCTACAACGAGATCACCGGTCTCTTCGAGGACCCCGACGCCGACTTCGACGCCCTCATGTCGGAGATGGGCCAGCTGCAGGAGGAGCTCGACCACGCCAACGCGTGGGACATGGACTCCCAGCTCGAGCAGGCCATGGACGCGCTGCGCTGCCCGCCGGGCGACTCCGACGTCTCGGTCCTCTCCGGGGGGGAGAAGCGTCGCGTCGCCCTGTGCAAGCTGCTGCTCGAGCAGCCCGACCTGCTGCTGCTCGACGAACCCACCAACCACCTCGACGCCGAGTCGGTGACCTGGCTGGAGCAGCACCTCGCGAAGTACCCCGGTGCCGTGCTGGCCGTGACCCACGACCGCTACTTCCTCGACAACGTCGCGCAGTGGATCCTCGAGCTCGACCGCGGCCGCGCCTACCCCTACGAGGGCAACTACTCCACCTACCTGGAGAAGAAGCAGTCCCGCATGGAGGTCCAGGGCAAGAAGGACCTCAAGCTGGCCAAGCGCCTCAAGGACGAGCTCGAGTGGGTCCGCTCCAACGCCAAGGGCCGCCAGACCAAGTCCAAGGCGCGCCTGAACCGCTACGAGGAGATGGCCGCCGAGGCCGAGCGCACGCGCAAGCTCGACTTCGAGGAGATCCAGATCCCGGCCGGTCCCCGGCTGGGTCAGGTCGTCATCGAGGCGAAGGACCTCAAGAAGTCCTTCGGTGATCGCACCCTCATCGAGGGTCTGTCCTTCTCGTTGCCGCGCAACGGCATCGTCGGCGTCATCGGGCCCAACGGCGTCGGGAAGACGACGTTGTTCAAGACCATCGTCGGCCTCGAGGACCTCGACTCCGGGGACCTCAAGATCGGCGAGACGGTCAAGCTGTCCTACGTCGACCAGTCCCGCGGTGGCCTGGACGCGTCGAAGTCGCTGTGGGAGACCGTCTCCGACGGCCTGGACTACATCCAGGTCGGCAACCAGGAGATGCCCTCGCGGGCCTACGTCTCGGCGTTCGGCTTCAAGGGTCCGGACCAGCAGAAGCCGGCCGGCGTCCTCTCCGGCGGGGAGCGCAACCGCCTCAACCTGGCGCTGACGCTCAAGGAGGGCGGCAACGTCCTGCTCCTGGACGAACCCACCAACGACCTCGACGTCGAGACCCTGGGGTCGCTCGAGAACGCCCTGCTGGAGTTCCCCGGGTGCGCCGTCGTCGTGAGCCACGACCGCTGGTTCCTCGACCGGGTGACGACCCACATCCTGGCCTACGAGGGCACCGAGGAGAACCCGGGGAACTGGTACTGGTTCGAGGGGAACTTCGCCGGCTACGAGGAGAACAAGGTCTCCCGCCTCGGGCCGGACGCCGCGCGCCCGCACCGCGTGACGTACCGCAAGCTCACCCGCGACTGACGGGAACCTCCACCGGCGAGGGGGGTGCGGCGGCGACGACCCGGTCCCGCCCACCCTCCTTGGCCGCGTAGAGCGCGGTGTCGGCGCGGGCGAACAGCTCCGCCGGGTTCTCCAGCCCGTCCCAGCGCGCCACCCCGGCCGAGAACGTCTGCCCCGCCGGGGTGAGCCCGCGCAGGCCGTCGACGAGGGCGAGCGCCGCGTCGGGGTCGTGACCCAGCAGCAGCAGCACGAACTCCTCCCCGCCCCAGCGGCCCAGCATCGCCGCCCGGCCGGGGCCGACGGCGGCGCGCGCGGTCTCCAGACCGGTCCGCCACCCGGCCGCGGCCGCGACGAGCAGGCTGTCGCCGGCCTGGTGGCCGAAGGTGTCGTTGAAGGACTTGAAGCGGTCCAGGTCGAGGACCGCCACGTGCAGCGTCGAACCCTCCCCGCGGGCGCGGGTCTGCAGGCGCTCCAGCTCCGCGTCGCTGGTGCGACGGTTCGGCAGCCCGGTCAGGGCGTCGGTGCGGGCCAGGGCGGCGAGGCGGGCGGTCTGCCCCTCCAGGTGGCGCAGCAGCCCCGACATGCGCAGCACGACGAGCAGGAACAGCACCACCGAGGACAGCGCCACCGCCCACGCCTCCAGCTCCAGGCCCAGCGCGAGCTGGAGCATCAGCATCCCGGGGGAGACGAGGCTGGCCAGGGTCAGGGCGGTGAGGCGACCGCGGGTGAAGCGGGTGTCCCCCTCCCCGTCCACGACGTCGGTGAGGCGGCGCATCGAGGGGTGCAGGGCGGCCGCGGAGAAGGCGACGTAGCCCAGCAGCCAGGGCAGGGTGATCAGCCCGTGGGCGTCCGCGCCGGTCATCGTCGTGTACTGGTAGGCGCAGTCGGCCACCAGCAGCAGCGCGTTGGCGCCGACCAGCCAGCGGAACGCGACCGTGCGCGCGCCCCCCGTCGTGAGCAGACGCACCAGCAGGGCCAGCAGCAGCACGTCGCCCAGCGGGTAGGCCGCGGCCAGCACCTGCGCGACGCGGGAGCCCTCCGCGGCCGCCAGCCCCGGACGCATCAGCAGGACCCAGCTGACCAGGACGAAACCGACGGTGAAGATCGCCGAGTCGATGAGGCCCTCGCGGTCGCGGCCGCCGCCGCGGGCCCGCACGAAGCGCCAGAACCCGGCGGCGATGAGGACGTAGCTGGTGAGGTACAGGACGTCGGCGGGCGAGGGGAACGGTGAGACGTGCAGGACCCAGGTGTAGGCGGCCCACAGCAGGTCGGCGCAGGCCCACACCCCGATGCCGGCCGTGACCAGCCACCAGCCGCCGGCGGCCCGCGGGGCGTGGCGCCGCACCCCCGCGGCCATCGCCGCCACGCACCCGAAGCTGACGACCGTGTACAGGACGTCGTGGCCGACCCCGGCGGGCAGCAGCACGCAGAGGACGGAGAGCAGGGTGGCGACGATCAGGTGCACCCGGAACAACGTGTCGGGACGGCGGGGGGTCACGGTGGTGGATCGGCGCCGCGGCGGGCGCCGCTGAGGTGGGGCCACCCGTTCGGCCCTCTCCTGCGGGCGCCCGGACGCGCGCGTCAGCCCGCCGGCAGGTACCGCCGCGTCGCCGTCCCGTTGAGGTCGTGGTCGCCGATGGCGCGGCGGCGGTGGATCGCGGGGTTGTGGGTCGCGATCGTGCGGGCGTTGCGCCAGTGCCGGTCCAGCCCGAGGTCCACGTCGACGGCGGAGGCACCACCCACCTCGAACAGGTTCGCCGTCGCGTCGACGACCAGCGGCAGGACGACCTGCTGGGCGCGGTAGACCTCCAGCTGGGCCTGCAGCAGGACGTCGTGGTCCCCGTCGGCGAGGTGCCTGCTCAACGCGGCGTCCAGGGTGCGGGCCGCGCCGAGGACGATCGCCCGGGCCGCCGACGCCGCGCTGGAGAGCCCGCCGACCTCGGCCTGCACCAGGTGGTGCTCACGGGGCAGGGCTTCCCCCGCGTAGCCGAAGATCCGCCGACGGCCCCGGACGTAGTCGACGGTGTCGTCCAGGGCGGCGAAGCCGATCCCCGCGACGACCGCCAGCAGCACCAGCTGGAAGAACCCGAGCACGTACGTCTGCGCGTCGCCGTCGGGATCGATCCGCCGCACGTGCCCGGGGTCGATCGCGACGTCGGTGAACGTCGTCGTGCCGCTGCCGGTGAGGCGCTGCCCGAAACCCCTCCAGTCGTCGACGACCTCGACCCCGCGCGCGCCGGTCGGGACGAAGACCTGGACGCTGTCGCCGTCGAAGGCGGCGGAGGTGTCGATCCAGTCCGCGTAGATCGACCCCGTCGTGTAGAACTTCCGGCCCCGCAGCCGCAGACCCTCCGGGGTGCGTTCCAGGACGGTGGAGAGGTCCGAGGTCGTCGAGGCCTCCGAGACGGCGTTGCCGACGAGGTCACCGTCCAGCACCCGCTTCCACCAGCCCTCGCGCGCCCCCGGGTCGGCCTCGAAGTACTGCTTCTCGACGAACGCGAGGTGGCCGCGGAAGACGTGGGCGACGTTGCAGTCGGCCCGGGCCAACCGGATCAACCGCTCGAAGAGGACCTCCAGCGAGGCCCCCTCGCCGCCGACCGACGCGGGGACGTGCGCGTTCGGGAACCCCGCCGCCGCGAGCTCGCGGACGAGTTCGGCGGGCAGTTCGCGGTCACGTTCGCGCTGGGCCGCCCCGGCGCGGACGCGGGTCAGCAGTTCCTCGAAGGTCTCCTCGCTCAGCACGGCGCCACGGTGCCACACCGCCACCGAGCCCGGTCCGAGCGCCCGACGTCAGCCCGCGGACGGGACCCGCACCATGCCCTCCTGGGCGACCGTCGCGACCAGCCGGCGCTCGCGGTCGTACATCCGACCCGTCGAGAGACCCCGCGCGCCGGAGGCGTTCGGGCTCTCGACCACGTACAGGAGCCACTCGTCGGCGCGGGCGGGGCGGTGCCACCACATCGCGTGGTCGAGGCTCGCCACGCTCGTCCCCGGGCTCGACCAGGCCAGCCCGTGCCGGCGCAGCACCGGTTCCAGCACGCTGAGGTCGCTGGCGTAGGCCAGCGCGCCCCGGTGCAGCAGGTCGTCGCCCGGCAGGGGCGCGTCGAGGCGGAACCACACCGACTGGTGCGCCCGGCGCTGCGGGTCGGCGCTCCCGTACAGCGCCGGTTCGACGTGCCGGATCTCGACGTGGCGGCCGCGGCCGATCTGGCGGGCGCGCGGGTCGTCGACCGCGTCCAGGATCTCGTAGTCGCTGCGCAGGTCCTCGGGCTCGGGGACGTCGGGGGCGGGTTCGAAGTGCTCCAGCCCCTCCGAGGCGGTCTGGAAGGAGGTGATCCCGGAGAGGATCGGCACCCCGTTCTGGGTGGCCTGGACCCGGCGGGCGGAGAAGGACCGCCCGTCGCGCAGGCGCTCCACCGAGAACGCGACCGCGACGTCCGGGTCGCCGGGACGCAGGAAGTAGGCGTGCAGCGAGTGCAGCCGCCGGTCCTCACCGACGGTGCGGCCGGCCGCGACGGCGACCTGGCCCAGCACCTGTCCGCCGAACAACCGGGCGCGCCAGTGCGGGAGGTTCGGGCCGGTGAACACGTCCTGTGCGTCGTCGGCCGGCTGGACGTCGAGCACGGGCAGCAGGGGACTGGTGGTCACCCGCGCACGCTACCGGGAGCGGGGGTAGCGTCGGCGCGTGCTCGCCGCCCGCGCCGTCCGCGCCCTCGAACCGGGGTCAGACGACCCGTTGTCCGCGCTGGAGGTGGCCGACGCCCCGGCCGCCGGGGCCCCACCGGGCTGGGTCCGCGTCACCGTGGCGGCGGCCGCCCTGAACCGGCACGACCTGTGGAGCCTGCGCGGGGTCGGGTTGCCGCCCGAGCGGCTGCCGATGGTCCTGGGCTGCGACGCCGCGGGGACGCTCGACGACGGTTCCGAGGTCATCGTGCACGCGGTCGTCTCCGACGAGGACTTCCGGGGTGACGAGACCCTCGACCCGCGGCGGACGCTGCTCTCCGAGCTCCACCCCGGCACCCTCGCCGAGCACGTCTGGGTCCCGCGCCGCAACGTGCTGCCGCGACCCGCCGGGTGGAGCGTCGAACGGGCCGCGTCGCTGGGGGTGGCGTGGCTCACGGCCTACCGGATGCTGTTCACCCAGGCGCGGGCCGTCCCCGGCCAGACGGTGCTGGTCCAGGGAGCCGCGGGCGGGGTCTCCAACGCGCTGATCACCCTGGGATCCGCTGCGGGACTTCGGGTCTGGGTGACCGGACGCACCCCGGAACGGCTCGAGAAGGCCCGTTCCTGGGGGGCGGCGGCGACGTTCGCGAGCGGGGAGCGGTTGCCCGACCGGGTCGACGCGGTGTTCGAGACGGTCGGCAGGGCGACCTGGAAGCACTCCGTCCAGGCGCTGAAGCCCGGCGGCTGCATCGTCGTGTCCGGCGCCACCACCGGCGGCGACGCCCCGGCGATGCTGGAGAACGTGTTCTTCAAGCAGTTGCGGGTCCTGGGTTCCACGATGGGCACCCGCGACGAGTTCGAGCGCCTGCTGCAGTTCTGCGTCACCGCCGGTCTGGAACCCGAGATCGACTCCGTCCACGCCCTCGCCGACGCCCGGGACGCGTTCGCGCGTCTGGACTCCGGCGAGGCCGTGGGGAAGGTCCTGGTCCGACCCTGACCTGACGACTCCCGTCAGGGGAGGCGGAACCAGGCGGCGGTGTCGGTGGGGACGCGGTCGGCGTCGAGGTCGCCGCTGGCCACCAGCAGGGTGGCTCCGGCGGGCACGGCGACGGGGTCCGGGCCGAGGTTCGCGACGACGAGGACGTCGGCGCTGGTGAAGGCGAGCACGTCGCCGCCGTCGATCTCGTGCCAGCGCAGGGTGCCGCGCCCGAGGTGGAGTTCCCGGCGCAGGGCGATCAGCGTGCGGTACAGCTCCAGCGTCGACCCGGCGACACCCGTCTGGGCGGCGACGGACAACCGGCCCCAGAGTTCCGGCTGCGGCAGCCAGCTGGCCGGACCCGAGCCGAAACCGTAGGACGGTTCCCCGCCCTCCCAGGGGATCGGGACCCGGCAGCCGTCGCGGCCGGTGTCCTCGCCGTTCGTCCGGGCGAACGAGGGGTCCTGACGGACCTCCGCCGGCAACGTCGTCACCTCCGGCAGACCGAGTTCCTCACCCTGGTAGACGTAGGCGCCGCCCGGCAGGGCGAGCATGAACGTCGTCGCCGCGCGGGCCCGGCGCAGACCGAGCTCGGCGTCCGGTTGCGGGTCGTCGGGACCGACACCGCTGGTGGGTTCCTGCCCGGCGGGGTATCCGAGGCGGCTGGCGTGCCGGACGACGTCGTGGTTGGACAGGACCCAGGTCGCCGGGGCGTCGACGGTCTCGTGCGCGGCCAGCGTCGAGGTGATGACGGCACGGAGTTCCGTCGCGCGCCACGGGGCCCGGAGGTAGTCGAAGTTGAAGGCCTGGTGCATCTCGTCGCTGCGCAGGTAGCGCGCGAGACGTTCCGGCGGGGTGACCCATGCCTCCGCGACGAGCATCCGCTCACCCGGGTAGGTGTCCAGGACACGACGCCAGCCGCGGTAGATCTCGTGCACGCCCTCCTGGTCCCACATCGGGGGACGCTCGCCGGTCTCCGCGGAGCCGTTCAGCAGGGCCTGGTCGTGGTCCCACTCGGGCAGGCCGTCGGCCTTGACCAGCCCGTGGGCGACGTCGATGCGGAAGCCGTCGACCCCGCGGTCCAGCCAGAACCGCAGGACGTCCTCGAACTCGGCGACGACCTCGGGGTTGGTCCAGTCCAGGTCGGGTTGGCTGGAGTCGAAGAGGTGCAGGTACCAGGAACCGTCCTCGACGCGCGTCCAGGCCGGACCCCCGAACACCGAGCGCCACGAGTTCGGCGGGGCGTCACCGTCCCCCTCGCGGAACAGGTAGCGCGCCCGTTCGGGCGAACCCGGCCCGGCGGCCAGGGCGGCCCGGAACCAGACGTGGTCGGCGGAGGTGTGGTTCGGGACGAGGTCCATCACCACGCGCAGGCCGAGTTCGTGGGCGCGCTCCGACAGCCGTCCGAAGTCGTCGAGGGTCCCGAACCTCGCCTCGATGCCGCGGTAGTCGGCGACGTCGTACCCCGCGTCCTTCTGCGGGGAGGGGTAGACGGGGGAGAGCCAGACGGCGTCGACGCCGAGCCCGGCCAGGTGCGGCAGACGCGCGGTGATGCCGGGCAGGTCGCCCATGCCGTCACCGTCCCCGTCGGCGAAGCTGCGCGGGTAGACCTGGTAGATGACGGCGTCACGCCACCAGGGGACGCTGTTCGGTTCGCTCACCGGTCCATCCTGCCGCCGGGCGGGGAGCGGTGCACCGTGGCCCCGGCCCCGCCGGGGGCGCGGCGCAGGGTGAGGAAGAGGCGGTGGCAGGTGATGACCACGCCGACCCAGGCCAGGCCCAGGGCCCAGCCGACGAGCACGTCGGTGAGCCAGTGGTGACCGAGGAAGACGCGGCTGAGTCCCATCGCGAGCGCGTAGGCGATCGCGAGGACCACGGTGAGCCGGCGCGCCCACCTCCGGTGCAGGCGACGCAGCAGGAGGTAGGCCACGATCCCGGCGAGGGCGACGGCGTTGAGGGAGTGCCCGCTGGGGAAGGAGAAGCCGAACTCGTAGGGCGGCACGGCGTCGGCGTGCGGCGGGCGGGCCCGGGTGACGGCCGCCTTGCCGGCCACCGTCAGGGCCAGCGAGCCGAGCATCGTGGTGACCACGAGCACGGCGGGTGTGCGGTGGCGCGCGACGAGGGAGAGGACGGTCGCGGCGGTGACGGCCAGCACGGGTGCCCCCACCGGGCCGCCCACGTGGGTGAAACCGGTCACCAGCGAGTCCAGCAGGGGCGTGCGGTGGCGCATCGCCAGCGCCAGCGCGGGGTGGTCCAGCTCGGCGACGCCGTCGTCCTCCACGACGCTGTCGTAGACGCCGTCGACGAGCGCGGCCAGGACCGCGGTCAGCAGCAGGCCGACGCCCAGGGTGAGCAGGAGCACCTGGTGGGGGGCGAAGCGGTGCCCGAGGGCGAGGGCGAGGCGGACCAGGCGGCGTCCCGCGGCGGTGGGCCAGTGGGTGAGGTCGCGCCGGCCCACGAAGTCCTGGTCACGGCCCTCGGCGAGCTGCCGCGTCGCTCCGGATTCCGCCCGGCCGGTCGCGTCGTCTGCTTCGTGCGGTGTCAACGTGCTCCACCCCGGTCGTCGATCTCGACGGGGCGCCGGTGCGCGCCCCACCGGAGCGACTGTGGCACGACGGGGCGTGGGGGGCCGCCCGAGGCTCAGGCGGCCAGGTCGCCCCCGGTGGGCGGGTCGAGGCGGTAGCGCAGCAGGTCCAGGTGGCCCCGCAGCTCGGCGGGGAAGCGGTGGCCGAACTGGGCGAACCAGCGCTCGAGCCGGCCGACCTCGTCCAGCCACGCGGCCGGGTCGAGCGCGAAGAGTTCCGCGAGGTCGGCCGCCGGGACGTCGAGTCCGGCCACGTTCACACCCGACGGGGTCGGTACCAGGCCCACGGGGGTGTGCCGGGCGTCCGCACTGCCCTCCAGCCGTCGGCAGATCCACTCCACCACGCGGGAGTTCTCGCCGAACCCGGGCCAGAGGAACCGGCCGTCGTCACCGCGGCGGAACCAGTTGACGGAGAACACCTCGGGCAACCGCGTGAGCCGGTCCCGCATCGAGAGCCAGTGCGCGAAGTAGTCGGCCATGTTGTAGCCCGCGAAGGGCAGCATCGCGAACGGGTCGTGCCGCAGCTCACCCACGGTCCCCTCCGCGGCCGCGGTCCGCTCGCTCGAGATCGCGGCCCCCATGAACACGCCCTGGCTCCAGTCGCCGGCCTGGGCGACCAGCGGGACGTTCGAGCGGCGACGGCCACCGAAGAGGATCGCGTCGATCGCGACGCCCTCGGGCGCGTCGAACTCCTCGGCGATCGAGGGGCACTGCGCCGCGGACACCGTGAACCGCGCGTTCGGGTGCGCCGCAGGGCTCCCCGACCCCGGGGTCCAGGACCGGCCCCGCCAGTCGGTCAGGTGGTCCGGGGCCTCCTCCGTCATCCCCTCCCACCAGACGTCACCGTCGTCGGTGAGGGCGACGTTGGTGAAGATGACGTTCTCGCGCAGCATCTCCATCGCCGTCGGGTTGCTCGACCAGCCCGTGCCCGGTGCGACCCCGAAGAACCCGGCCTCGGGGTTGATCGCGCGCAGTCCACCGTCCGGACCGGGACGCATCCAGGCGATGTCGTCGCCGATGGTCTCGACCCGCCAGCCGGGGATCGTCGGGCGCAGCATCGCGAGGTTCGTCTTGCCGCAGGCCGAGGGGAACGCCGCCGCGAGGTGGAACACCCGCTGCTGCGGCGAGGTCACCTTGAGGACGAGCATGTGCTCGGCCAGCCAGCCCTCGTCGCGGGCCATCACCGAGGCGATCCGCAACGCGAAGCACTTCTTCCCCAGCAGGGCGTTGCCGCCGTAGCCGGAACCGAAGGAGAAGATCTCCCGGGTCTCGGGGAAGTGCGCGACGTACTTGAGGTCGTTGCACGGCCAGGCGACGTCGTCGCGGTGCCGGCCGGCGGCGTCGACCAACGGCATCCCGACGCTGTGGACCGCGGGGACGAACGGGGTTCCCGGGGTGATGGCCGCGAGGGCGGGCGACCCCATCCGCGTCATGGTGCGCATGCTGACGACGACGTAGGGGGAGTCCGTCACCTGGACCCCGAGCTGCGAGATCGGGCCGCCGACGGGGCCCATCGAGAACGGGACGACGTACATGGTCCGGCCGCGCATCGACCCGGTGAACACCCCGGCGAGTTCCTCGCGCAGCGCCTCCGGCTCGCGCCAGTTGTTCGTCGGCCCCGCGTCCTCGCGACGGTGCGAGGCGATGAACGTGCGGCTCTCGACCCGGGCGACGTCCGAGGGGGCGGAGCGGGCGAGGAAGCTGCCCGGACGCAGGTCCGGGTTCAGCGGGACCAGGGTGCCGGCGGCGACCATCTGCGCGGTGAGACGGTCGAACTCGGCCTGCGACCCGTCGCACCAGACGACCTCGTCGGGCTGGGTGAGCCGGGCGGTGGCCCGCACCCAGCTGAGCACGGCCTCGTTCGCCGTGGGGGTCCCCGAGAGACTCACGCTCTCCGGGGTCGTCCCGCTGCTGTTCTCACGCGTCACTTCGGTCGTCACGTCGGCGTGCCTCCTCGAGATGGGTGCTGGTCCGTGTTTCGACCCTGACGGCGATCGAGCAGTCGAACAACGGTCCGGACCCGTGAAGAAGAGCAATTCTTCACGTACGGTGAAACGCATGCCTCGATTGCGCGTCGCCGCCCTCGAACCGCTCACCGACCCGGCGCTCGCCCCGGTGGAACCCGAGACCGGACTCGACGCCCTCACTGTGGGCCGCCGGATCCGGCACCACCGCGGGGTCAAGGGCTGGACGCTCGCCCAGCTCGGCGAAACCGTCGGCACCGCCCAGAGCCAGCTCTCGCAGGTCGAGAACGGCAAGCGCGAACCCCGGCTCTCGCTCATCACGGCGCTCGCCCGCGCCCTCGAGGTCACCCCCGCCGAACTGCTCGACCCCTCGCCCCCGCCGACGCGACGCGCCGCGCTGGAGATCGAGCTCGACCACGCGCAACGCTCGCCGCTGGCCCGCACGCTCGGCCTCCCCGAGGTGAGCGCCGGCCGGAAGCTCCCCACCGACGCCCTGGAGTCCCTCGTCCGGCTGCACCGCGAACTGGCCCGGCGCCACGACGCCTCCAACGCGACCCCCGAGGAGGCCCGACGCGCCAACACCGAGATCCGCCTGCTCATGCGGCGCACCGACAACCACCTCCCCGAGATCGAGGAGCTCGCCGAGGACCTCGTCCGCAGCGCCGGGTACACCGTCGGCGCGCTCACCCACCGCCAGGTCGCGCGGATGGCCTCCGACCTC
This sequence comes from Kineococcus sp. AC630, assembly GCF_979255925.1. Classification (NCBI taxonomy): domain Bacteria; kingdom Bacillati; phylum Actinomycetota; class Actinomycetes; order Kineosporiales; family Kineosporiaceae; genus Kineococcus; species Kineococcus sp. AC630. Next base: position 50,065 of record NZ_CEEDMJ010000028.1, read on the forward strand.
GGGTTCAGCATCATCCACGTCGAGGACCTGCCCCACTCCACCCGCACCGTCACCGACCTCGCCCACGGCCGGATCTACCTCCCGCCGGCCTCCATCCCCGGCGGGCACGGGCTGCGATCCCTCGCGCTGCAGGCCATCGGGCACCGCGTGCTCGGGCACGAACGCCCCGCCAGCTACACCCAGTTCCTCCGGCAACGGCTCGAGATCAACTACTTCGCGGCGTCCTGCCTCCTCCCGCGCGCCGCCGCCGTGCAGTTCCTGTCGGCCGCCAAGGCCGACAAGGACCTCGCCGTCGAGGACTTCCGCGACGCCTTCGGCGTGACCCACGAGGCCGCCGCGCACCGGCTCACGAACCTGCTGACCTCCCACCTCGGGATCCCCCTGCACTTCCTGCGCGTCGGCGAGGACGGGGCCCTGTACCGGGGGTACGAGAACGACGGCGTGCCCTTCCCCCAGGACGCCTCCGGCAGCATCGAAGGACAACCGGTCTGCCGCCGCTGGACCGCACGGACGGTGTTCGACGTCCGCAACCGCACCACCGAGAACTACCAGTACACCGACACCCCCGCCGGGACGTTCTGGTGCTCCAGCCAGACCGGGAGCAGCGGGGACGGAGGGTTCTCGATCACCGTCGGCGTGCCCTACGCCCACGCCAAGTGGTTCCGCGGGCGCGACACCCGGGTGCGGACCCGGAGCACCTGCCCCGACGGGGACTGCTGCCGCCGCCCACCCCTCGACCTCGTCGAGCGCTGGGCCGACGCGGCGTGGCCCTCGGCGCGCCTGCACGCGCAGACCCTGGCCCCGCTGCCGTCGGGACGTTTCCCCGGAGTGGACGACCGCGAGGTGTACTCGTTCCTCGCCTCGCACGCGCCCACCTCGGCGGGGTGAGGATCTGCTCGGTCTGGTGCCGGGCGGTGCGATGAAGGGGGTGGCGGATACTCCGTTCGCGCGAGTTCGCGCCTCGCCTCACGATCGTCGATCGGCGCTCACTCCGGACATCCGCCACCCCCTTCACCGCAC
>NZ_CEEDMJ010000029.1:0-50532 GCF_979255925.1 Kineococcus sp. AC630
TCTGGACCAAGACCGCTGATCAGATCCTGGCGTCACTCGGGCGACTTCTGCAGCGGATCTCCGGCGGAGGACACTAGGGGGCCTGGCCGTGATGACCTCCCGGCAGTACCGGGGCGGGCAGCTGGTCGCTCTGGGTTTGGTCGTGGTGGCCGGGGCCGTCGGGTACGCCCTGCGTCGCCGGCGTCGCTGAGCGCAGGAACGGCGAGGTGACTCTCCGCGCTCTCGCCACGGCGGCGACGTTGTCGGTTACCAACGGCCGCCCGAAGCACCCACATACAACGGGGTGACCGTGAGGTCCGACACCGTCATTTCCCCGAGGGCAACATGGGTTCCTCGACGCGAACGGCGTGAGGTGATGAGGGGTTGGCGGTGAGTGAGATGGGCCGGGGACGGCAGCAAGAGCACGGTACAGAGGACGGCGGTGAGGGCGTCGAAGTTCGGGTGGGTGGCGACGGCGGCGACGATGACCACGGTGACGACACCAGGGCCACCGCCTGAGGCCCAAGGCGCTGCGTTAGCGGGATGACCGCTACATCGGCGCTCCGTCTCCGCTCGGTCTCTGACCTCGCCGGTGGTGCTCGCCAGGCAGGGGCTCATCACCCCACCACGAGGTGCCGTCCGCGTCCGGGACGAGGGCGTCGGCGTAGGTGCCCAGCGGTTCGCTGATGTCGGTGTGGACCAGGGCGATGGCTAGCTGTCGTGCGGGGTCCGGGTCCTCGCCCAGTCGTGGGTGATCGCTGGTGTCGAGCCAGCGGCGCAGGCCGGTGATGAAGGTCCACCAAGGGTGGCGGTAGACGACGTGCAGGACCGGGCGCCCGGCTTCGAGGGTGTCGTGCACGCTCAGCAGCTGGACTCCCTGGTGGGTGCCAGCGGCCAGGATGCCGACGGTCAGGGTGCTGTCCCAGGCGGGGAGCACGGCGGGGACGGCGTTGGCGACGTCGCTGGCCCACTGCTGCGGTGACTGCTCGATGCGGCGTTGTTGCTCGTCGATGGGGTCCACAACGTCAGGTGTACCGGTCCGCAGGGGGCTTGCGCGATCGTCCGCAGTTCGCCAAGACCGCGAGGTCGCAAGATCGCGAGGTCGCGGCCCGCCGGCGACAGCACTCACAAGGCGGGATGACCGTGCGTTCTCGGCCGTGGAGTCAGTGAGGTACGGCAGGGTCGTCGTACTGCCACCACGACGTGATCGGCGACGAGTTGGGGCACAGTGGCGTGCGTGGCCTACCGCGGTGGGGTGTCAGACGCCGGAAACGTCCGCGGCGACGTGGCGTCAGGGATGCCTCATCGGTAGGTGAGGCGCAGGTGCTGCTGCCAGAGGAACAGTTCTCGCACTGCGTAGAAGATCGCGAGGCCGGCCAAGAGGGTGAGGGTCACGGCGAACCAGGGCGGCAAGCCCAGGTAGCCGATGAAGGCCAGGTAGAGGGCGATGACGGCCATGAGGCAGTCCAGGGCGACCAGGAGGGGGTTCTTGGGATCTGTTCCGCGTCGTCGACGCAGCATTCACCGCAGCAGTCGGACGAAAGCTGGTGGCGTGGGGCGATCAGTCACCGGGTCAGGATGCCGGGCGGAGGGGCTTCTGTCTGCTGGGATCAGCCTGTTGCGACGGCAACATCGAACCGGGGATTGCCCAGTGGGCGACCTCGAAGAGAGTCGAGGATCAGGACCTGCAGTTCGTCGTTGGTGCGCGCACCGCGGGATAGCCGATAGGTCAAGCAGTCGCTCACGGACCGCGCCGCTGCCGCAGGGGTCGGTCATCACCATCGTGGTGATAGTTGATCTCGACGTCGATCAGCTCGTTCTGCAGCTCGTAGGCCAAGCGCAGCCCCTCGTCTCGCCAGGCCCGTTCCTGCTCGTCGTCGGGCCAGCGGTAGTCGCTGCACCCGAGAGCGTTGAACCGCTCGTTCCACGCCCGCAACTGCTCGACCAGTTCAGCCCCGACGTCGAGACCGGTCAGCTCGACCGGGCCGACGTGATCAGGGTCGCTGTCCCACACCGGATCCTGCTCGCCCCACTCGGCCATGACCCGCAGGGCGGTGGGGCGGTAGTGCTCTTCCACCGGATGAGCATGGCAGTCGGTGTTTCGTCTGGGGCGGAGCGGTGGGATCACGAACACGCCTCGCAGCGGCTCCACTGGATCGCTTGCTCAGCGCCATGGCCGAGTGTTCCGCACGGTGCTGGCTGCGACGTCGCGTCCTGTGGGTATTTGCCTGCCGCTTCGGCGCACGTTTGCTGCTGCTACTGGCCGAAGGTGTAGCGCAGGTTGGCGTTGATGAGCTGGTTGAGGCGCTTGCACATGTGTCCCAGCAACGGCGGCTCGGGCAGGGTGTCGGCAACCAGCAGGGTCCACCGCAGGTCGGTGCCTGCGCGGCCTGCGTCGTGGGGAAGGTCGAAGCGGACCTGGGCGTCGGGACGGCGGGTCCACAGCGAGGACCAGAGGATCAGATGCGGTGCGTCGACGAGCAGGATCTCGGGACGTACCTCGTCGTGCAGCAGTTCCAGCCAGGGCCGTCGTGGGTCGTGGTCGGGGTGTTGCAGGGCTTCGCAGATGATGCGTGGGGGTGCGGGTTGGTTCTTGCGTCGTGATCCTGCTTCGAGCACTGACTCAGGGTAGGAGCATCCCGGACGTCGGTATGACCATGACGTCGCTGCCAGCTCGGGAACCGCGGGCACCGCGGGCACCGCGGGATGACCGGATGACCGGTAGATCGCTACGGCGTTCGGCTCACAGCCTCTTGCTTTGCAAGACAGTGTCCCCTGCGTCAGGGAGCATGCCCAGGTGCTCTGGATGCTTTGGCTCGTTCTGGCGGCCGTCGAGGCTGGGCTGTGGGGGTGGGTCGATGCCTGACCGAAGCCCCAGCGGGCCTCGTGGGAGATGGACTTGGGCAGGCACGGTTGGTCTCGGGTCCTGGGCTTCGCCATGACCTTCTTCGCGTTCATGGCCGGAAGCGCGTCGAGAGAGAGTCCCTTGTCGGTTTGGGTGTGTGCGGGGCTGATCTTGGTGGCGACCGGGGTACCTCTGGGGGTTGCGTCACTGGCGGGCAGGCGCCGGAGGAAGCGGACCTCAGCGGGCTCGCATCAGGGCTGAATGCTCAGCATCGGTGTGGGCTGGCGCTGGCGGTGCGACGGGTTGGCTACCTGGGCTTTCCGAGACGGGGACACCGCGCGGACGGCGGGATGACCGTGCACTGCGGTATGACCGCGACCTTCTGGCCGGCGCCGAGACTGCGTGAACTGGCTGAGTAACCCCTTGGCTACGAGGCACCCCGTGTCCACCTGAGGGACCCCAGTAAGCCCCCGATCCCGGCACCTTCCAGGAGAGGACCGACCACGGTGGACGTAGTCCCGTCGAAGGCGAAGAGGATCACCAGGCCTGCCACCAACAAGACCACGGACACGATGATCTGCACTTGTCGCCGTCGCGGGCTGAGACTTCTGGAAATTCGAGCAGTCTCGTCTTCGTTGGTGGGTTCGCGCACCGTCCCAGCATGACGTCTGCAGCCACTCGCCGAACGGGCGACGCTTAGCGGGTTGGTGGGCTGGGCCCTCGAGCACCTCGGACTTGTACGACTGGGCGCGCTGCGCTGGGCTCAGCGATCGTCCTCAATTCGGCAGATCCGGTCGGCGTCGACCCGGGCCGACCACGCACAACGCGGGATGACCGCGCACAGTCGCCGAGGTGATCCGGACGGTCCGGCCTACATCAACTGTTCTTCCTGAGGCGCGGCGGCGGGGATCAGCCGGGCTGGATCACCGAGCCGGTGTGCTTCATGGAGTCGTCCCAGGCGATGGGCCGGTCATCCGCCCAGGTCGCGGTGATTGAGTCACCGTCCACAACACCGCTCAGCTCCGGCAGTGCGATCCAGTCCTCGCCGTGCAGGACGGCGTAGCGGCCGCCGATTCCCACGGCAACACGATCTGGCCCCACGACTAGGTTCTGCGCCCATTCGTCATCCTGCAGCGCCTCGGGGAGTTCGAGCGGACTGGACGCACCGTCTGCGGGGTCGACTCGATCCAGTCGCGGTGTCTCACCTTCACCCCAGCCGATGCCGACCAGTCGGGTGCCGTCCCAGCCTGCGAACGGCACGGACGCGAAGGCGGCGCTGCCCTGCAGCGGCACCTGGCGCCACCGGTCCTGGGCCGGGTCGTAGGCCTGCACGCTGCTGGCGGTCGACTCTGCAGGGAGCTGGGTCAGCCCCACGAGCAACTCCGTCCCTGCCCAGATTGTGGAGCAGCTTTCACCGGAGTCCGGGCCTGGGACTCGGCTGGTGCGGGTGGAGCCGGTCGTGGGGTTCCAGGCCCAGAGGGTGTGCGGAACGGGTTGGCCGCTGCCGTCGGTGTCCACACACAAGACTTCTGTCCCCGACCACCAGGTAGGGGCGTAAACGAGCAGGTCGGTCTGGGGCGCGGCACCGGACTGGCCTGCGGAGGCGTCGAACCAGGAGTAGCCGTCGGTGAAGAGGTGGCCGGTCCAGGTCGTTCCGTGGTGGAACCAGCCGGCGTCTGCGAAGCGACGCCACGTGCGGCTGAGGGGGTCGTAGGCCGCGCTGTCCTCGGCCGGCTCGGTGGGTGGTGCGGCGCAGCTGGCGTTGGGTGGGCAATCGACGGTGGGGCCGATCACCGGGCCGGTGCCGCCGGTGACCAAGAGCTCGGTCCCAGTCCAGGTCAGCGTTGGCCGTTGACGAGGGTCGATCGGTGGGGAGGGAAGTTCTTGCCAGGTGGCGGCGGTGGTGGCGAGCTCGCCGGGCCACCTGGACGCAGGGATACCGGGCGTCTGGCCGCGTTGGGCACCGCAGGCGGTCAGCATCCCCGTGGCGGTGAGGGAGATCAGCAGGTCGCGGCGGCGCACGCTGGGTGAGACGCGGTGCCCGAAGTGATGGTTCCTCGGTCGCCCTCGACCTCGCCCCCCTCGCACGCGACCAGCGGGATGATCGTGACGTCGCGCGCAGCGTCGAGCCCGCTTCACGGGATCAGCGCACCCCTGAAGCGGGACGGGTCACTGGGGTGCGGGGATCGTCAGTGCCTGCAGTCGCGGGTCAGTCACGATCGCCCGGAGAGCATCTGCCGTAGCCGGTGAGTCCGCCGGGTAGACGCTGTCGACGGGGATGTCGGGGGCGGCGATGGAAGCACCCACAGCAATCGAGCGACCATCGGTCAGGGTGAGCCAGGTGAACGGCTCAACCGGTCGCGCGGGCTCAGGCATCGCCCCCAACTGCACCAGGGTCTGCTTCGTACCGACCGTCAGGATGCTGCCGTCGGCCAGCGTCTGCTGGGAGCAGGAAGCGGTGTCGTCGCAGGCCTGATCCATGCGCCCGGGCTCCAACGGGGCGGCTCGTCTCACCTCAATCTCAAGGGTGACCGCCGGTGAGGTGACGGTGCTGGTCGCATCCCAGATCACGTTCATGAAGCCAGGCGATCCCCAGCCCTGGACGTTGCTGCTGGCGGACCAGCCCGGCAGGTGGGCTTCGACGACGGTGCCCAGGGTGTCGGCGGCCGCGGCAGTCACGCTGGGCTCGATTTCCACGGAGCCGCCTTGCAGGGTCTTCAGCGGTGTCAGAGCCGGCTCAGACTGGCCCAGAACAGGGCCGGCCACGGACAGGCCCAGCGGAGTGGGTCCCAGCAGGTGCGCCCCACCGACGGCTCCAGCGGTCAACAGGACAGCGGCCAGGGAGGCGACGCCCCAACGGTTTCGGCGTTGCCGGCGCAGCCTGCTGCGTCCGCGGCCGGTGGCCTCGGCGATGAAGGCAGTGGAGTCCCCCACGGTGCCGGCGGCGGCGTGCAGGTCAGCGCGCAGGGCGGCGGGGAGGGGGTCGTGGGTCTCGGTGTTCACGAGCGGGTCCAATCCACGAAGGAGACAGCGGAGGAGGCAGTGGAGGAGGGGGTCTCTGGGCCCGGCCGATCTGGCTGGGGCCGTTCCTCGACCGCGTGGTCGGGCCGGGTCTGGCGCAACCGGGCCAGAGCTCATGAGGCCTGGCTCTTGACGGTGCCGACGCTGATGTCGAGCAGGTCGGCGACCTGCTCGTCGCTGCGGTCGTCGAGGTAGCGCAGGACGATCACGGCACGTTGGCGTGGTGGCAGGGGGCGCAGGATAGCGAGGAGGTCGGCGCGTTGTTCGAGGTCGATCAGTGGCTGGGAGGGTTCGGCTCCGGCGAGGTGGTCGTCGACGTCGCGGACGGCTTCGTGGCGGTGGGTGCGGCTGCGCCAGCGTGAGGTGGCGGCGTTGGCCAGGGCGCGGCGGGCGTAGGCGCTGGGGTCTTGGATGCGGGGCCAGCGGGCGTACATCTTGGCGTAGACGTCCTGCAGGAGGTCTTCACCGATGTGGAAGTCGCCGGCCAGTAGTCGGGCGATGCGCCGCAGCTGCGGGGTCGCCTCGTGTGCCCAGGAGGTGAAGTGCTCTTCCCGGTTCATGTCGTCCACACTGCCCTGACGCAGGGGCTTCAAGATCTGGTTGCACGTTGCGGCAGTAATTCTGGGTAGGTACTGACGTTGGCTCAGGTACTTGCTCTAGTTTCACTTTCCGCTCGTTGGCAAGACTGCAAGGTTGCGGGTCGTCGGCGTGCGAGCGGATCGCGGGATGACCGTGCGCCCGCGCACCGCGGCGTGTGCGGGTGATGCTCATCCTGGCCCGCGGCGGTCTCGCAGGGGCCGTGGGTTGTCGTCGTGGACGTAGCTGATCACGATGTCCGGCAGCTCGTTCTGCAGCTCGTAGGCCAGACGCAGTCCCTCATCGGCCCACGCGTCCTCCATGGTTGCGCTGCCGAAGCGGAAGTCGGTCAAGGCGATGGCGTTGAACCGCGCGCTCCACCTGCGCAGCCGCCGGACGAGGTCCTCGCTGACGCCGAGCTCGGCCAGCGTGACCGGCCCCATGTGCTCGATGTCGCTGTCCCAGGCGGGGTCCTGCTCCCCGTACTCAGCCATCACCCGCAGAGCACGAGGGCGGTAGGATTCATCCATGAAACGATCTTCGCGCCGCACAGTCCGTGGCGTCGACGTCAGCCCATTCTGACTCCGGGCGTACCGCCCTCGCGGTAGGACGTCAGGGTCGCCGAGATCGTCCTTTCGAGCGGGCCGGGCGACCCGTCACCGGCACGTCATCGGCGGTGACGCGTCGTACCCGGGTGGCTCGGAAGTCGAAGCTGTCCTGCTGGGCGGCTTCGTACTCAAAGTCCACCGCCTCGCCGATCTCTAAAGTGAGGGGGCCCGGTCCTTCGATCATGCTGAGGTGCACCCACGCGTCGCGCCCTGGGGGCAACTCAGAAGTGCTGATGGCGCCGGTGCCCTTCCCTGCTCGGAACCACTTGACCACGCCTCGCGCCACATTGGCACCATGCCCTCAACGACTGCCAGACGGGAATCAACCACGCAGACGGGACCGCGCGGCCATCGGCAAGAGCGCGACGTCGCCGGCCACCGGCGACCGCGCACAACGCGGGATGACCGTGAAGTCAGCCGGGCCCTGCTGCAGCATCCCCAGTTGCTAGCGGCGGGCCCGAAGTGCCTCGGCCAGCCTGCGAGCTCGTGCACGGTCCAGTCCCGGTAGGGGCACCTCGTGGTTAGCGCTAGTGCGCACGCTGCTGTGGGCCTGCCAGTCCCCGGCCACGTACACCTCCCGGGCATCGACCCAGGCAACGTGTGTGCGGCCACGAGGTCCTGCGCCACGGTCGATGGTGATGCCCTCCGTCGAGATAGTCGTGGTCACCGCCTGGCGCTGCATGCGCCAACTGCTCACCAGGGTGAGGACCAGTCCCACGATGGCCAGGCCGAGGACCACCTGCTCGTGTAGCAGTAGCCCCTCGAGCAGCACTACGGCTGAGATCAGCAGCGTCGCGATCAGGGCCGCGATGCGGGGCCGGGTCCATCCGTGCACGACGTAGTCGCCTTCGATGCCTGCGAGGTCGAGGTGGGTAGGAGAGGGCCGGGAGCTCACTGGTGGGAGTCTGCCGTTTGATCCGCGTCGGCTGGGGACACTCACTCTTCTGGAGCAATGGGGAACGGGGCGTACCTCGGTCATCGGCAGGAGCGAGACGTCGCCGGCCCGCCGGCAACCGCCCGGAGAGCGGGATGACCGTGCGTCTGATCAGCCGGCAAGCCCGCCAAGGCCGGCCTGCTAGCAGCGCGCGGGCCGCTTCGGCATCCTGTTCAGGTGAGGACAGAGACGGCTGCGGTGATCGGCCCCATCGTGGCGGACCTGGAAGCCAGCGGGTACGCCGTTTCCATCGACGAGGACTGGGGACCTTCTCCCTACGACCCGCACTCAGCTGCCCGGGAGGTGATGGTCACGACGGCGGTGGGGGGCGGCAACGGCATCCTCGTCGGTGCTCCCGGTGACCCGGTGACGGCGGAAATGGTTGCCGAAGCGGCTCATGCGTTGCAGGACGGGATCATCGTGGCCGGCTTCTACGAGACGGGGACGGCGACGATCTGGCCGTCGTGTCCGCGCCACCCCGCCACCCACCCGTTGACTCCCATGACCCGTGGGGACGAGGTCTTCTGGTCCTGTCTGGGCACTGGGGAGCTGTTCTACCGCCTTGGGGAGCTGGGCTCGTCGGGGGCCTGATCAGCGTGGTGGGTGCACTTCCGGCTCAAACCTTCCGCGAGCACCCAAGGCGGCATGACCGTGCGCCCGCGCGCACCGTGAGTCCCGTACCGCGTCACGGCCGGTAGATCGACGAGGGATTCCGCGGCCGCTAGCCGGGTACCCGCACGGTGACGGCGAAGTGGTGTTCCAGAGCGTCCGCCTTCCGCTGTGACCGCAGGAGCATCAGGCGTCACGATTGCGCCCGATTTGCGCCCGAATTGCGCCACGAACGTGCGGCAGTGCCCAACATGGCCTGCTGAAGGAGGGTCAAGCTCGTGCCAGGTGGTGCAGCAGCACCAGCGGTATGCACAGGACTACCTGCGGTACGGCAATCAGTAGCACCGTGACGCGGACGTTGGCACGCTGACGCAGGGCGATGACCATCGCCGTGAGGGTCGGAGCGCCCAGGGCGAGAAGGGTGGCCACGACGGTCGTCAGTGCGGCCGGCGGATCGTGCGACGGTACTTCCGGGTCCAGGACGGGTGGCAGGGCGCTGAGCAGCAGGAAGGGCAACGTCACCACGAGCAGGAGGAACCCCCCGATGCCAGCTCCTAGCATCGAAGCCAAGGGTGTGGGCCGCCCCAGCTGGTGGGCGGTCGCTGCGTCGGGCACGTGACCTCCCGGTGCGGATCCTCTTACTGATCGGGCGCAGCTCGGACAGTGACCGCGTGGGGTCAATTTGTTGTCGGTGCGGCTTTGGTTGCCGGTAGGACGGAAGGGTTCAGCGCCCATCGGCTCGTATGCGGCGCCGGTTCTTGACCACCAGCACTGCTACGAGCGCGCTTCCCAGGATGGGGATGAAGACCACCGCGGCGAGAGCCAGGAGAGCTGTGAGGCGATCAAAGACACCCTTCGTCACCCCGTAAAGGACGGCCGCCAGCCCCACTGCCCAGAACAGTAGGACGATGGCTTCAAGGACGGCGATCGTCAGCACGGCTGTCTCCTGGGTGGTCTCTAGGGAAGTACCGGTGGCGTGGCATCTGGCATCTGGCATCTGGCATCTGGCATCTGGCGTCGACGTGGGGGACGTCTTGTTGATTGGTTAGAGATGAGTCGTGTCTCTTCCAGTCAAGCTCACCGGATGGGCAGCATGCACCCTACGAAAGTCGGGTGGAGCCTGAGCTGGGTCGCTGAGTTGGCTGGGCGGGAGTGGGTGTGACGTTGTGGAACGCGGGCTCCCCGCGCAGCACCGTGGAGCTGCTGGTGTCCGACCAGACCGGGGTCGGGTTTGGGGCTGAGCTTGTCGCGGTGAGTCGCTGGCGCCACCCCATGCTGGTTAACGTGAGCGGAGTCGTTAACCGCCCAGATCGCGGAATGACCGGAAGGTCGGTTGTCTCACAAGCTGAGTCCGGCCGCGCCTCACGTCGAGGGGGAGGCGCTCTCCTGGACGGGGTTGCGGGTAGCCACCTGAGTGATCCACCCCTTGGTGTCGGTGCAGGCTCGCCGTGCCTGCTCGTTGTGAACCTGCCGCTCGGTTGCGTCGTCCGTGGCGGTGCTCCAAGCACGCCCGCGCTGCAGTGAGCTGTAGCCGATACCCAGCCAGAAGGCCGGCTCCTGCACCTGCAGACCGTCCTCGTCCTCCCGGCCCTCCTCGCCCGTTCCGGCGCGGTCGACCAGCACCTGACTGACGTAGGTCCGTCCGCGCCCGTCGAGGCCTTCGAGGACCACTAACTGTGAGCCGGCCTGAGAGGGAGTAGCGGGCAGGGCTACGACGCACAGCTCTCGTGGGGGCGTCTCCGGGTCGGGGGCGTCGCCGGGTGAGGACAGGGCTGCGCTGGAGGTCCCGGGGCAGCCGTCGTTGTCGGCGCACATCTGCTGCATCGTTTCTGGGGTGCGCTGGGCGGCGGCGGTGATGACGGCGGCGACCGCGGTGCGGGCTTCCTCCTCGTCGACCGCGTCGGCTGGGCCATCGGCGGCTGCTGAGCAGGCGCTGATCGCAGCGAGCAGGGTTGCCGCGGCCAGGGGCGATCGCAGGGGCCGGCGTCGTTGGATCACCGTGGTGACGGTACTCAAGGATCGAAGGGGTGAGGGCGGAACCGTCGATCGGCACCATCCGCTGTTCGTCAGATCCGGTCGTCGCCGACACCGGGGCCACCGCGCACAACGCGGGATGACCGTGAAGTCGCGCGGCGGCTACAGCCGCTGCAGGTCCGCATCGACGGAGGAGGTGAGGCGGCGGTTGTGCACCACCGTGCCGACCATATCGGGCGCCCAGATCACGAGCAGCGACAGCAGACCGCCGAAGCCGCCGGCGATGCGAGCCATGCCCCACCACGTACCCGCGACGGCGAACACCACCGCGGCCAGGGACAACACCCACCACGTCCCGGTGGTGACCACCGTTCCGGTGTAGCGGTCGAAGCGGCGGACGGTGAAGGGCAGGTACCGACCCGCGTTTTCTCGGCTGCGTCGTCGAGCAGCGGCAAGTCCGAGCAGCACCGCGACTATCCACGAACCAGCACCGAGCAGCACGGCACTCACCTCCTGGGGGCAGCTTGCCAGGCCAGCCGGCCCAGGCAGGGCTGAACGCTCACCCGCTTCAGAATCGTGATCGCGACGTCGCCGGCCGCGCGCAACGCGGGATGACCGTGAGGTCGTGTAGCTCATCAGGAGAGCACCGGTGCAGGCTTCGTCCTCGCCGGGTGGGCCAGCTTGCTGTCCGCTGCTGGGCTTGTGCTGGTGGGCGGAGTTCTGGAGTAGGTCAGTGGGAGGCTGGGTGCAGGCGTCGACGAGTTCCGCGGACTGAGGCGACCAGGCCTACCCCCAGCAGGCAGGGCACCGCAGCGCCCGCGGTCAAGACGACCCAGGCGATGATCCCCAGTGAGTCCGAGGCCACCAGGGGCGCCATCGCGAGCAGTGCGGCCGGAGTCAGGGCGAACAACGCTCCCCGCCACCGGCCGAGGGTGATCTCACCCAGGACGGTGGCGATGAGCAGGGTGGCGGCGGCTGCGGCGACCAGTGCCTCAGGGTGGGCGGGGCCGCTGTCGTTCAGGGGCCACCACCCCATCCACGCCACCCACGCCGCGGCGCCCAGGGTCACGACGGCTCCAGCCTGCGGCTGGTGAGCCCGCGGGAGCCGGGCGAAGAGCAGGTGCGCTCCACTGACCGCGGCAGCCAGCACACCGGCGGCGAAGGCGATGTACAAGAACTCGTCTAGGACCTCGATCACCCCTGAAGGACGCTGTCCCTGTCCTGCGCCGGTGATCAGGTCGGCCACGGCGGCTGCGGCGGCCGTGGTGGCGATTCCGACGAAGGGGCGGGTGAAGCGCTCCGTGCTGACCGTCGCGAAGACCACGATGACACCGAGGATCGTCCAGGGCACAAGGGTGCCTTCACCGACGACAGGGGAGAACCCCCACCGCCACACCGCGAAGACGGCCGTGGTCAGGGTCCCGGCCAGTAACGCTCGTTGCGGCATCCGTCGCCGTTTCTGCCGCTTCACCGGCCCAGTCTCTCGCCTGGCGCGAATGTTCTGGGGGTAGTGAGCGGTGAGGTACCCCGTCCAGGTGAGGGAGTGCGCGAAGGGTGACGGCGCTACAGCGTTCAGTAGTGGTGAGCGCAGCGGCCGGCCGGCTGAGTGCTCTCTGACCACTTGTTCGCTTGCTCAAAACCAATCCAGAGCCGGCGGCGTGACCATCGAAATTCGCCATGACCGCAAAACTGCTCAAGGCAATGGATTAATGAGTGGCTTGGCACGTGGGGTCTCGTCGGCGCTCGCGGGCAGGGTGTGGGGATGGGTCCCGCAACTTCTGAATGTCGTCGGTTGTAGCGGTAGGTGGTTGCTGCGTCGGCCGGACCTGGCCCGTAGCCGGTCTTGTTGCGGAGCATGGCGAACAGGACGTCGACGCGTCGACGGGCCAGGCAGATGAGGGCGGCGTTGTGACGCGGCCTCCGGCGCGTTTGCGGTCGTAGTAGGCGACTGTCCGGATCGGACAGGGCCGCGAAGGCGGAGAGGAACAGCGCGCTCTTGAGCGTGTGGTGCCCGCGTTGGGAGTGGCTCTCGCCCTTTATCGACGTGCCCGAGCTTCGGGTGACCGGTGCCAGCCCGGTATCGGAAGCCAGGTGCGCAGCGCTCGGCGAGGCTGACCCGTCGCCAACGATGGTGAGGATCTTGATGGCGGTCCTGAACCCGACGCTGGGCATCGAGGTCAGGACCTGAGCAAGAGGGTGGGCCTCCAGTTGGGTCTGCTGCATGATCACCTTGGCGTTATCCTGCCCTGTACCCGCGAGGCGTGAGCTAAGCGATCTCACGAGCACAGTCGGGCCCGTGAGTGACCGCCCGTCCTACCGTGCATGAAACAGGATCGCAACGGGTCGGGTAGCAGGAAGACGCGGCGCCCCGTGGCGCCACGCCCTCCCAGCTTCCAGCCGCTCGGCTACAGGTCGATGTTCGGCAGACCGTCTCGCAGCCCTTGCAGTACATCGTGGAGTTCCTGGGCCGTGCTGCCCAGGTGCGCTACCCGCGCACCGACTGCCGGAGAGACCTCTGCGTCCGGGCCGTCGGTCAACCCCTCGAAGTCGCGCAGGTTGCTGGCGAGATCCGCAGCGGCTCCGATGAGGGCATCGAGGTGGACCTGGGCAGCGACTCCGTAGGAGTGCGGGGTGGCGACCAAAGACAACGTGAGCTGCCCAACCACCCACGAAGCTGCCTGGAGCCGCTCTAAGGGGCGCAGCGTTGGCAGCCACCTGTCGAAGAACGCGCGTGCCTGCGCGCTGTTCTGGTCGAGGAAGTCGTAGTCCAGTTCCTTCTCCACGGCGGTTAGCGACATTTGAGCAGCGAGGTCGACCGCATCGAGGACCCCAGGCAGGTCATGGGCGGCAGCCACTTTCGCCTGCAGTCCCATCATCGCCTCCTCACCCACCCGTCGCTGATCTGGCCCCCGCTCTTGGCGTACCGGACGACGATAGTCTCACCCTTGTATTGCCAGTTAACCTCACTGGCGTGGGTACCGTGGTCGCGGTGTGTTCCTTCCGCCATCGCAGAGGCCATGATGTCAGCGATCTGCTCCTTGCTCTTGGCGCCGACGTTGGACCACAAGTGCTTGGGATCCATGATGTGAGCCCACCGGTCTGCCTTGATGTTGTTCAGGAGGTAGGACTTCGCGGCCTTCTTGACTTGAGTCTTGCCGTAGAACTTGATCGCAGCCTGCAAACCCTGCTTGGCCAGGAGCGCCAGGATGATCGCGGGAAGGGCCTGCTGCTCGACGCGGGTGGTGTCGACGTGAGAAATTTCGCCGGTGCTTTCAGCACGCAAGGTGGCGGTGAAGTTTTCCCCCTGGCCTAGCAGGACGAACTCTTGGACCGTATACGTCTCGTGCTGGGCGTGGCCGTCGATGACGGCGTCCACCGCGACGGGTTCAAAGGCGCCGGTCTTCTTGTCGAGGCGGACGGTTGCGGTGCCCTCGATATCGATGTCCTCCACGGTGGTCACCGCGGCACCGTCGGCACCGGCGACCGCGGCGGGGGAGGTGTCCTGCGATCCTGTTTCCAATGCGGCGGCGTTGGAGGTGGAGCCGGACGGGTCACCAGGTGCTAGTGCGGGCGACGCGCCGGCCGGGGCGCCCGCGCCGAGGAGCAAGGCCGCGGCCAGTGTCGAGCCGATGGCGGTGCGGACGGGGAATTTCATGGGCTTCTCCGAGGCGTGTTGAGGGGTTGTCGCGGCACCAGGGCCGTTCGTGCGTCGGGGTGCGGTGCGGCCGTCGGGGGGCCTCGGGCGGGTGACCTATTGGGAGCAGCGGACGCCCAGCGCTGAGACTGGTAGCGGCCACCGGGGGAGCAGGTCACCGGGCTGGTCCGCTGGAGCTCTTGGGGCAGGTAAGGATGGGCACAACTACGGTTCCGGCGTCGCCCAGTGCAGGACCGGGCCAGCCGCTCACCTGGGTGCCATCGTGCTCGCCGTCCAGGGCGCGGACGCTGCCCGCTCCCTCATGACGTGTGAGTCGGTGGGCCTCATCCAGGTCCCAGCAGGTGCTGAGCAGACCTGCAGCGGTGGCTGCGGCGATCGAGGTGCCAGTCACGGTCGCGGTGCCGGTCGCGGTGCCGGGCGTGGGCGCGATGACGGACTGCCCGGGGGCGGCGACGTCAGCGCCGGCGAGGTTAGCCATCCGGACCCGCTGCTGCCTCCGGTCGTGGGCGGTGACCCCGAGGACCCCGGGGTAAGAGGCCGGGTAAGTGGCAGAGGAGCCGAAGCCGTTGCCGGTAGCAGCAACGACCAGCACGCCTGCTCGGGTCACCTCATGCACAGCTGCGCGCATGACGGGGTCGTCGTAGCCAGAGGCGAAGCTGGTGACGATGAGGTCGGCGCCGTGCGAGCTTGCCCAGCGCACCCCCGTGGCGACGTCTGCGGGGTCCCCGGACCCTGCAGGGTCCAGAGCACGGACGTCGAGCAGATCGATGCCGGGGGCCAAACCCCCGGGGAAGTCGGCGTGCGGTGCGCCGGCGATGAGGCCAGCCACCTGGGTCGCGTGGGTCGAACCGGAAGGGAGCGGGTCGAGGCTCGGCGCGGTCCAGGCACCAACCACCGCCTTCTGAAGGGAGGGGTGGGTGGTGTCGATGCCTGCGTCCACGACCGCCACGACCTCGATGCGCCGCTGCGCCGAGCCGGTGATCGGCGGCTCGGCAGTATCAGATTCCCCGGGCGACTGATCCGTGCCTGAGGGATCCTGCCGCGTCCCATCGCGGTCCAAGATGTCGTAGCCGTCGCGGCCGTGACCCTTCAGTGAGGTGACCGGTAGGTCGTCTGCGGGTGGTGGGGGCGAGAGGTCTGCAGTTGTGGAGCAGGCTGCCGAGAGCAGGACTGCCGTCAGTGTCATGCGGTTTATCGCGGCGGTGCGGTGCTTACGTGAGCTCGCCTGATCGCGGCGTCGGGGAGTGGGAGACGTTCCCGCGGTTGGTCCCTCTCGGCGCATGAGGAGAGCAAACCCCAGGCACAGGATGAGCACATGCTACGAAGGGCCTGTACTTAAGGACGTAACACCCTTCATATGGCGGGGGTGGTGCTGGCTGTGAGGTGCTGACCGGCCGTTGGTGCAGGACGCCGTCCTGGGAGTGATATGCGCATCTGGCAGCCCAGGATGATCGCAGCCAAGCAAACATCTCAACCACGGTGCAAAAGATACATTTTGCACGGTTGAGCGCTCACCGCAGAATAGTTAATACGACGCCCGTGATTGTGGCTAGGCCGACCATCCAGCTTAGAATTTTCTGCCAGTCAATGTTTTCCCGCCAGCGAACTTTGACCTGAGGTATTCCTGTCGCCCCAAGGTCTTTGATCCTGAACCAGTCCTCAGCATGAATGCGAAAAAGTAGACGCCACACGTCGTCCTCTAGTCTAGCCCAGTCCATCTGCGGGTCACGATACTGGCCTCGACTCGAGACATCAGGGCAAGGCGGATCTGACGGCGTTCGGCGTAAATAACCCGGTCGTGAAACCCAAATATCGGTGTCCATCGTCCGAGGGGGATGCTAGTGGCAACGATGTTTGTCACCCTGATCAGAGCCGTAGCAACTCTCTGCCGATCCAGTCGCCCCGGGGTTCCTGCTCTGCGGATCACGTCTATACCGTGCAGCACTTGCAAGGCGGCCGGGTACACCGTCAGGTTCTGAACGGCCCCCGAGATGATGGCCATGTAGACGAGGGTCAAGCCGATCCAGGCCACTGGGGAGGTCTGCTCGCCGACGCCTGTTCGGGCGAGACCGATGACGAGTGCGGGGACCCCGAGCGACCACCCGATGAGTCGTATTGGCTGCAGGACCGCCCACCGGCGGCGACGTCGCATCAGGCGTATCACGTCATCAGCGACCGTTGGGTTCTGAGCGATGATGTGCGCGCGGTGCATCTGTTGCACCGTGAGATGAGGGGGAATCACGCGTCGAATGCTCCGTTGAATGCTAAAGGGACAGTGAAGGTGTGGCATGATGAGGTTATGGCTCAGAAGACACAAGTAACGCTTGTTGATGATATCGACGGGTCTGAGGCAACTCAGACGGTAACGTTTGCCTATCAGGGCGTCTCCTACGAGATCGACCTGAATGACGACCACGCCTCAGCGCTGGAGGAGTCGTTCAGCGACTGGATTGGCTCTGCCCGCAAGGTGGCGGGGTCGCGCGGGCCCAAGGCCCGGCGTGCTGGCTCCGGCGGTGGCGGCGGAACGGGATCGGCGAGCGGTCGGGACCTCAACGAGGTCCGTGTGTGGCTGCGGTCGCAGGGTCATCAGGTTGCTGATCGCGGGCGAATCTCTCAGACCCTGCTCGAGGAGTACGACAAGGCGCATTGATTGCGGGCCCGGGCCCGCCGCCGCTTCGCCGCAGACCTCATAGGCCTAGCAGGGTGGCCGCGTTGTCGGTCCAGGCCTGCTGTATCTGGACGTAGGTGCCGAGGGTGGCGAGGGAGCGGTGGCGGGTCTGGTGGGCGATGGCCCGGTCGGAGGCACCGCGCAGGTGGGCGTAGGTGGGCGTAAGTGACGAACCCCGCCCGCAGGCTGTGCGCGGAGTAGGTGCTGGCGTCCAGGCCGGCGCGGGTGACAGCAGCCTGGATGAGGGTGTTGATGGACTCCGGGTGCAGGGCCCGGTCGGTGGCGCGGTTGTTCTTCCCCACCCCGCGAAAGACCGGGCCCTCGACAACGCCAGCCAGGGACATCCACTGGTGCAAGGCGATAACAGGGCAGCAGTCGCGGTTGGCGGCACGGGGCAGGACGACAAGCTCGGTGGTCTCCCCGGTCTGGTTGGTCTTGGAGCGGGGGAGAGTGAGGACCAAGCCGTTGGCGTGGTCTTCGATGTCCTCCACCCGTAGGGCGGCGAGTTCACTGCGGCGTAGGGCGGCGACGAAGCCGACGAGGAGCAGGGCGCGGTCGCGGGTGCCGCGAGGTCCGGTTCGGGGATGCGGCCCTTGGACTTCCACACCTTCGTGCTCGGGCAGGCGTCGACGACGTCGAAGAGCTCCGGCGGCATCAGCGGGGCCGACTGCTCGGGTGGTGCGCCGTGGGTGCGGCGGATGCCTTCCCAGACGGCGACGACGCGGGCGTTGCGGGTGGGATCGGGCAGGTTGCGCAGCTGGTGGGCGAACTTCAGGGCGGAGAGGCGGCGGCTCATGGTGCCGACCTTGGCGCCGGCTCGGGCGAGATCGGTGAGGTATCCCGTGATGGTCGCCGGGGCTGCGAGCAGCGTTTCCAGGCCCTTGCCGGTGCACCAGGTGGTGAGCTTGCGCCAGTCCGAGCGGTAGCCGCCCATCGTGTTCGCTGCGCGGGCGGCTTCGACGTAGCCCGCTTCGTCCTCGGTGAGGGGGACGTCTTCGAGCAACGGCATCGGTATCGGCATCGGTGTCGGCCCTGGCCGGGTTGGTAGCAGTGTCAGAGGTTGTGTCCGGGGCGTCGGCGGTCATCGCGTCGGGGCCGGCCGGGGGAGTGAAGCGATCCGGGCGCGGTTGAACGGTCACGCCGCCCAGCCTGCCAGCAGGCGTCGACGGGCCTGTGGTGTCGCCGGGTGGCGCGCCGAGAACCAGTGATGCGCCGAGAGCCACTGCGGCGCCCGGCGGCGGGTCAGAGGGTGGGTGTGCACGCACCGGTGCCGAGGGCGTCCAGGCCCGTGAGGTCACCGGCTGCGTAGTCGGTGAGGGTGCCGGCCTGGGGGTACATCAGCTGGGTCGGGTCATGGACGTGGGCCAGCCCGAGGAGGTGACCCACCTCGTGTTCGAAGACGGCCCGGACCATCTCCTGGCCACCAGGATGGGACAGGACGGTGGCGACCTCGGCGGCGTCGATCTGGATGACTCCGCTGACGTAGACGTCCACCGAGGCGCCTGCTCGCCCGGTCACAGCCGACCACGGGCTGGGGACGGTAGTGGTGACGGTGGCGGGCCCGGCTTGGGCGATGACGCTGGCCGCCAGATCGGGGACTTCGGTGGTGGTGTTGTAGGTGATGAGCACCGGCGCCCAGCGGTCCCCGTAGCGCTGGGGTTGGAACGCCTCGCGGGTGGGGGAGGTCTCTTCGGTGGTGGCGCCGTCGTCGATGAACTGCAGGCCGGTGGCGGTGCTGGCCCGGACCAGTGCCTGCTGCAGCAGCACCTGCGCGCCGGCGGGTGCACCCTCGGGGCTGGCTTCGTGGCCGGGGGAGGGGACACCTGTCGTGCCCGCGGTGCCGGGGATGCCGGGGATGCTGTCAATGCCAGCGGGGCTCCCGAATCCGGTGGTCTGGACCCACCCGGCGCCGACGACAACCGTCGCGACGAGGACACCGATCAAGACGTTACGTGCCCGACGCCGACCTCGAGCCCTCAGATCACCACGCCGGCCGCGGCGGCCCCCGTTCGCGCCCAGAGCCGGGTGGGCGCCACGGGCGGCGGGTGATGCGCTCCTCCGCCCGGACGTGGTGCTGGGCCGACCAACGGCTTCGTCCATCGCCCACTGCGGGATCCGCCCGCTGGCCGAGCGGGCTACCGGAAGACTCGAGCTACCCCGGCTCTGGCGGTCGCCTTCGGATGCACCCTCGAACGACCCTGCCCGAGATCGGGGTGGCTGCGCAGGCACGTCTGCTCATTCCTTCCATCACGTAGCGACCTCGAGGCGGGGCAGAGGCCGAACTTTCTCTGCCCTCTCGGATCCTGCGAGCAGGTACTGAAGCCACCGTCACCTGATCGGGTCCCTGCGTGCCGCCACCCTGTCGTGGCAGTACCCGCCGCAGGTCCGCGGCCACCAGCGACAGGCGGGATTCGCCGCCCTTATCCCGTGCGATCGACGTATAGAGGACTAGCCCTGGCTGGCTCAGGGACGAGCTCATGCGAACGCTCGCGACGGACAAGACGCTCTGTACTCGCTACCGTAAGTAACGCAACGGACCATGACTCCCACTTGATCAGGAGACCTGCGTGCCCAAAGAGATAGACCTGCGCCAAGCCCTAAATGCTATCTCGGATGTTATACAGAATCGACCGCGCCCCTTGCGTGAGTTTGACCAAATTTATATGAAGGCCGGGGACATGGTGATGCAAAGCGAATACGTTGCCAGCTGGGCCGACGGGCGCCGGCTAGCATTCATGGGGGACGGCGACGCGGTTAGCGTGGCCGTCGCGTATTTGGCGGCTCGCGGAATCATAGACTATGGCCCTAGTAAAATAACGGTGCTGGATTTTGATGAGCGCATCGTGAAGGCGGTCAACCGCTTTGCAGACCAAGAGAGGCTGGAAAACCTCGAGGCCGTCCTTTATAACTGCCTCGACCCGGTACCCCCAAAGCTCAACTACGACCTTTTCTACACAAATCCCCCCTGGGGAGCCAGTAACAGTGGCGAGAGCGTAAATCTTTTCGTGCAAAGAGGAATGGAGCTCGTCCGCTACAACGGCGAGGGCCTCGTCGTGATCGCCGACGATGACACGCTTGCTTGGCCCCAAGTGGTTTTGCACAACGTGCAGCGGTTTGCCAGCGATAGGGGATTCTATGTCAGCAGAATGGCGCGAAAGCTGCATGCCTATCACCTAGATGATGCACCCGACCTACGCTCTTGCAACCTTCAGTTGAAGTCGCTGCCGGGCAACGGCCCCAAACAAGGCAGTGACTCTGAAGTCCTCACGGCCGAGAGACTCACGAACTTCTATGGCGAAGGCCTCTCTCCTCGGGTACACTACATTAGGGAAAAAATGCGAGTGGACTACGGGATGGCCAACGACTCCGAATACGAGATTGAGCTATTAGAGGGGTAAGCAATGACGAGTCAACTGCAAACGGGGAACTCAGTACTTTACATGAAAGTAGGGACCCATGCACGGGAGACCCTAGACGATATACTTGAGCGTAAAAAGAAGGAGATTGACGAGGTCGGATACTCTCTGTGGGGGTATGGTGGCAATACTTGTCATCCCCTGACGATGGTCCAGCCTTTCGCGGAAGCCAGCACTGGGCCTGTGCTCTTAGTTATGCAACCGATGAACTCGCTGCACTTCGCAGACCCTGTGAGGGCTTCTTCCTTTTCGGCTGACGGGCTCACTTGGCAGACGATCCCGTCGGGGATCAATGTTCTTGGGTCGAGGTACGCCCTTCGTATCAAATCCCTCGAAGAGAGAGAGCTTGACCTTGACCTGAGCCGGACCCAGGTCGCTGTCGGCAAAAGCCAAGGGAAATTGGGCTCGGACTACGTACGGGGTCGCGTCGACAAGGCATGCCTCAAGCTAGTCGAGGGAGAAGGCGGTGAGCCGCCTAGTGTCAAGCACGTCCGCCTAGTAGCGGAAATGGAGGCTCCTTTTGCCTTGTTCCTGCGTTAGATTAACGTTGGGCTTAGAACCGTTGGTGCAGCATTGCGTAACGAGTTGACGTAACTTTCAAGGCCGGCCGTTGAAAAGACTGTTCGATCGCTGCCACAGCTGAAGCAGACCGTTATTGCCACGTCAGCCTTCGGTTCAGCGCAGACTTTTTTACGGACCTCGTCGGGATCAATCTTAGACAGTGCGTTCAGGATGACCTGCTCTAAGCAAGCCACTCGCGACGCTAGCCCCTGTAGCTCCAGAACGGTCGGCAATATCCGCTCAGCCGCAGCGATCGCACGCTTATCTCCTGTAAGTAGAACGGGAATACTGCGGTACAACAAAATGGCTATTAACTGTGACTCTCCAGTGTCTAACTCAGCTCCGATCTTCGTCGCAGCATCCTCGATTAGACTGGAGAGAGCGATTTCCTGGGTCGTCGGTTCGAGCTGAGTGGCATGTTCAAGGAAATCGTTGAACTGGGTGGCCGCCGTATCAGCTGACGCGATCCGTCTCCCCTTCTGCAGCACACCGAGTACTACATAACGAGCCGCGCCCAGGATTCCAGTCCAGCCCTCCTCGACGAGGAATCCCAGAAGATCATAAGCCGCCAACTTAATAAGCACATCGTTGTCCACGAGACCCTTCATGTGTGAGGGCCCCCGAGGATTCTCTCCAGGAAGTACGAGCTTCCGCTCGGCAAGGCGTCGAAGTTTAGTTGCCTACGGGCAACTTCATTTACGTAAGATTTAATGTCCCGCCGCCCAGGGGGTATCTCCCGCAGAGCCGTATACGCCTGCTTCCAGCGGCGAGTAGAAAATCCAACGCAAAGAGCAATGACTCCCGGATCTATACGGCTAGAAGCGGCTGCTTGTTTCGCCGCCAGGGCCAGTTGAGCCCCGGTAAAGTGATCGGCAATGCCTTCAAAAGTGGGTCTCACACGGCCGGTCAGAAGCGTGAGAGCGTAGTCCTCTGCGGCGCGTTCTTCTGCGTCTTCCTCGGGTGGGTAATTCATCGAGTCAAGGTCATCGAGGTCAATAATAGCCGGGCTTTCATTGAAGTGGCCCAGATGTATATGACCGAGCTCGTGAGCTATGTTATAACTAACTCTCGCGCTATAGTGGGAATTCATCCCTAATAAGATTGCGAAACGGTCCTCGACGCGTACGGTCATAGCGGCCATGCGTTTGCTTTCTAAGGGGAAAACATCGAGCGCAATCACGGGAATCCCAGTACCCCAGCAAAGGGTAAGAAGTAGCCCAAGGTCTATATACTCCGCTGACTTTAATAGTAAACCTCGGAGTTGCTGAGCATCGCCGTCAATGGCTGGACCAGATGTTGTGGCATTTAGTAGGGGGCGGGCTACAGCGAACCCAAAAGAGGTGAGGGCTGGACGAGTGTTGCCGTCCGGCCCAACGAAACCCTTAAACTTGGCCTCGTCGTGCCATACGAAGCGAGGGTTGCCATCTAGAAGCGACGACGGGACGAGGCCCAGGCGTCGGGCTACTGTGTAGCGAAGCTCAGTGACTGCGGACAGTGACTGTCCCGCCTCCTCGCTCCACCACTCAGGCCAAACTGCGTCGATGGCTGCGTTGGCCATGCCGGCTTGGCGTAGGTCCCGGCGTACACTGGCTGACGGGGAATCCATGCGGAAAAGCACTCCTCGTTCAACGCTCAGGTTCGGTTGTTAAGAAGTTATCAGCACCACGTGCGGAGTGTCCAGGTTCCAGGGCAGCCTCTGTGCGGGTATCTTACGCGTCATGGGCACGACCGATGGCAACGATCTTCCCGAGGCGTTTTGTTGGACCAAGTTTGGCGTGGAGTCGGGCGAGTCGCCTAGTGCAATTTTTGCCCGCAAGGAGGTGGAACGTCGCCTAAATGGCGGGGTTTTCTTGTGGGGGATAGGCAGCAGTCCTTGGCCATCCCTAGCTGAGATGGTGGTCGCCGAATCCCGGCCCGAGGTAATTTTCTCACCAATGCTTAGCAGAGCAGCTAGGCAGGATGTCGCACCAGCGAAGACATATCTTTGGACTTCCGCCAGGACCTTTAATGGCGACGAGTTTGAGCTTCCCGCGGCCAGTATTGTGACGAGTAAAGCTCCCGAGGATGCTTCAAGTAAGCGAAGCCACTTCGCGCTGGTTTGTTACCGTGAAAAGGCTCTGAACCTGGGGGTTAGTAGTGGATCGTTGTCATCCGCGACGGTACGCAATTACCGGTCAGGCGCGGTATTGGGAGCATCTCAGGTCACTTCGGTGGTCCGTCGCCTACCTTGGGCCTCGACGGCGGGTGGCCGAGCGTACTCAGTTGCGGCCAGGGCGGACCTAGTGGCTCCGTACCTGGTGCGCCTAGAGGATCCGCTGGTACTGCCGGAAAGTCTTCTTCCAAGGCAAAGCGCGGCCCTGACGGTAGAAGTTCAAGCGCAGCTTCGATCGCTGATGACCTTAGGTGTATCCGGCGCCGGGAGGCAATTGAGCCTGGGCATTTAATGTCGATACGTCTCGGTGTGAACTGGCGGCGGGTCTACTAGATGAGTTACGCCGCTAATCTCTGTGCCGGGCGCCGCCCCGTTCCTGCAGTCGCACAGTAGTGGCTAGGGCGGGCCGTAGTCACCATTACGTGGTCAAGTTAGCAACATTACCTACCGCATGGGATTCCATACATTATCCCGCATCAAAGGAGGAGCGGAGGCGAGCCACCAGGCGCTTGACCGACAGGCGGCGGACATGATGCCGATGTTGCGCAGCCAACGTGATTGCGAGACCGCTGCGGGTACGCCCCGCGGCACCTGCCCCCATCGCCTATGCGGGCCGCCAATGCGTCAGGTGGCCCCAGTAAGACCCTCGTGGCCAACGCCAGCCGTCTGGCGTCCCGCGGCGCGACCCAATTGGCATCTCTCCTGTATCGACTCTGCCTGCAGACGCCTTTATTTCACGCGGGACTCACTTGTTGCCCTTGCTGACTCAACGAGCTGACACTGCGTAGTTCGGTGTCCCGTCTTCAGGCCAGATGCCACCCGCCGTGACTCTGCGGCCTTGTTCCAGGCAGGGCTTCCAAGGGCAGGTTTCGTCGATTGCCAACCAGGCTCGCTCAGGAATCTTTAGAGCTTTTCGGCCTGCAGGGAATCCCTTCCTGTTTGGGAGCATCTCTGCTAGATCTTCCATCTTTTGTCGATTACTCAGAATGAGCTGTGAAACATGGTTGCAGCTTAGTTCCAGCTGTTCGGTATCTTGAATGGACCAGCGATGGCCGTGTGGTCTGTCCAAAAAATGTTCCGCGCCAAACAAGAAGCCAAAGTCGCCCACCTCATTGGTGCCTGCATATTCCTGATCTAGAGGAAGTTCGTTCCTTGTCAACCAGGCGGACCTGTCTGATTCTCGATAGATTGCAATCGTAACCCCGACACTCTTAATTCCAAGCAGTGTCTGCGTCTCTGGCAGAACTGTTGCTACGGCCGTCGGGTTCAGTGACAGACATAGACTCTTCTTGCCCACCCTGAACTCGTCCCCCAGGGAGTGCGCAAGTTTCCGGCGGAAGTTAGCGACATTCATGGTCCCTCTCAATTCTTGTAGCTCGCATGCCCGGACATTCTATCAACGTTAACTCGAATAACCTTGACTCGGTATCCGTGCGCCCTCATCCAAGCATCCGCTTTCTTCTGACGGGCGGTTAGGCGACTGGTGTTAGCTTTCACTTCGTAGTAGGTCGCGCGGCCGTTTCGGTCGAAGGCAACCGCATCATAGCGGCGCACACCGACGCCCGGGACGTTTCGCCATGCGCCACCTCGCGAGTTCCAGTAAACGCTGTTCTTCCCGTACGTCTTCTGAAGGTTACTGCGCGCAAAATCCTCGCCGATCTGCCCGACGCGGCCAGACGAAAGAAGTCTTCCGCCGGGTCCCCCCGTGAGTGGGACGCTATATCCTCGAACGCCACCACCACCCCCGCCACCGCCGCCACCTACATCCTTGACGCGACCATCAAGGTCAAATGTATTTAGCGGGTCCTGCGGATAGACATAGGCGTTTGCGTTTCCGCCAGGTACCGGGTCTACGGACAGGAAACGTGCAGCTGCGGGGTTGTACAGCCGGGCTCCCATGAGGGTGAGGCCGGCGCGGGCGTTGCTGGAGCGCTGCTTCCCGCCGAGCCAGTCGTAGCGCGAGTCGGTGGTGTCGTTGCGCCCGGGCGTAGCGTCGAGCGCGACCCCGAACTCATCGGTCATGGCCGAGGCCGTGGCCGCGGCGGTCATGCCGGCGGGGACGGTGGCGACGACGTCGCCATGCAGGTTGATGACCTGCCAGGTCAGCCCGCTGGTGCCGTCGGCCTTCAACGTCGCCGCGGCGGTGAGGTCGGCGTCGGGGCCGGTGACGTAGCGGCTGACGGTTCCGTCGGCCTCGTTGATGAGGGCGGGGTTGTCGTCGGTGTCGTTGTAGCGGTTGGTGATTGTGGTGGTGTTCTGCCCGGGCAGGGTGGTGCTGGAGGACAGCAGCCGGTCTCCGGTGGGGTCCAGCGCGAAGCTCTGGACTTCGTTGCCTGCACTGGTGGTCAGGGTCTGGCTCGCGACCATGTCACCGGGTGCGTACGCGACACTGAGCCCGCCGTTGCCGGTGAGTCCCGCGGCGGTCTTGGCCGGGAGGTTCTCCCCGGTCGCGGGCACGAAGAGGGTCCGGCCGAGAGCGTCGTAGCTGTACCCGCTGTCCACGATCTGGTCGAGGGCGTTGAAGGTGTGCGCCACCGGCGTGGACGGCAACGTGTACCCGGTCGCGGCGCAGGATCCGGCCGACGCCGATGTGCTGGCGCGCCCGGTCTGGTTGGAGTCCAGGTCGTAAGCCCAGGCTCGCACCGTGCAAGAAGCGGCCTGCGGGCCGGAGGCGGCGGGGGCGAAGCGGGAGTCCGCCGCTGTGATGAGCCGGCCGAGGCCGTCGTAGGAGTAGCGGCGGTGCCGGGCCTGATCGGCCACCGAGGTCGAGGTGGTCCCGACGGGGTCGCCGGTGCTGGTGCGTGGGATGGCCTTGAGCTGTTGGTAGGACTCGATCTGCTGGCCGTAGACGTTCTCGCCACCGCCGAAACTCTCGAGAGTGGTGGTGGTGCCCGAGACGGTGGGGGTGCCGTTGGTCTCGTCGAGGACGGTCTGCCCGCCGGCGATGACGGTGCGGCGCACCGCGGCGCCGGTGGTGTCGTAGAACGTTTTCTTCGTGTAACCGCCGCTGGCGCCGTTGGTCGTGGAGATGGTGCGTCCCTCGACGTCGACGACCATCGACATGGTCCCAGCGGATGCTTGCCCGGAAGGGGCTTCGTCGGTGGTGGTCTCCAGGTCCCCGGTGATCGGGTCGTAGGTGTTCGTCTGCTTCCACGCCTTGCCGGCGGTGACGGCGCTGTAGCCGGTGATGGCGGCCGTGCCAGCGTTGGCGGGATTGGTGTTCGTGTCGCTGACCGTGGTGGTGGCGACGCGACCGGAGGTGTCGTAGGTGGTCTTGGTCTGCAGACCGGTGGCGTCGGTGGAGGTAATGACGCGGCCGAGCTGGTCGTAGACGGTGCTCAGGGTCCGCCCGTTGGCGACGTTGCTGGAGCCGCTGTCGGTGGTGCTGGCCGGGTTGCCCATGGTGTCGTAGGTGAAGGTCTTCACCTCGCTGCCGGCGGCCACGTTCAGTGCGGCGGCGGTGGTCGTGGTGACGGTGAGGGGCCGGTCGGCTCCGTCGTAGCCCGTGGAAGTCGTACGCAGGACCTGCGCGGTCGAGGTACCGGAAGGCGTCAGCGTCTCGGTGACCACACTCGGCTGCCCGGTGCGGTTGTACGTGGTGGTGGTCATCGGCAACCCGCTCGAACCGGAAACCTGGACGTTGGCCGGGCCGGTGGAGCAGACCATGCCGCCGAAGAGCACCGCGTTGGCGGTGCTGTTGGCGCTGGTGCAGTTGCTGGTGCCGTTGGTGGCGTCGCCGTAGTAGCGGGTCCGCGTGGTGGAGGCGGTCCCGGTCTCGCTGGTGTCGCCGGCGTTGCGGGGCATGCTGGAGGCGATGACCCGACCGAAGACGTCGTAGCTGGTGCGGGTCTCGGTGGAACCCCCGGCCTCGCCGTACGTCTTCACCGAGACCGGCTTCCCGGCGGCCGCCTCGGTCCAGGCGTAGGCGGTCTCGGTGTAGCGGATGTCGTGGACCTTCGCATCGCTGGCGTCGATCGGGCGCAGCATCGCGGTGGTGGCCACGGGGATCCCGAAGTAGGTGGCGTCCTCCTGCTTCAGTTTCCACAGCCCGTCGGCGGCGTCCTTGTAGCGGAGCGAGACGGTGGCGCTCAACAGCTCGTCGGTGCCGGCGACGAATCCGGTGGTGACCTTCGTCGGTAGTTCACTGGCCTGGGGGCTGGTGGCGAGTTCTCGGTCCTGGTCATAGACGGTGTAGGTCACCGCTCGCGCGGGGACCGGCACCGAGGAACCAGCTCCGTTGCCGTTGGACGACGGCTTCGTCTGAGTCAGGCGCAGCGGCTGCAGCGAGGCGACGGCGACCTCGCTCGGCTCGCGCAGCTGCGGGCCGGCGGTGAACGTCGAACGGGACAGCTCGTAGCGGGTCTGGGTGGAGAGCAGCTGCGCCCGCAGCCACGTCGGGGATCCCTTCACATCGGGCGTCGCGGCACCGGAGGGGGTGGAGGCGCCGGACGGAATCGCCGAGAGCTTGACCAGCTGCTGGTCGGCGCTGGGTGCGCCGACGCTGAGGGCGTCGGGGTCGTCCTGGCCCAACGCCAGAGCCCTATTGGCGGCGCTCAGGCTGAAGGTGGTGTTGCCGGCGTCGTCGACGACGGCGGCGCTGATGCGGGCACCCTTGACCGGGATCGCCACGGTTCCAGGGCTGGGTGAGGAGCCGCCGGAAGCGCCGTTGGGACCGGCCTGGCCGGCGTCGTTGCGGGTGCTGAGACTCGGTGAGGACACGTTGGCGACGTTGGTGGCCGTCGTGGCGGTCTCATTCCAGGTGCCGGAGGCGACCCAGCGTCCGGCTGCTGCCGAGGGCTGGGCGACGTTGACGGTGTGCCCGTTGACGTCCATGTACGTCACCGCGGCCGTCGTCCAGTTCCTGGCCGTCCCGGAGCCGTTGGCGTCGTCGAAGGCGTCGTGGTCACCGGTCTTGGCGTCGCCGCCGGCGCTGGGTCCGTAGAGGGCGGTGGCATCCAACGGCGGTGCGTCCTGGCCCCACGTCAGCACGGCCTGCGCCGACATCGGGTAGGGACCGAAGCGGGTGATGTCCAGCGGGACACCGTAGACGACGTTCCACGTCGAGGACCCCGACTCCGCCGCCACCTCCCCGGCGACCAGGTTCGGTCGCGACACGCTGAGCAGGCGCCCCTTCGACCCGGACTGGCCGGTGTCGTAGGTGGAGGCGACCTCACCGTAGGTGAACGTCCACTTCTTCTGACCCGCGGGCTCGACCGTGGAGACCGGTCCCGGCACGTCGATGCTCTTCGTCCCCACCAGGGAGGGGTAGTTGTCCTGGTAGGTGTACTTCGTGATCAGGTTCGCGCGGTCGGTGACCGAGGCCAGACGGTTGCTGCTGTCGTAGCCGTAGGTGGCGAGGGTGAGCGGCGCGGTGGTGCTGGTGTTGGACGGGTCGCTGGCGTACAGCGAGATCGAACTTACGCGAGCGAGGGCGGCGGGGTCGGCGTTCCAGTTCAGCTGCAGCACCCGACATCCCACGGCAGGAGTCGCCGCGCTCAGACAGGTCCCCTGGTCGCTCGAGGACATCGCGGGGTTGGCGGCACCGATCCGCCACAGCCGCATGGCCGTCACCTGCTGGCCTGCGGCGTCGCTCACGGTGACGGGGGTGTAGGCGTACCGGGTCGCATTACGAGCCGCGACTTCTGTACCGGTGGCCCCGGCCGGGGCGACGGAGGTGACCCGCCAGGTCGCCTGCTGTCCCCCACCGACGGTGATGTTCGCTGCGATCGCCGCGGGTGCGGTGGCCGAGACCCGGTTGGCGAAGGTGGTGACGGTTCCGTCGCCGTCGGTCAGCGTCCAGGTCGACGCCGTGAACGGGTTGACAGCACTACCGCCGGTGCTGAGGAGTTTCAGGTCCTCCGCGCCACTCTCGGCGTACCAGGTGGTTCCGGCGTCGTCGACGACGAACGACGTCGCCTGCCCGGAGGCGTCGAGGATGTCGAGGGAGTAGTCCGACGTCTGCCGGATCGAGGTCCAGCCCAGGTCGAGGTCGTCGTCCACGCCCCCCAAGGCCCACTGCGGGCCGAACGGGGACCCGGCGATGTTCTCCGACCCGGCGCTGGTGCGGCGGGAGGAGGCAGTACGCGAGACGGAGATACCGAACGCGGATGCGTCCGTGGCCGAGAGGTCAACGGCTCCGGTGAGCAGGTTCAGGGAACCGGGACCGACTGCGGTGGTGCCGGCCTGCCCGGCGTCAGGGTCGTACTCCACCCCACCCACGGCGGCGACGGGGACGGGCTTGCCGGTGGTGAGGTCGGTGAAGACGAATCGGACGTCGAGGATTCCGGGGACACCGGCGAGGGTCTTGCCCGCGTCCCAGTACAACCGGGCGCCACCGAAGGCGGGGTTCAGCACCAAGCTGGTGCTGTCGTTGCCCGCACTGTCCTTCACCGCCTTCGACACCATGATCGGCTTCTGCAACGTGTCGACGGTGTAGGCGACGGACTGCCCGTTGGGCCAGCTCAGATCAGCGGGGTCGACGCTGTTCCACACCGAGCCCGGCTGCGCGGAGGTGTTGGGGGTGGCGGCCTTCGCGCCACGGCGGTACTGCACGATCGGGGCCGTCAGTCGCGAGGGCCAGGCGGTGCCGGCGACACCAGTGTCGGGGTCTTTGACCGCGGGGGCGTTGACGACGACCTCGAGCGGCAGGCGGCGCGCGGTGTGCTGGTTGATCGAGGGTGCGGGCATACCCGCCGCGCCTGGCTTGACGACCGCAACGTAGCCGTTGCGGGGGTCGCCGTAGATGACGCCGTTCTCGAAGTTCGTCTGCTTCGCATCCACCGGGGCGCTGCCGCCGCCGGGCATGTACTGGGGGTGGAACTCATCGCTCTTGGGGAACCCCAGCCACGACGTCGTCTCCCCCATCGACTGGTAGAGCAGGAACATCCGGCCGTGCACGGACCAGGCGGCGTCGGAGCCGGTCTTGAAGTAGATGCCGGTCGAGCGGGAGGTGGTGTTCCCCATCGACCACGTCTGGCCGTCGCTTCCCACCTGACGGAAGTAGGTGACCTTGCCGGTGTTGGTACCGGGGGTGTTCGTCTCTTCGGTCTCGGGCCATCCCGTCACCGATTCATAGCCGACAGCAGCCCAGCGTTCGCGGATGAGTCCTTGGACCATCCGTGTGCCGGTCGTCGAGGTGGAATAGATCGAGCGGGTCTGGCCGGTGTCGAGGTTGAAGAAGTGGTTGTAGTAGCCCACACCGGAAGGGGAGGCCTTGTAGTCCGAGGACGGCCAGCCTTCCGCGGAGGTCTCCCAACCGTCGGCCTTCCACCGCTCGCGGATGGCTCCCGCGACGCTGTGGGCGCCGGTGGGCTGAGCCCAGTAGATGGACCCGTCCTCCGCGGAGCCCTTCTTGAAGTGGTTGAAGTAGCCCTTGCCGTTGGGGGTGGCTGCGTCGGTGGTGGTGGGCAGGCCGAACCCGGACGGACCGCCGTTGAGGGCGTAGTCGTCGCGGATGGACCCGCAGACCTTGCGGGTCCCGGAGTAGCCGGAGGCGGCGGGGTAGGTGGTGCAGTTCTCCCACGACACCGTCAACCCCGGCATACCGGACCCGGTCTCGGCGGAATTGAAGCGCTTGTAGCCGGAGACGTCACTGCCGTTGGCGGTGATGATGAAGCCGAAGTTGGGCAGCCCCGGGGAGTAGCCGGTGGTGCCGTTGGACCACTTCTGCACGATGGAGGTGACGTCGTAGAACTCTGCCGCCGCGGGGCAGGAGGAGGAGTAGCCGTGCGCGAACGTCTTCATCGGCCCGGCGTTCGCCCAGCCCGGGCGGGTGTTCCAGGTGACGGTCGCAGGATTCCACTGCGCGGTGGCGGCGTCGACCCACAGGCCGGTGGGGGAGCAGGAGTAAGAGTAGTTGTTCCACAGCGAGAACTGCGCGGAGGTGATGTTGTTCTCGGAGCCGATGAGGTCACCGAGGTTGAAATACGCCAGGGTGGTGGAGGCCTTGTTGGCGCCGTTGATGGGGCGGTAGCCGGCCAGGAGGCGTCCGGAGTCCTGCACGCCCTCGTTGGTGGTGGGGTAGGCCTCGTCAACGTAGGCGTCGAAGTTGTTGGACCCGTTGGCTCCGGTGGAGCCGGAGAATCCGGTACCGGTGGCCATGTGCGGGTCGATCGTCACCGGGAACACCCGGGCACCGTCGGCGACCCAGGTGGGGTTGACGCTGACCTCGACCGTCGCCGATCCGGAGATGTTCCCGGTACCGGCCTTGGCGGCGAGGAGTCGCGTCGCGACCGGCGAGGTGGCCGGCTCGCCCACCTCGTTGCTCGAGGAGTCGAAGGCCTTCCCGCCGCCGAAGGTGGCGACGACGGTGCCGGAGGCGTCGACGAACTCGACCCCGAGGGTCGTGGGATCCACTCCCGCAGTCCCGGCACCGGTCGCCTGGCGGGCGGTGACGCCCGCGGGGAGGGTGAAGGTGTTGCGGTAGACCGCAGCTGCGCTCGCGCCGCCGGCGGCGGTCACCTGCTCGCGCGAGGCGAGCACCACCGATTCCTCCGCACCGGTCGCGGTGACCGAGACGGTGTAGTCGCGCCCGCCCTTCAAGACGCCGGGGAAGACCGCGTCGCTGCCGACAGCCTGGGGGTCGTCCTGGTCCTGGTCCGCAGTGGCGGTGGCGGAGGTGGCGGAGGTGGTAGTGGTGCCTTCGGACGCGGGCGTGCTCGTCGCGGGGTCGTCACTCGCGCTGCTGGTGGAACTCTTCAGCTGCGCGCCCGGAGTCGGTGTGATGACAGGCGTGGGTGCGTCCGCGCCGACACCGGGGGTGCTGGCGTTGCCGGGGTCGGCGGGCGGGACCTGCAGGTCCACCCCGGTGGTCACCGGGGTGACACCTGTCGTGGGTGCGGTCGTGGTGACGGTGGGGAGTTTTCCGCCGGGTCCACCGACGCTGACCGGTGCGGCGGCGGCTTGGGGGGACCAGGTGATCGTCTGTCCGGCCGGGCCGACGGCGACCATCCCGCTACCGGAGGAATCGGCCAGGCGTGCCGCCCACGGTCCCGCGGCCTCAGCGGTGGTGCGTCCGGTGCTGTCTTGCCCGGTGAGGCTGAGGTCGATGTCGGCCCAGGTCGTCTTCCCGGTGAGGTCGGCGCCGGTGCCACCGTCGGTGCGGTAGCGGATCGGGCCCAGGGAAGTCTGGGTGCTGAGGGTGCCGTCGGGCATCGCGGTCGTCAGGGCCGTCTCGGTCGTCAAACCGTCGACGACGACGGGTTGATCACTGCTCTGGGCCTGACGCTGGGCGTTCCCGATCGCCGCGTCGCGCGGGGAGGGCGGGGGGTTCTTGTCCCCGTCGGGGACACCGACCTCGGGAGCGGTCGTACCGGCGCCGCCGAGACGAACGGCGTCCTGAGCTGACTGCTGGGCGGCGAGGGCCTGCTGGGCGGCGTTCTGCTCGGAGGTGACGTCGAGAGCGTCCTGACGCAGGTCCTCGCTCGTGCCGATGGGCTGTGCTGCGTCACGGGCCGCGGCTTGCGCTGCCCAGAGGTTCAGTGCGAACGGGTCGAGGTCGACGACCCCGCCGATCGCGAACGCCAGCATCGTGGACGCGGCTGCAACACGTGTTACGCGCGTCCGGCGTCGCAGCGGTAGTCGGGCGGCCTCAGGCGTGGGGACGGCCGCCGACGCTGGCAGCGCCGCAGTCGCCGCGGCGGGGTGCAGCGTGATGGGGTGCTTCGTGACGCTGCTCGTCGCTTCGCCGTCCTGCTCTGCACTCGGCAGGACACCAGGCATGGCCGCACCACCTTTGGCCACGCCCTGCACGACGCGACGCACGAAACTACGCACGATGAACGACCCCTGACGCTGATGTGGCCCTCCGCGTGGTTCAAGAGCGCGGCACCGCGACCGCAGGCGGCGGAGTGGTTGCTCTAGAGACGCGCGGCGGCAGTTCTCGACCTCGAACGCGAGATCACGCAGAGAGTACGCACAGTGACAGGCAGTACGCGGCAAAATCACAGCAAGATCTGTTGCAGATGACTCGAAGTGATCAGTGCTCCCCCTCTCGAAGGGGGGTGCTCTCTGAACCGGGCGGGTCACCTCGCCCGCGGGGCAGGAGTAGTCGAGGCACTCACGACCGCCCACATCGTCAAGGAGCTCAGCAAACAGCGCTCCTCCCCGTCCATGTTGGCCGTGGGAGACCTACGTTGCATCGACCGATTGCACCCGCCCCGTACCCCTACCCCGTCCTGTACCGCTGACTGGCCTTCCATCGGAACACCGTGCGCAGCGCACTGCAGAACCGCCTGCGCGAGAAGTGGACCCCACTGGCCAGCGACGGCAATCTGGCCCTGTACGAGATGGAATAGCAGCGCGAAGCAGCGGGTGAAGCACTGGTACGCCCCTGACGACCGTGACCTCCTGCCGGCACCCACGATCAGGAACGCTCAAGGCCGCGCACCGAGGTCGGCACGCCGGGGCACCCGGTGGCACGGTGCTCAGGGTGATGGCGCATCCACGCGAGGACGTCCAGGACACGCAGCACGCTGACTCCACCGTCCACGCTGACTCCACCGTCCACGCCGGCTTGCTCGCGCACCGCCGCCAGCCGCCCCGCCAGATCGGCGTCGTGGTCGGCGAAGTGGGCGACCAGCCACTCCCACGGGTGCGCAGGGTGGCCGAAGGCGCAGCGCACCACGCGGTCGTAGACCGGCACCACTGCGGGGCGCTTACACGCCAGCAGCTTGCTGGCCGTGACCCCCTTGACTCCGCGCTGAGCGTTCAACAAATCCCACGCCTGCCACAGCGCCTGACCTTCCCCCAGGTACGCGGCCGCGTCGGATCGATGATCGCGGCCTGGCGCGGCACCCTCGCCAGCAGCAGCGCGACCTGCTTACCGAGGTCGCCCTCCAGCAGCGGCAGGACGACATCACGGGGAACGCTGACACTGAGCAAGGTGACGGCAACGATGTCGTCGCCGTGCAGGCGATCGGCGGTCGCCGGGCGATCCCCACCGCCGGCGAGGGCCTCGAAGCGGGCCCCGGTCCAAGCCGGTGCTCCGGTGCTGGTGCGCTGGGTGAAGTACGCCTCGAGGTGAGCGACAGCATCCGCGTCGTCGACCAGGGCCAGCAGCTGCACTCGAGACAGCGGCACACGAAGCTCACCGGCGGCAACGTGGACGGTATGGGGGGACATGAGACGACCCTGGCGCTCGCCGGCGTCGGGGTGCTCGTTCACGCGTGGGAGCACCCGCCGCTGGGCAGTGGCCACCGCAGGGCGGGGTCTGGTGCGGCGCGGGTCCGCGAGGGCCGCCCGTGATGCTCCTGGCACCGACGACACGCGGCCGTGTCCGCGCCAGCAGGGGCGGTCAAGCCTGGGTGATGTCCGTGATGGGCCCGTAGCACCACGGGGTGGTCCGCGCACGTACCCGTGCACGTATCCGTGGTGGCACCGGGCTGTGCTTGCGGCCGTCAGCGATGGTGGTGAGGAGGAGGTCGTCCCCAGACAGCGTGGCGATGAGGTGCAGCGACGGAAGCACGATCCGACGTTACGGGCGGGACGTTGGCCTGTACGCGTTGCGGCGCCAACGAGGCTGAGTAGTCGGTCATACCCACCCTGCGGTGGGTCAGTACGACATCGGCGACTGCACGAGCACCCCTCAGCTCGACGCTCCGGCCGTCTGACCCCGCAGATTGCTCATCGATTTACTAGAAATTTCACAGAAGACTACTACCCAACGCAATGGTGTGCTTACGCTCTGTGCGTGCTCGGTTGATCAGGCTGACATGTCCACAGCCTGGGCGGGCCCTTGAACGGGAAGCAGGTCGCTGTGCACGCTCGTCACGCGTTCAGTTCGATCCGCAGCTGGCGGGCCCGCAGGCTCGTCGGGGGCGCGGTCACCGCCGCCGCCGCGACTACCGCCACCGCCACCGCCGCGACCACCGCCACCACCGCCCTGGCCGGCGTGGTCCAGGGGGTGCCTACTGGGCTCACGCCTCACCCGCAGGGGCGAGCTGTGAGCACGTCCGGCCTCAACGTCACCGGCGCCGCCACAGCGCGTGCCGGGCGAGGTGCTGGGTCAGGGCCGACCCCGGGGCTGCGTGAGCACTCGAGGTGGCGCGGGAGCTGGGTCCAGCTCCTCGTCGGAGTGCTGCTGGCGGCGTTGATGGCGGGAACGATGACCTGGACCTCCTCGAGCGCCGCCGCTGCCCCTGTTCCGGTTTCTGCTGCTGCTGCTGCTGCTGCTGGCGCCACGGCGCAAGGTCAGGTGGTCAGCCAGGCGCAAGCTGCTGTTGCTACCCCCACCAACGTCGTCGCCACCTCCCACTCCATGGGCCTCGCCGTGAACCTCACCTGGACCGCGGATCCCGCGGCCAGGTCCTACCTGGTACACCGAGGGAGCACGGCGGCCTTCACCCCCAGCTCGGCAACGGTGCTGAGGCGCGTGAGCCAGCCCCGCTTCGTCGACGACGCGGCCACAGCGGGCAAAACGCTGTTCTACCGCATCGTCGCCGTCGATGCCGCAGGTCTCAGCAGCGCCCCCTCGAACGTGGCCTCGGTCAGCACCCTCGACGGAATGGCCGCGCACCGCAGCAAGGCCGCGACCTGGCTGAGCGGCCAGCAGGAGCAGTCCCAGGGCTTCCGCATGACCTTCGACGCCAACTACCAGGGCTCCAACTACGTGGGGCCGATCAGCGGGCACATCGCCGACATCGACCAGCTCCCCCGAACGTTGACGAAGAACCCGTGGATCAGTTTCACCCAGAATTACCCCGCGAGTTACACCGGCCCCGTCAACGGTCGCTGGGCCAACATCACCTCCCCGGAGCGCTACGAAGTCCGGGTCTACGCCCACCCCGAGGGCGACATCGAGTACCGCCAGGGCACTCAGGGCTTCGCGCTGAACGCGGACGGGACGTGGTCCAGCGGGGCCGTCTCGGTCAACCTGGGAGCCAAGATTGCCCGGGTGGTCCTTCGGGGTGCGGTTGAACCCGCGTGGCCGCAGCGAGTTCAGAACGAGGCGGCCAGCGACTCCAACCTTCCCGCTGAGTCGTTGGACGCCGTCGAGGTCCAGGTGTTCTACCGCACCGACATCGACTACCTGCAGGACACCGTCGCGCTCAGCCCCGACGGCACCTGGATCACCCGCTTCCCCCGCCCCACCAACGGCGCCTCCGTCATCGCCCGACTGGTCAAGAAGTCGACGAAACGGACCATCAGCTCCACGGAGTGGGCCGCGGACACCAGCTACCAGGGTCTGGTCCGCTCCTTCACCATCCCCTTCGACGACCCCGCCTACGGCTACGAAGGCGACTCCACCCAGCGCACCGGCTACCGCCTAGAGCAGCGCAGCTGGATGTATGACGACGCGGTCGCGACGCTGGCGTACCTGTCCAACGACCAGCCGGAGCGGGCACGGGCGGTCCTGGCGAACCTGTCGCAGGTGCAGCAGCCCGATGGGTCTCTTCCCTTCTCCGCTGATGTCTATCGCGGCCAAATCTATGAGGTGTACGTCCGCACCGGCGCCCTCGCCTGGGTCGCCACCGCCGCCTTGGCGTATGAGCAGCGCACCGGGGACCCGTCGTTTCGCTACCTCGCCCAGCGCACCGCGGACTACCTCCTCACCCTGCAGGTCAGCGACCCGGGCGACCCGAAGTACGGAGCCATCCGCGGCGGCTGGGGTCGCTACGACGAGAACTACGACTTCATCGAGGGCTACGTCGGCTTCGCCGGCACCGAGCACAACATCGACTCCTACTTCGTGCTGCGCGACATCGGCTACACCACGGGCGAGCAGCGCTACCTCGATGCTGCCGAACGGGTCAAGCAGGCGTTGCTCACCAAGTTCTGGAACCCCACCGAGAAGCGCTTCAACCAGGGCATCGACGACCCGGCCAAGGCGCTGGACGCCGGCAGCTGGGGTGGGCTGTTCCTGAGCGCCATCGGTCGCGAGGACATGGCGCGTGATTCCCTCGCCTTCAGTGAGCAGTTCCGCGTGGAGGACGCCACGATCGAGAAGTGCTCGCAGGCGGAGTGCTACAACCAGACCTACTCCAGCGCCGGGCCCATCGACGGCTACCGGCCCTATCTGGAGACCACCGGGAACTACCCCGGTGCGCCCGCCACCGTCTGGGCCGAAGGGACCTGGGGTCAGCTGCTGCTGCGGCTGCGACTGGGGCAGGACATCACGGCTGACTTGCAGTCCATGCAGCGCCTGCAGGACGCGGATCCTCGTGGTGGATACCTGCAGGTGACCCGCGGCGCGGCGTCTCTGCCCTATGAGTTCCACGCCTGGCCGGCGGTCGGTGGTACCGGGTGGGCCGCGATGGTCATGAGCGACCCGAGCTTCTTCTGGATGCCGGACAAGTGGGTGGAGGAGCGACCCGCAAGCGTCGTCGCCGGCCCCACCGAGCCGGGGGAGACCACCGGCGGCAACCCCGCCCAGAACTGCACCCAGTCCTGCGCGGCGGACCCGATCAACACCGCCACCGGTGAGTTCTTCCTCGGCGCCACCGACCTGAGCGTGACCGGGCGCGGCCTGGCCTTGAGCGCGGCCCGGACGTATTCCACCAACCGTGCCGCCCAGGACGGGCGTTTCGGCTATGGCTGGAACGACAACCTCAACATCGGCCTGCGGATCAACACCAACGCCACCAACACGGCCAACCCTGGAGCGGGAACCGCTGCCACCCTGGCCACCGCCTCACGGGTCGACGTCATCCAGGAGACCGGCGCGGTGGTCACCTTCGCCCGCGACGGCCGCGGCGGGTTCATCGCTCCTCGACGCACCCTGGCCAGCCTGACCCGCAACGGTGACGGCACCTACACCTTCGTCCGCCGTCAGCAGACGACGATGAAGTTCAGCGCTGAGGGCCGGTTGATCTCGGTCACCGACCCGCACGCCAACACCATCACCCCCAGCTACAGCACCGCCGGGGTCCTGCAGAAGGTCACCGCGGCCTCGGGGCGCAGCCTCACCTTCACCTACACCGGCACCCGGATCACCAAGATCAGCGATTCCGCCGGTCGCAGTGTCTCCTACGCCTACAGCAGCGCCGGGGACCTGACCTCGGTCACCGCCGTCGATGGCGCGATCACCAGCTACGCCTACGACAGCGCCCACCGGTTGACGTCCATGACCAGCCCGGCCGGGTTGGTGACGACCAACACCTACGACAGTTCCGGGCGGGTCACCCAGCAGGCCCAGACGGTTTCGGCCACCCAGACCCGGGCCACGACGTTCGCCTACAGCACCGCTGGCGGAACGGGTACTGGCGGAACGGGTACTGCTGGCGGAACGGGCGGGGGTGTCAGCGACGGGAGCACCACCATCACTGACGCCAACGGCATCAAGACGGTGGAGACCTACACCGACGGCATGTTCAGCGCCAAGACCGTGGCGGCAGGCACCGCGGTGGAAGCCACCTGGCGCTACACCTACACCGCGGCCTTGAACATCGCCACGCTCACCGACCCGCTGGGACGCATCACCTCCACCGCTGACGACACCAACGGCAACGTCATCCGCCGCAGCGACCCGTCGGGGAAGAGCACCAGCTACACCTACGACACCCTCGGCAACCTGACCTCCAGCACCGACGCCGCCGGCAAGACCACCACCTTGACCTACGACGCCACCAGCAACCCGCTGACCAGCACCGACCCCACCGGGGCAGTCACCACCAACACGTACAACCCCGACGGGACCCTGGCCACCAGTACCGACGCTCTGGGCGCGAAAACCACCTACGCCTACACCGGCGCCGGGGACCTGGCCCAGGTCAGCGCACCCACCGGCGCCATCACCGCCTACGCCTACGACGGCGCCGGTCGGATGACCGGTGTGACCAGCCCCACCGGTCGCGTCAGCACCATCACCCTGGACGCGGCCGGGCGGCCGGTGAAGGTCACTGCCGCCGATGGCGGCATCACCAGCTACACCTACAACGGTGACGGGTACCTCACCTCCCGCACCGACGCCCTGGGCCGGGTCGACACCATCACCTACGCCCTGACCGGGGAAGTGCTCACCGCGACCGACGCCCTGGGCAAGGTCACCACCTACGGCTACGACGCCGCCGGGCGCAACACCACGATCAAGGACGCCAACGCCCAGACGACCACCCTGACCTACGACGCCGTCGGGCAGGTCATCAGCACCAAGGACCCGCTGAACCGCACCACCACTTTCGGCTACGACCAGGCCGGGCAGCGCACCACCGTCACGTTGGCGTCCATGGCGCTCACGACGACCAGCTACCACCCTGATGGAACCGTGGCCAGCGTGACCGACCCGCTCAAGCGGGTCACCACCTACGCCTACGACGCGGTGGGCCGGCCCGCGGCGACCACCGACGCGCTGAAGCGGACCTCCAGCGTGAACTACGACGCGCTGGGACGGACGGTGGCGACTGTGGCCGCCGACGGCACTCGGCAGTCCTGGACCTACGACAAGGTCGGCAATCAGCTCAGTTTCACCGACGCCGCCGGCCGCACCAGCGCCTACACCTACGACAACGGCAACCGCCGCATCAGCGCGACCGTTCCTGGAGCCGGTAAGACCACCTACGCCTGGACCCTCGAGGACGAACTGGCCACCGTCACCACCGCCGCCGGGGCCGGCGCCATCAACAGCTACGACACTCTGGGGCGCGTCACCAAGATCGACTACACGGGTACCACACCGGACGTCACCTACGCCTACGACAAGGCCGGTCAGCGCACCAGCATGGTCGATGGCAGCGGCACGACCAGCTACACCTACGACAAGACCGGCAACGTCTTGACCACCGCCGCACCGGCCGGGACCACCAGCTACACCTATGACGCGCTCGGCCAGCAGACCTCCATCGCCTACCCCGACAAGCGCAAAGCCACCTACACCTACGACGCCGCCGGGCAGATGACCAAGGTCACCGTCCCCACCGGCGCGGCCAACGGTTCGACCGTCCCCACCGGCGCCACCGCCGCGGCCACGTTCACCTACTTCGCCGACGGCCAGCTCAGTGCCCGCATCACCGGAACGGTCAGTGGGTCCACGACCACCAACGTCGCCGCAACCACTGCCGCCTACGACGCCGCAGGGCAAGTCAGCGCCTTGCGGGCCACGGCCACCACCGCAGCCGGGGTCACCACCGGGGACCCGTTGGTGCGCTACGCCTACACCTACGACGCGGCCGGTCAACTGGCCGGGCAGGCCGTCACCGGTAGCGGGCTGGACGCCTCCCGCAGCTACGGCTGGGACACCCGCGGACGATTGGCCCGGGTCACCAATACCGCCGATGCCAGCGGCGCCACTTCCAGCACCAGCCAGGCCGGTGTGTTTACCACCGACGCCATCGGCAACCCCACGACCGTGGCCGACGGCATCGCGCTGACCTACGCCACCTCCGGTCCCAACGCGGGCTTGCTGACCACCCGCACCCCGCGGGCTGGGCCGGCCACGACGTACGCCTACGACGCCAACGGCAACCGCACCAGCGCCACCACTACCCCGGCCGCTCCGGCCGCGGCCAGTACCACCACCTACGGCTACAACGCTGCCGACCAGCTCACCACCGTCACCCAGCCCGGGGCGAGCATCAGCTACGGCGTAGACGGTGACGGGCTGCGGGTCAAACGCACCAAGACCCCTACCGCCGCGGCAGCAACCAGCGAGTCCTACGTCTGGACCGTCGGTGATGTCCCACTGATGCTGGCCGACGGCGCTAACGACTACGTCTACGGGCCGACCGCCACCTCGACCACGGCACCCATCGCGCAGATCAACCGGTCCACCGGTGCGATCACCTGGCTGCACCACGACCTGACCGGCTCGGTCACGACCTTGACCAGTTCCACCGGAGCCGTTACTGGACGGGCCGCGTACAGCCCGTACGGAACCCTGGAAGCCTCTACCGGGACGTTGTCGCGGTTCGGGTTCGCGGGGGAGTACACCGATGCCGATACGGGCCTGACGTATCTGCGCGCCCGAGACTACGATCCGGCCACCGCGCAGTTCCTGACCCGGGACCCGCTGGTCGATCTGACGACCCAGCCGTACGCCTATGCCGCGGGTAACCCGTTGCAGCGGGCCGACCCCACTGGTCTGTTCTCCATCAGCCAGGCCTGGAACAGCTTGCTGCTCTCCGGTCCAGCCGACGTCCTGTACAACGGTTTGACCAGTGACGTCGGGGCAAGCGTTTCGAACTACTTCATCGGGTTCGGTGACGGGGTCACCCTGGGTCTGACCAAGCAGATCCGGGACTTGGCTTCTCCGGGCTCCTCGTGTTATGTCGATAGCGGCAGCTGGCAGTACATCACCGGCGCAGGACTTGGTGCTCTCACTGCCCTGGTCCGCGGAGGGGGCGGGCCTGCTGTTGCAGGTAGAGCCGCACCAAAAGCCACAGTAGAGTCAGGGAAATGGGACTACTTCTTCGGTCGTGTCACCTCCAACTCGCACAATCAGGCGCGTTCGCTTTCGATCAGAGATCAACTTGGTCGAGTAGGGGTGCATAACAACGAACAGGGTCGTTCGCTGCTCCAGCGTCATCTGGATGACGTCGTGAAAGACGACTCAAATATCTCGAAGTCTTGGACGACTGAGTTTGGTGACTTTGTGACACGCGACTCTCTCCTGGTTGCCCCAGGCGGCTTTCTCAAACTGGAGACGTCCTGGCAGAAGGTGCAAGATGGTTGGAGACTAACCACGATGATTCCGTTTGGTGGAATTTAATATGAGTCACTTTCCAGATGAATCCGATTTGATCGGCCTCCCGTTGGAGGTTGAGTCTGACGGCAATGAACCCTGGGTCACTAGGGTGAATGGCAGGCTGGAAGATGGGAGGATTTGGGTTGCCAGCTGGGATACCGTAGCCTTTTCGTTTGGGTTCTCACTTGCAGAAACTGACGGGATAGATTCAATTTCATTCTCGAGTGAATTTGTTGAGTCTGTGAATGTGGTTTGGCGGTCGGGTGTGGAACTAGTGGCGACTATTGCCGGAGAGGGATTTAAGGGATTAGTGGAGGTGAAAATTTCCGGGTCCGTGCAGATATACCATCATCTTCTTCGCGCTTGAAAGTTTTCTTGTCACGATTTCACGCAAGGTCCTGTGAGATGCATCGTTGTCTGCCCGATGCTGAAGGTTGGCAGCGCCACACTCCGCAGTAGGTCTCGACCTGTGCCCGGTACTCCGCCTAGGTCCGGTTGCACTGGTGAAACGGGCAAGGGTGGTCCCCTGCGAGTTTGGGACCGCCCTTGTACGTATGGACCGCGTGCGAACCGGGTCAGGCGCCGATGTCGGGGCGTCGGAGTTGCGGACTCGCTGTGTAATCGTGTCAACGCGTGACAGTGTGATGGCTGTGGGAAATAACATCCCGCCTTTGCCGCCCCTGACGTCTGCCCACCACGTGGCCATTGCTGCCTACGAGATGACGGCGAAAGTCGCAGAAGTCACCGCAGAGCTGTCGGTCGGGACGCCTCCCTTGTCGGGTGCGGACTACAAAC
This sequence comes from Kineococcus sp. AC630, assembly GCF_979255925.1. Lineage (NCBI taxonomy): Bacteria > Bacillati > Actinomycetota > Actinomycetes > Kineosporiales > Kineosporiaceae > Kineococcus > Kineococcus sp. AC630. The sequence continues at coordinate 42,410 of NZ_CEEDMJ010000029.1, forward strand.
AGAAGGTCCAGGCAGCTCTCGATGCGTTCAACGTGGTGGCCACGGCGCAGGGCATGTCGCCGTCGTCGGCCGTCGGCTACGGCAGGCAGGTGACGAACATGGCGACCAAGCTGAGCCACCGCATCACATCCGTCCGGCCGCATTCGTATCGCGCCTGGTGGCAACGACTTCTGTGCCATTGAGCACGTAGAAAGGGCCCGACACTGGGGGGACGGAAGCCGGGGCGGCCGCTGCGCCGACGCTGATCTCGATGCCGCGCAAAGTGGTGACGGCGGTGTAGGGGCCCCCGCTCGTGGGCCAGGTGCAGGTAGGTGTCGGGCGGGGTGGCGTCGAGCGCAAGCTCACAAAGTCGATACGTGAGCGAGCGTGTCTCGCCATGCTGTGGGTAGCCGGCCTGTGACACCAGCGGTGTCGGTGAGGCGCCGCAGGTTGACGTACCAGCGTTTCCGGATGACGGGCTCGTTGAGGCCGTGTCGTTCCGCGAGTCGGCGTTCAAGTGTCCGCACGTCGCCGGGTCGGTTGGCGAGGATGGTGCGCCGTGAGGCGGGGAAGTCCGTCTCGGGCAGTATCCGGTCGCTGGGGATCGCGGCTAGGCACTCGTCGGTCATGGCATGGTTGATGGAGAAGTAGCAGCCCAGGGCTGCTGCTTCGGCGATCTGCTCGGTGGTTCCGTTGAACCAGTGCAGGATCGCACCGGGGTGGGGCTGCTGACGGAGGAGGGCAAGGAGCTCTCGGGTACGACCGGTGCTGTGCAGGGACAGCAGAACCGGGCGACCTGTGCAGGCCTGGAGGATCGTCTCCAGCGCATGTGTTTGTGGTGCAAGAGGCCCGCGGCGGTCGAGGCCAACTTCGCCGATGAGGACGAAGTTGTCCAGCAGGGTGGCCAGTGCGTGTGAAGAGGTCCGCTCCAAGGCCTCGAGGGCGGCAGGGGCGGCGGGATGCACGCCTAAACCCCACAACAGGGTGTCGTCGCGTCGGCGTGCGGCGGCGCGGGCTTCGGCTGGGCTGCGGGTCATTGCGAAGACCAGCGCGCCGTCGAGGCCAGCGACTTGACGGGAGGTGAGGTCGGGGGCGATGTGGGCGTGGCAGTCCAAGGGTGGCAGCTGCTGGAATTGGTGTTCTTGTGAGGTGTGCTGAGCGGAAAGGTGATCGGCGGCGGACCGGTGGGTGGGAGAAGACAGGATGGCGGGCGCCTCCCGGAGAGGCGGCGAGGTCGACGTTTTACTTTGGGGTCGATCAGTGGGGAACACGGGAGAGCTCCTTGAGGCCGCGGTGGCACAGGGCGAAGACGGCGTCGAAGTCGGTGTTGGGGGGCCACATGCCCGCGCCGAGGATTCGGTGCTCGGGGATGCCGGCGGTGGTGGCGGTTCGCCAGGCGTTGATGTCGTGGCGCCTAATTTGCTGGACCTGCCGGGCTAGATGGGAGGAACCGGTTCCGGTGTAGGGGGTGTAATCGATGACGCCCGCGGCCAGGAACGCGGCCCGGCGCACGAGGCAGGCGATGCACAGTCCGCACTGGGTGTTCGCGTCACCGCCTTTGGGACGGCCGGCGTTGATCTTGGCGCAGGAGACGGTCTGAGCGGCCAAGGTCACCAGCTCAGTCGGCGCGGTTCCCAGTGCCTGTTTCACCAGTTCACCCTTGGTGAGGTGGGCGTGCGGATTCTCCACGCTGACGTTTAGTTCCAGTTCTTGCAGGAGCCCGATGATGCTGTGGAAGGTCCATGGGTGGGTGGAGCGGGTGGTCAGGACCCCGCCGCGGGAGGGTTCCAGTGGTGGGTTGATGCTGGTGAAGCCGTTCTCGGGAACCAAGACCCGCTGGGCTCCGGTACCAGTGGCTGCAGCGACGGCCATGGCGACGAACAGCAGCGAGCGGGTTTTGGGCGTGGCGTGATGCGCCTGCCCCTTGGGGCGTAGGGCGTACTGCTCGTACATCCGGGGAGGGGTGTCGGCTGCGAAGTATGCCTGCAGGCGCTGCTGGGCGCGCCGAACGGCGGTGGCTGTCTCGGCGTGTCCCAGGAAGCGCACGCGGCCCGGCTGACGGGTGCGCAGCAGGGCACCGCAGAAGGAGTCCAGACCCCCGGAGAGCAGGACGATGTCGTCGGCGATGGGAACGTCCAGCGGCCGGGTCGTGGTGATGGCCTCGCGGTGGGCCAGTACACAGCGCAGAGCCCACTCGTCGCCGGTCAGCCAGTGCAGCAGATCGACGAGCCGTTCCTTGACCTGCTCGGTCCAAACATCAGGTTCCTCGAGGTGGACGGTGAGGCGCAGATGGCGGGTGAGTGTCACTGGTGGTTGCGACGCACTCTTATCCGCCAGGTAGGCGGCGGTGACGACTCGCAGTAGGTCTCGCGCCCGCACTGAGGGCGTTCCCAGTTCGGTGAGAGACCAGCTGAGGTCGCTGCGCAGGGTGGTGCTGTGCCCGGGGTCTTGTGGCCACTGGTACACGGTGATTCCGGTGTTGGCCCTGGCATCGAGGCCAGAATTGGGAGCCGTAGTGCTCGTAGCGTGAGTCGCAGAGTGAGAGTGCTGCAGGCTCACCTTCGGGCTCAACTCCGGGCTCAGCTCTACGTCCAGCTTGCTCATGAGGTACTCCCGTAGATTGCCAGCACCTGCTCAGCCAACTGGCTGGCCCGGTCGATGAGCTGCTGGGTGCTCATCCTGCTCCGATCTCGGCGCCCACTGACCCGCAGGACATTGCGGATGTACTTCTTGATCTTCTTCTCCGTCGCGGCGGCTTCCCGGGCCGGCACCGGGTGACGGCGGCGCTGGGAGGTCAGCTGCACGAGCACGTGTTCGTAGGTGAGGTTACCGATGAAGGTTTGTACCAGTTGCTCCGAGGACAGCTCACGCCTGCTGCGCAGCGCCTCGCGCATCGTCTTCGTCGTCGCCGCCTTCAGCGCCGCGTCCTCGGGGTGGGCTGGCGCTCCGAGCAGAGCATCAGCGATCGCGCTGCAGCGTGCCCAGTCACTGGGCAGGGTCTCGAGGGCGTTCAGGTCAAGCCCCAGGTCCGCCAGGGCGGCCGTGTCCTGGGCGCGCAGCGCTTGAGCACCGGCGAGCGCGCTGGCTCCACGAGCGGCCTGGCGGCCGAAGGCCCGGCCCGCTCCTGAGCCTGTCGAGACACCGGATCCTCCGCCGCCACGGTTGAAGGTGTACCCGCCCGACGATGCGGCGCGCGCAGGTCGCAGCGAGGCAGCGGGGTAGGTGGTGCCCGGCGCGGTCGCCGTCGGCGCCGCGGTGGGAGCCGTCGTAGTACCCCGCAACGCTGCCGCCAGCGAGGCCATCAGGTCAGTGATGGACATATCCGCGTCCTGGGGCGAGGTCTCCTCAGGATCAGTGTCGACGCTGGTGTTGCTCGGGGCCGCGCCGTCGGCGACAGCTTGCTCGTAGGCCTCCTGCGCGTCCGCCCAAGACGCCGACCCGCTGCCGCCGTAGGCTCCGGAGGTACCCATCAGCCCGGCTGATGCTCGCGGGCTGCGCGAGCAGCTTCCTCGTCCACCCCAGGGGTACGCGTGATCGCGTCCCGGACGTCCGGGAGGTCGACGATGAGCGGAACGTGGTGCGCCTGCAGCCGCACCAGCACCGCTGGCGTGCGCACGGCGGCGGCGATGCCAGCCTCGAGCGAGGGGTTGGCGGTGGCTATCTGCTGCAGAGCATCCAGGGCTGCTTCGGGATCCTCGGCGCGGGAAAGGTGCTGAGCCAGCGCAGTGATCAAGAGCTGCTGCGTCTCCAGCTGCTCGGCGATCACGAGCTGCACCGCCTCGGCGCGTACGGTCTCTGACTCCTCCAGCAATTGCTCCAGCAGGGCGCGCTGGCCGGCGTCGAGCGCACCGCCAAAGCGCACATCGGAACGCAAACTTGCCGCAAAGCTGAGGTATCGGTCAATCTCGCCGCCTCTCCCGGCTAGAGATGGCTTCGTCGCCGCCCACGCCCGGGTGAGCTCACCAACCTCATCCGGCTTCGCACTCGACGTGGCGTCCGTGTCTGCGTCGCTAGCCGTGGCCCAGTCCTCCCAGCGTTGGAGAAGGTCGGCCCGCTGCCCGGCGGGCAACTCGATCAGCACCTTGAACTCCTGAGGATGGCGCAGCTCCAGCACGTACATCCGTGTCAGCATCCCCAGTGGTAGGCCGACGCCAGCGATCTGGGCGATGTGCTGACGAACGGAGAGATTGTTCAGGAACCGCTTGACGGCTCGCGGGGTACGCCAGGCGTCTGCGGACAACCCGGTGGAGATGCTCGCCGCCATGTTCATCGCCTCAGCGTCAAGTTCAATCCCACCGCCATCACCAACCACAACGTAGGGAGCACTGCCCTCCTGACGGCGCTCGCGGGCGCGCTGCACCATGGCTGCGTGTTGCTCACCGGTCATCTGGGCGCTGCGGCCGGCCAAGAGCAATGCGATGTACGCCTCGGTGTCCTCCAAGGTCAGCACCGGCAGCGAGATCGGCAGCTGGACAATCTTCTCGGTGTACATCGCCGCGAACTGGCCGTTCTTCAACCCGCCCAGGTGTTTGTCCACGCTGGCACGCACCAGTTCCTCATCCGCCGCGATGACGAAGGCCATCTTTGGCACCGACAGGAAAAGTTTGATTGCCTCCAGAGTGGCGACAGCTGCCGCTGGCAGGCACCGATCAAGGTCGTCGACCAGGACGACGACCTTGCTCAGTCCCAGGCCTTCCGTCGTCAGCAGTTGCGCCAGGTCCTCGCGGAAGCCGGCCATGGTCTGCGGTTGACGTGCAGCAGTGTCCTCGTCATCGGGATCGGCCGGCGTCAACGCGTCGACGAGGCCGGCGATGTCCGGTGTCATTGTGGCGGCGCTGGTCACCAGGACCGTGGCGACCCGGCCCCAGGCGATGCGCTTGCGCAGGTCGTTCAGTTTGGCCTTGACGATGTGCCACCGGGTGGGATCGTCGCTGCCCAACCGATCGCGCAGCTCGGCTTGCAGTGCGTTGAGAACGAGCGCGATCAGCGTGCCGCGCACGTCCTGGCTGTCGTCGAACTCCCAGGGGTCGACGCGAACCACGAGGATCTCGGGGGCGTCTTGCAACTGTTCGGCTACGAGGTTGAGGACGGTGGACTTGCCGCCGCCCCAGGCGCCTTGGATGCCCACGGTAATCGGATCGAGCCCGCCGGAGCGAAGGGCGCGAGCGACCGCGTGGGCTACGCCGGCGAACCCGAGCAGGTCCTGCACTGCGGGGTTGTCGTCGAACAGCGGGGCGAGCACGGCGTCGTCGACCATGGCGGCAACCTTCCACGTAGATGGAACACCCGCGCAGGGCGGGCACGAGCAAGACGTTGGTCGTTGTGTTCGTGGTCATCAGGTGCGTGAGCACCGGGTGAGCATCACCGGGCGCACCAGCACCTCCGCAGGCCATTCAGGTCATGTGGGTGGCCAACCGCTGTAGGTAGCTGTTGGCCCAGTTGACGGCGTCATCGAGGGTGGGGTGGACGTCGAGGCCGGTGGCGGCCTCGGCGTAACGGGTTTTCCAGCCGGGTCCGGGGGTGACGGTAGCGGGGAAGGAGTGGGCGCGGCGGAAGGCGAACAACCGTCGGGTGGCTTCGGCGACGTCGATGTCGTCGGTGTCAGGGGCGAGGAGTTGCAGGTCGACGAGGTCGTGGGCGCGTTCACTGCCGGGTGCGGTGCAGGCGTGGATCTTCTGCGCGATCTGCAACGGAGCGGGCAGGAGTCGCACCGGCTGCGGGGTGGGCAGACCCAGCTCGGCGAAGAGGGTGACGACATCCTCAGCGAGGTGGTGCTCCAGAGGGCCGCCAAGGGCGTTGAGTTCGTCGTAGCCGATCTCCAGGGGAAGGCTGAGGAACGCTTTGCCGTGGTAGCGCAGCTTGATGGTGAAGGGGCGCATGACGTAGCCAGCGGGGACACCCGCGGGGGTGGGCGGCACTCCGGCATTGACTTGGCCGGTGAAATGTCCCCAGCCGCTGTCCAGGGCGGTGGCGAGGTCGGCGACGAAGGCGTCAATGTCTTCACGCACTGCGGTGTCCAGGTCGCGGCTGTCGCGGGTGAAAACATCACCCAGGCGCAGCTTCAGCCCTGCGCCACCCTTGATGGCCCCACCGGGCAGGAGTTGAGCGACGACGAGCTGGGCGATGGTGACCTGCAGCCGGCTGGTGGTTTGGCCGCGCGTGCGTGCGGCGGTGGTGATGCGTCGCTGGAGGACGGAGAGGCTGCCGGGGTCGGCGGGAGGCTGACGAGGAATGCTCATGTGGAAACCTTGGTGCTGGTGCGGGTGGTGGAACGCAGACGGGAACGGGTGGATCTGCTGGGACGGGTACTGGTGCTCGGGCGAGCAGGGTGGGGTGTCGGCGGGTCCACTTCGACGCTGAAGTCTGCGCTCACTCCACGGCTCAGCTCGACGAGTAGTCGCTGGGCGGTCGCCTCGTCGATGAGGCGGCGCTCGCGGGCGTCGTGAACGGCCTGGAGCAGGCGCTCGGTCATGACGTGGTCGCGGCAGGCGCGGATCGCGGCGGGGATGGCCATCGTGGGGACGCCGTCGACGTCGGTGACGTCACCGGGGGGCAGGTGGCGGCGGATGACGCGCACGGTGGGGGGAAGGGTTGCGCGGATCCGGTCGGGGGTGGCGACGCTGATGTGGCGGGGGTTGACCAGGGCCAGGTCGTGCAGGGCGAGGACGGAGTCGTCGGCGATGGCGGCGTGCGGGCCGGCCAGCGCGACGGCTTCGGCGTATTCGCTCAGGGGGGTGGGGGGGACTTCGCTCATGCGGTAGACGCCGTAGCCGAGGCGCTCGAGGGCTCCGCGGTGGGCGAGCTTGCGCAGTTCCACGGCGGGGACGCCGAGGCGCTCGGCGTCGGGGATGGTGATGACGCCGTGGGTGTCGAAGGCGCGCCAGCGCAGGGTCTCCCGGTAGCTCAAGTCGTCGCACCTCCACCCATGACTTTGACCTGCAACTCAAGTGGCTCAACCGTACCACTACCGGTACGTTTTAGTTGTCGATCTAGCTGGCTCGCCCAGCGGGCCACGAGCAGGTCGCGTCCGACCGCTACGCCGCGGCAGCGCGGCCGGGGATCGGGTGCGGGACGTCTGGTACCCCGGTGGTGCGGGCGAACGTGAAGACGGTGACGGTCGTCCGCGAGGGTCGGCATGTTCGGTCCGCGCACGACTCCGTGGCAGGAGGTCCAGGCCTACCAGCGAGGTGCAGACGGCGTCGAGGAGCAGGCGGTGGAGGGGGGGTGAGCCAACCCCTGTTCACGGGTGTCAACCCCACCGGCGGCGACGTGCCGCCCGGGGCCGTGGGACGCGCGTCTGAGTGCTCTTCTCGCGCGGTGGTGGTCACGGGCCCGGGGTCGGGCCGGTGTGCTCGACAGGGGTCCGCAGGAGGTCACCCACGGCCCGCACGAGGTCGTCCAGGGCGCTTACGGCGCCGGTGGGGGTGACGTCGCCGTCAGGACGTCCAGGACGAGCAGGAACAGTGCGGCGGCCACGACGGGCGCCGCGAGGACGACCACGACGCGCAGGAGCGCCAGCAGCAGCGGCAGGCCCGGCGGCGGGGTGTTGGCGGGGGTGGGGTCGCGGAGCAGGTAGGCGGCGGTGATGACGCCGCCCGCCATGAGGAGGAGGGTCACGGCGGCGGCGGTCAGCAGGTGTGTGGTGGTCATGGTTTGGGTCTCGCTTCCGGTTCGGGCGGTGCGCGGGTGGTGCGGTCGGGTGGTGCGTCGACCCCGCGGCGTTCGGAAACGACTTCCGGCGCCGTGAGGTCACCGGGGAGGGTGGATGGGTACTTCGCGCACGGCACTCGACCCAGCTCGGCGGTGCAGGGAGTGGGTACGGAGGAGGTCACCGCGCGGCGACCGCGGTGCTCACGGGAGGTCAGCGCGCACGCCGGGCCCCTGTCTTCTGGGCTGGTTTGAGGCACGAGCACTCTCGGGCCGCCAGGCCCGACCTCAGGGGTCGCCGGGGGAGAGGGCGCAGCCCGACGATAGTTGCCTACAAAAACTAGAAACTACGAAACCCGACGGGTTTCGCACCGCGCCAGCGGGGCGAGACACGTTGTACCGCAACTACTTTGGAACTCCAGGCCGCGCCAGCGGCCACACGGTGCACAGCTCGCGCGCCAGCGCGAGGGCACGAGGCGGCGCGCCAGCGCGGGCCC
>NZ_CEEDMJ010000030.1:0-46652 GCF_979255925.1 Kineococcus sp. AC630
TCGGCAGGCTGCCCAGGGTCATCGTCGGTCAGGGGGTCGGTTCGCCGACGGGGGTCGGCAGGCTGCCCAGGGTCATCGTCGGTCTGCCCGACGGAGACGCCGGCCCGCCCGGTGCGCTGCTGCTCGGCGGGAGGGACCCAGTGCCACCGGGCGTGGTCGGACCGGTCGTCGTGGGAGGGGTGGACGGCGGCGCAGTGGACGTCGGTGGGGTCGACGTCGGCGGGGTGGACGTCGGTGCGCTGGACGTCGGTGAGGTGCTGGAGGGTCCGCCCGGGGTGCGGGTCCCCTGCGGCAGCGGCGGGGCGCCGAGGCCGGCGCCGAGCCCACCCGAGGCCGGCGGGATCACCGAGGTCGTCGGCGTCGAGGCCGGCGGGACGACGGGCGCGGTCGTCTGCGCGAGCGCGGGCGGTGCGGCCGCGGAGGGGAGCGAGGGCGGCGGCACGAGGGCAGGGTCGGTCGGGGGGACCGAGGCCCCCGTCGTGGCGGAGGTGGACGACGACGACCGCCGGGTCGAGGGGGCCTGCGCACCGGAGGGCGTGCTCGAGGACCCGTCGGTGGACGCGGGAGCCGCCGGCGCCGACGACGTCGGCAGGGAGTCCGCCGTCCGGGGAGGCTGGACGATCGCGACCGGGTTGGGGACGTCCTTCAACCGGCCCTGCTGCACGGCCGCGATCGCGACGGCCGTTCCCGCGGTGGCCAGCAGCAACGCGCCGACCACGACGACGACCGGCCGCTTGGGCAGTGACCGCGCCTCGCGCGCGACCGGGGCCGCGGGGACCGCGGGCGGGAAGTCGGCGCCGTCGTAGGGGTCCAGCGAAGGACGCGGTTCGACGAAGGCGCGCATCCCGTTCACCCACGCGGGCAGGCGGTCGGGACGCTGGGCGGGGTCGGCGGACAGCGCCTGCAGCAGGAGGTGACCGAGTCCCGGGTGCTGGGCCGTCAGCGTCGCCGCAGCGAGCTGCCGCTTCACCAGGGCGGGGTCGAGGACACCGTCCGGGGACGTCGAGGGCGGCATGCCGGTGAGGATCAGGACGGCGGTCGCACCGAAGCCGAAGACGTCGCTCGCGGCCGAGGGCAGCGCCCCCTCGCGGACCTCCGGGGCGGTGTAGGCGCCGACGGAGCGCTGCGCGACGGGACCGCGGCGCAGGCCGCCGAGGCTCGCGCCCGAGAGCCGGACCCCGTCCGCGGGCCAGAACCCGCCGAGGCGGACCGAACGCGGGGTGATGTCGCCGTGCACGACGGGCGGGGCGTCCTCGGAACCGCGGTGCAGTTCCTGCAGGACGCCGGCGGCGGTCGCGAGGACGGTGAAGCGTTCCTCGACGCTGGCGCCCGGGTCGTCGCGCAGCCAGTCGGCGACGGAGCGCCCCGCGGCCTGCTCGAGGACGGCGTAGTTCCACTCCCGGGCGTCGGGGTCGGCCCGGCCCGGCCGGTGCGGGGCGGGACCCGCGAACGTGGAGACGACCCCGGCCAGGCGGGCGTGGCGGACCCGGGCGAGACCGGCGGCGCGTTCGCGCCACAGCACCTCGGGCGGGGTCGTGACCACGTCGCCACCGTTGTCGTCGCCGGTGTGCACGACCTCGAGGCCGTCGGTGACCGTCGGGCGCAACGCGGCCAGGGTGAACAGCGCCTCACCCGTCGCGGCACGGTGGTCGATCACGTGCCACGCCTCGTCGGCGCCTTCGGCCTCACCGAGCAGCTCGTACCGGTCCGGATCGTCAGCGGGTCCCGCGTGGTGACGGACGAGCGAAGGAGCGTCGGATGAGGTCAGCCTGTCGTCAGGCCAGCCCTCGGTCGTCACCTGCGGCACCTCCGCACCTCGGCGGTGCCGCGCCTCAGGACGAGGGCGCACCGTGTTCGGGGCTCCATGATGCCCCACGCGGAGCAGCGCTCGGACCCGAACGCAGCACTCACGGGACGAAACCTTGAAGTTCACCGGCCGGCGCGCTATGGGACACCCGGGACGAGCGCCGCGCGGGCGGGTTCCACGCCCTGCAGGCGCACCTCGCGGCGGGGTCCGGCCGCCCAGTCGGCGACGTCGAGGCGCAGGCGCTGCTGCACCGCGACGTCTCCCCCGCGCACGCTCCGGTGCTGTCCGTCCTCCCGGTAGCCGAGCCGGCGCGAGACCGCGAGCGACCGCGGGTTGTCGAGGTAGGCCTCGCTGCGGGCGCAGACCGCGCCGAACCCCTCGAACGCCAGGTGCAGGACGGCCGCCCGCATGAGCGGCCCGGTCCCGCGGCCCTGGTGCTCCAGGCCGAGCCAGGACCCGGTGACGACCTCGCGCAGGACGGGGAACCCGTTCGCCTCCAGGGACTGCGTCCCGACGACGACCCCGCCCCGGCGGACGACGAAGTCGAGGCGCCACGCCTCCGGTGACCAGCCGCTCCAGCCGCTGAGCTGCCAGCGCAGGGTCCGGCGGGCGCGTTCGGCCGGTGCGCCGTCGGTCCAGGGGTTCGCGAAGGGCATGGCGCCGGGGGCGTGGACGCCGCCGGCCGCGACCGCGGCGAGTTCCACGACCCCGTCGAGGTCCCCGGTGCGCAGTTCGACGTCACCCTCGGGGTCCGGCACGACGAGGCGGAGGTCGGCGAAGGGGTGCAGGTCGACGGGGAGCACGTCCCGAGCCTGCCGGGTTCCGCGACCCCGGGGCCAGCCGTTTCCGCCGCTACGGCTGGTCGAAGATCGTCACCCGCGGCGGAACTCCGTCGAACGCGCTGACCTGGACCGTCGCGTGCTGACCGGTGCAGGCCTGCGCGAGCCGGGAGGAACCGACGTCGCGGGTGAGGACGTTGACGTTGCCGTACCCGCAGGTGACCCCGGCCGCGGCCCCCGCGACGGGGTCGAACCAGGAACCGGTGGACATCTGCACGACGCCCTCCCGGACGGCGTCGGAGACGACGAGTCCCCCCAGGCAACTGCCGCGGCGGCTGCGCAGCACGACGACCTGACCGTCGTGCAGCCCCCGGGCGGCGGCGTCGCGGGCGTGCATGCGGACGGGTTCGCGGCCGGCGACCTTGCCCGCCTGCGACGTCGCGCCGTGGTCGAGCTGGCTGTGCAGCCGCGTCGCGGGGTTGTTCGCCACCAACCGCAGCGGGAACTCCCCGTCGGGTTCCTCCTCGGGCGCCAGCCAGACGGGGTGGCCGGGGCAGTCGTCGTAGCCGAAACCCGCGATGGTGCTCGAGTGCAGTTCGATCCGGCCGCTGGGGGTGCGCAACGGGAACGTCTCCGGGTCCGCCCGGAAGGAGGCGAACATGACCTTCTCGCCGGGTTCGACGGGCAGCGCGAACTCCCCCGCGGCGACGAACTCGGCGTAGGTCGGGGCGAGGATCCCGGCCCGGGACGCCGGGCCGGAACGCCACTCCTCGTAGAGGTGCTCGACCCACTCCTGCGCCGTGCGCCCCTCGGTGAACCGGTCACCGACGCCGAGGCGCCGCGCGAGGTCGGCGAGGACGGCGTGGTCGTCGCGGGCCTCGCCGAGGGGGGCGTGCACCCGGCCCATCGCGATGAGCCGGTCGTCGTAGCGGGCGGCGCCGATGTCGTCGCGTTCCAGGGTCGTCGTCGCGGCGAACACGACGTCGGCGTGGCGGGCGGTGGAGGTCCAGAACGGGTCGTGGACGATGACCGTCTCGGCCGCGCGGAACGCGCGCTGCAGGCGCTGCAGGTCCTGGTGGTGGTGGAAGGGGTTGCCCCCCGCCCAGTGCACGATCCGCAGGTGCGGGTAGTCCTCGTGCCGGCCGTCGACCTCGTACGGTTCGCCGGGGTGCAGCAGGGCGTCGGAGATGCGGGCGACGGGGATGCGGACCCGCAACGGGTCGGCGAACTGCGGGAACGTCGGCAGCGGGTAGCTGCCGGCGCGTTTCCCGACGCCTCCGGTGGAGGCGTAGCCGTGCCCGAAACCGCCCCCGGGCAGGCCGATCTGGCCGATCATCGCGGCGAACGCGACGGCGGCCCACAGGGGTTGCTCCCCGAACCGGGCGCGGGCCACGGACCAGCTGACCATGACCATGGTCCGGCCGCGGACGGCACGGCGGGCGAGGTCGCGGATGCGCCCGGCGGGGATCCCGCAGATCTCCGCCGCCCACTCCGGGGTCTTCTCGACCCCGTCGTCGCCCCCGCGCAGGGAGTGCAGGAACTCCTGCGACCCCGCGGTGTGCGTGGCGAGGAAGTCCGCGTCGCAGGTGCCGTCGGTGAGCAGGACGTGGCACATCGCCAGCAGCAGCGCCGTGTCGGTCCCCGGGACGACGTCGAGCCAGTCGGCGTCGAGCTCGGTGGCGAGGTCGTCGCGCAGCGGGGACACCAGGACGAACTCGGCGCCGCGCGCCTTCGCCGACCGCAGCCGCCCGGCCACCTCGTGCCGGCTGATGCCGCCGCTGGCGACCTCGGAGTTCTTCGCGGGCAACCCGCCGAAGGCGATGACGAGGTCGGTGTGGGCCTCGACGCTGCTCCACGCGGTGGGCGAGATCAGCGGTTCCTGGCTGCCGACGATCCGCGGCATCAGCACCTCACCGACGCCGTGGCTGTACGTCCACGTGGAGCGGACGGCACCGCCCAGGACGTTGGAGAACCGGTGCAGCTGGCTCTGGGAGTGGTGGAAGCGTCCGGCGCTGGCCCAGCCGTAGGACCCGGCGTAGACGGCCCGCGGGCCGTGCTCCGCGAGCACCCGGGTGTAGTCGGCCGCGACCCGGTCGAGCAGTTCGTCCCACCCGACGGCGAGGAACTCGTCGCGGCCCCGGCGCTCGTCGGGTCCGGGTCCGTCCTCCCACCAGCCGCGGCGCACGTGCGGTCGCAGCACCCGCGCCCTGGGGGTGGCCGCGACCGGCACGTTGTGCAGCAACGACGACGGCGCCGGGTCATCAGGGTGCGGGGTGACCCGCAGCCCCTCGCCGTCGGGGGTGGCGTGGAAGGCCCCCCAGTGGGAGGAGTGCGGGATCCCGGAGCTGCTCACCGCCCCAGGATCGCCGATGCGGCGGGTCGCTCGGAGCACGCGTCGCTCCCCGCCGCGGGAGCGGGCGGGCGACGGTCCGGTACCGGCGTGGTCACGATTCGGATTCACCCGGACGGAGTACTCAAGTCCGCGGCCGGACCTGCCGAGGAGGGGGTCATGATCGCGAGAGTCCACGACCTCCGGACGGGTGGCCACACCGTCGACCGTTCGGACGAACGGACGGAGCAGCCGCAGCGCCTGCGCGGTGGTGGCGTCCGGCTCGGGGTCACGACCGCCGTCGTCGTGGCGGTCCTGTCGGTGGTGGCGCCGTTCCTGGCCGGGTCCCAGGGCCCGGCCGGCGTCGTCTGGTGGCCGGCCGCGGGGGCGGCTCTGGCCCTGGCGGTGCGCCGACCGGCCCGGCGGTGGTGGTGCGTCGCCGGGACGCTCGTCGGGGCCGTGGCCGCGAACAAGGTTCCCGGCGGGGTCGGGGACGGCACGACGGTGATCGCGAGCGCGCAGGCGCTGCAGTGCGGGGTCGGCGCTGCCGTCGTCTCCGTGCTCGGCCGAGGGGAGTCTGCGAGCTCGCGCACCGGTCTGCGCCTGCGACGGGGTCGCGACGCGTGGCGCCTGACCGGCGGCGCACTGGCCGGGGTGGCCGCGGCGGCGCTGCTGCTGCTGCAGACCTCGGAGTCCGGCAGCACGGTGGCCTACGCCCTCAGCCAGCTGCTGGGCATCCTGCTCGTCGCACCGCTGATGCTGATGCCCCGCCCGCCACGGACCGGCACCGGGGACCACCGCGCCCGGGCCGCGATCTCGGAGTGGGTGCTCGTCCTCATCCTCTCCGCCGTCGTCTCCGCCGCGGTCCTCCACCACGGCGCCGTCGGCCCCTGGTCGTTCCTCGTCGTACTGCCGATCCTCTGGGGTGCAGCCCGTCTCGGGGTCGGCCGTGCGCTCTCCTGCCAGCTCGTCGTCGCGGTGATCGCGACCGCCGGGGCCGGCGGGCACCCCGCCGGCGGGCAGGGGCCGGTGGCGCTGCAGGCGCTGCTCTTCACCTCCGGTGCCGTCGCGCTGGTCATGTCGCTGGTCGTCCGCTCCCGCGAACGGGCCGTCGTCACCGCCTCCCGCCGCGAGGAGGTGTTCCGCCGGACCTTCGACGACGCCCTCCTCGGGGTCGCGCTGCTGCGGCTGCGCCCCGACGGTTCGGCCGTCGTCGCCCGCGTCAACGACCGCCTGCAGTCGATGCTCGGGGTCGAGGTGGAGGTCGGCTCCGACTGGTCCGAGCAGGTCCACCCCGACCAGCGCGGGACCTTCGTCGCGGCCGTCGCCGAGATGGCCGACGAGGTCGTCGCCGGTCGCAACGCCCACTGGCACGCCGAACTCCAGCACGGTGACGGGGAGGTCTGGCTGGAACTGGCGGCAGCGGCCTGGCCGACCCCGGGTGAGAACGGTCCGGGCGAGGTCGGCGCCGTCGTCCAGGTCGCCGACGTCACCCAGCGCCGCCTCGTCCAGCGCCGCCTGCGCGAGGCCGCGCTGCACGACCCGCTGACCGGCCTGCCCAACCGCACCCTCCTCGAGGACCGGCTGCGGCACGCGCTGTCCGCCGCGCACCGCAGCGGCAACCACGTCGCCCTGCTCTACTGCGACCTCGACGACTTCAAGCCCGTCAACGACACCGGCGGCCACGCCGCCGGCGACCACGTCCTCATCGGCGTCGCCGAACGCCTCGCCGCGGCCGTCCGTCCCGGCGACACCGTGGCCCGCCTCGGGGGCGACGAGTTCGCCGTCGTCTGCCCCGACCTGCCCGACGAGGCCGCCGCGGCCGCCGTCGCCGAACGCGTCGTCGCCGCGATGACCGACCCCTTCCCCGTCGCCGGCTGGGAGTTCAAGGTCGGCATCAGCGTCGGGCTCGCGATGGCGGACCTCGACCAGGACGCCGCGCGCGTCCTGCAGCAGGCCGACGCCGCGATGTACGAGGCGAAGGGTTCCGGCAAGGGCCGAGTCCGCAGCGCCGGCCCCGCTCCCCGCACCATCGACCTGCGCCACGCGGGCGCCTGAACCTCAGCCCGGGTAGCGCTCGAACGGGCCGACCGTCTCGGCGCTCGCGATGCCGTCCAGCACCGCGTCCCGCACGACGTCGGCGGTGACCCGCTGCAGGTCCACGAGTTCGCGGACCCGGGCGGCCCGCTCCGCCGCGAGCGGGACCGTCCCCGTCGCGAGCGCGAAGACGGTGTCGCCGTCGGCGAGGGTGTGCACGGGGTTCAACGCCCGGGCCAGGCCGTCGTGGGCGACCGTCGCGGTCCGCGACGTCTCCGCCGGGTCGAGCAGCGCGTTCGTGGCGACCACGACGAGCGTGGTGTTCAGCGGCCCCGGTTCGACGGGTCCCGCAGCGGGCCCCGTCACGGGCAGCCCCACGGCGTTGACGACCGCGAGCGCCGCCACGACCACCTCGCCCGAGCGGGCCGAGGCGGACCCCACCCCGCCCTTGAACCGGCCCCCGACGACCGCACCGGTCCCGGCGCCCGCGACCCCGCGTTCGACGGGGCCGGGGTGGGCGGAAGCGGCTGCGTCGTAGCCCATCTGCTCGGTGGGGTGGTTGCCGAAGACCCCACCGCGGCCGAGGTCGAAGACCGCCGCGGCGGGCACGATCGGGACGACCTCGCCCGGGCCGGGACCGACGGGGAACCCGCGGCCCCGCTCGGCGAGCCACCGCTGCACGCCGTGGGCGGTGACGAGGCCGTAGGCGGAACCTCCGGCGAGCACGACGGCGTCGACCGTCGGCACCAGGGTCCGCGGGTCGAGGGCGTCGGTCTCGTGGGTCCCGGGCCCACCGCCGCGCACGTCGACCCCGCCGACCGTGCCCGGGGGGACGAGGACGGCGGTGACGCCGGTGAGCCAGCCGTCACCCCGGCGGGTGACGTGGCCGACCTCGAGGCCGGGGACGTCGGTGAGGGAACCGTTCACCGAGCCCACGCTAGTTCCGCCGCGCGGGGACGGGCGCCGGGGGTGAACGTGGCGCCATGACCAACGCGCCCTCCGCCCGCCCGACGGGCATCCACCACGTCCGGCTCACCGTGACGGACATCGCCCGCTCCAAGGCCTTCTACGAGGACGTGTTCGGGGTCCACCCCGTCGTGGACTTCAGCGACCGGGTCGAGGAGGCGGGGGTCCGCGAGGACCCCGAGCGGATGTTCGGCGGGTGCGCGTTCGCCGTCGGCGACCAGGTCCTCGGCCTGCGTCCGGCCGCTGCCGCCGGGGACTCCTTCGCCTCCACCCGCGTCGGTCTGGACCACCTGAGCCTGGCGGTCGCCTCGACCGCCGACCTCGCCGCGGCGGCCGAGCGGCTGACCGGACGCGGGGTCGAGCACGGCGAGATCGTCGAGCTGACGGAGATGGGCATCGCGATCCTGTCGCTGCAGGACCCCGACGACATCAACCTGGAGCTGACCGCGCCGCTCTGACTCGGGGGTCCGGGATCAGGGGAACCGCACGGCGAGGAGGGCGCAGTCGTCCTCGCCGCGCGTCCCGACGAGTTCGGCGAGCAGTTCGTCGAGGAGCGCGTCCAGGCCCGCGCCGACGTGGCGGGTCAGGGAGGACCGGACGCGTTCGATCCCGCCGGTGAGGCTGTGCCCGCGGTGCTCGATGAGCCCGTCGCTGTAGAGCAGGAGCGTCGCCCCCCGCGGGACGTCGACGACGTGCTCGTGGCGCTCGACCTCGGGCAGCAACCCGACGAGCAGGTCGGCGGGGCGGTGGAGCAGTTCGGTCGTCCCGTCGGGGTGCAGCAGCACCGGCGGCGGGTGTCCCGCGTTCGTCCACCGCAACCGGTAGCCCGCACCGGAGGCCTCGACCCGCGCGAGGACCAGCGTCGCCAACCCGTCCACGCCGAGACCGGACATCCCCCGGTCCAGACGCGACACCAGCTCCGCGGGGGTCCCGGCCCGGTCCCACACGAAGGCCCGCAGCAGTCCCCGGACCTGGCCCATCGTGGCCGCGGCCACCATGTCGTGGCCCGTGACGTCGCCCAGGACGAGGGTCGTGTCCCCCGTGGGCCCGACGACGACGTCGTACCAGTCGCCGCCGATCTCCTCCTCACGGCTGGCCGGGACGTAACGCCCCCGCACCGCGAGCTCACCCGTGGACGCCGGCAGCCGCGGCAGCAACGACCGCTGCAGCACCTCCGCCCGGGAACGCCGCTCGGCGTCCAGGGTCGCGCGGTCGAGGGCCTGGGCGGTGAACCGGGCCAACGCGCTCCACACGTCGGCCTCGTCCGAGAGCGTGAGGCGCTCGGAGCCCCAGAGCAGGCACAGCACGCCGATCAGCCGGTCCTGCACCAGCAGCGGCAGGTACGCCGACGCCGCGAAGACGGGCAGCGCTGCCTGCGCCTCGACGTCGGGGAAGGCGGCGCGCAACTGCCCGACGTCGGCGAAGAGCAGCGGGCGGCGCTCGCGGGCGGCGCAGGCGGCGGGCACCGGTGCGTCGAGGTCGACGAGCTCCCACCCGGCCCCGGTGCCGGGCGGCAGGGTCGTGAGGTCGGCGAATCGCAGCCGCCGGTTCCCCGCCTCGGGCAGCAGCAGTCCGCTCCAGGCCCCGCCCAGCCAGGACCGGGTGACGCTGGCGACGGTCGCACTGACCTCCGCGACGGTCCGGGCTCCCACGAGGGCGTCGGCGAGGTTGAGCAGCAGCCGGTTGCGTTCCTCGAGGACGCGCAGGCCCAGCTCGGCGGAACAGGCGGCGGCGAGGTCCTCGAGCACCTCGATCTGCTCGGCGGTCCACCGCCGCGGTGCCCTGTCGATGGCGCAGAGGACACCCACGACGGGCGAGGTCGGGTCCGCGACCCCGGTCCGGGGGTCGGGCAGGCGCAGCGGCGCGCCCGCGTAGGCCACGACGCCGAGGTCGGGGATGGCGAGGGAGTCGGCGGTCAGCGGGTCGAGCCGGGCGTCCTCGACGGCGAAGACCTTGCCGGAGGTGACGACGTGCTGGCACAACGAGTGGGTCAGCGGGGTCTGGCGCCGGGTCTGCCACGGTTCGGGCAGTCCGACCGCCCCGGGGAAGACCTGACCGTCGCGGCTGACCATCGACACCAGCGCCACGGGCGTGCCGAGGGCGAGGGTCCCCAGCCGGGCGAACCGGTCGAAGTCCGCGTCCGGGTGCGCGGGCAGCAGGGTGGTGCTGCTCAGTCCGCGAACCCGTTCCTCCACCGGAGCATCATGCCCGCTGCGTGCGCTCCCGAGCGCCGGTCGGGCGATCGGGGGGGGCGTCCCGGTTGCCGACGTGGGACCGGGTGCCAGAGTTGGTTCCACACGAGTGGGGACGAACGGGAGTGGCATGACGCGTCTGGAGCTGCGGGCTGACCCGTCGGCTGCTCGGCGTGCCCGGTCCTGGCTGCGCGACGAGTTCGCCGCCGTGGACCTCCCGACCCGCGTCCGGCAGACGCTGGAGCTGCTCACCACGGAACTGGTCACCAACGCCGTGCGCTACGGCGGGGAGCCCATCGAGGTGCGCCTGCGCCGCGCGGTCGGGTCCGTGCGGGTCTCGGTCAGCGACGGCGGGCCGGGGACGCCGGAGGTGCGCCACGTCCCCCCGACCGCCACCGGAGGGCGGGGTGTCGCGCTCGTCGACACCCTCGCCCTGCGGTGGGGTTCGGACGCTGCGGGGGCGGGCAAGACCGTCTGGTTCGAGCTCGCCCTGCAGTGACCGGGACGGTGCTCAGCCCAGGACGTCCGGGTCCGGCCCGGTCCGTTCGGCGCGCTCGAGCCCGCTGATCGCCGCGACCTGCTCGCCGCTCAGCTCGAAGCCGACGACGTCGAAGTTCGACACGATGCGTTCCGGCGTCACGGACTTGGGGATCACGACGTTGCCCTGCTGCAGGTGCCAGCGGATCACGACCTGGGCCGGGGTGCGGCCGAGTTCGTCGGCGATGCCCGTGATCACCGGGTCGGAGACGAGGTCGAGGCGCTGGGCCAGCGGGCTCCACGCCTCGGTCGCGATGCCGTGCTCGGCGTGGAAGGCGCGCAGGTCCTCCTGGACGAGGTAGGGGTGGACCTCGACCTGGTTGACCGTGGGGACGGTGCCGGTCTCGTCGAGGAGCTTGCGCAGGTGGGTCTTCTGGAAGTTCGAGACGCCGATGGTGCGGACGCGTCCCGACGCCTTGATCTCCTCGAACGCCTTCCAGGTCTCGACGTAGTCGTCGGCCTGCATCGGCCAGTGGATGAGGTAGAGGTCGAGGTAGTCGAGCGCGAGCTTGGACATCGACGCGTCGAAGGCCGCGAGGGTCTTGTCCCGGCCGTGGTCCTCGTTGGCGAGTTTGGTGGTGATGAACACGTCTTCGCGGGGGATCCCGCTGGCGTGCAGGGCGTCACCGACACCGGCCTCGTTGCCGTACCCGGCGGCGGTGTCGATGTGGCGGTAGCCGGCCTGCAGGGCCTGCAGCACGACCTCCGCGGTCTGCTCCGGCGGAACCTGCCAGACGCCGAACCCCAGCTGGGGGATCTCGACGCCGTCGTGCAACTTCACGAGAGGTACCTGGGTCATGCCGAAACCCTATTGCGCACTCCCCACCCCGGCGAGGCGGACCGTCAGCCAGTCGCGGAACGCCGCGGCCGACAGGGGTTCGGCGTGCAGGAACCCCTGCGTCGTGTCGCAGCCCATCTCGCGCAGGACCTCCAGCGTCGCCAGGTCCTCGACCCCCTCCCCCACGATCCGCACCCCGAGTTCGTGCCCGAGCCAGATGGTGGAGGCGACGATCGCGGCCGAGCGCGGGTCGCGGGCGATGTCGGCGACGAAACCCCGGTCGAGCTTCACCTCCGCCACCGGGAGTTCCTTGAGGTAGGCCAGTGAGGAGTACCCCGTCCCGAAGTCGTCGATCGACAACGCGACCCCGAGTTCCCGCAGGCCGTCGAGGACGGAGCGGGTCCGGGGGGACCGGCTCATGAGGACCGTCTCGGTGATCTCCAGACCGAGCCCGGCGGGTTCCACCGAGTGCCGACCCAGGAGTTCCGCGACCCGGGTGGGCAGGTCGACGTCGAGCAGGTTCGTCGCCGAGAGGTTCACCGCCAGCCGCAACCGCGCCCCGGGGAAATCGGCGCGCCAGGACGCCGCCGCGGCGAGCGCGTCATCGAGGACCCGGTGGGTGAGGTGGCCCATCAGCCCGTGCCGTTCGGCCTCGTCGAGGAACTCCACGGGGCTGAGCAGGCCCAGGTCGGGGTGGTCCCAGCGGACCAGGGCCTCGGCTCCGACGACGGCGCCGTCGGCGACGTCGAGCTGCGGCTGGAAGAGCACGCGCAGGTGCCCGCAGGCCCCGGGCACCTCACCGGGGTCGGCGAGGCCCAGGGCGGAGCGCAGCTGGGTCATGAGGGTCAGGCTGCCCCGGCCGCGGGCGGTCCCCCCGGGTTCACCGGACCCGAACGCGCACACCCGCCCGCCCAGCATCTTCGCCTCGTACATGGCGATGTCCGCGCACCGCAGCAGGTCGGACGGGCGCTGGGCGTCGTGCGGGTAGCCCGCGACCCCGATGCTCGCGGCGACGTGGACGCGGTGCCCGAGCAGGTCGTAGGAACGGACCATCGCGGTGTGCAGGGCGACGGCGTCGGCGACGGCGCCCGCCGGGTCGGCGTCGGGGATCAGCAGCGCGATCTCGTCCCCGCCCAACCGGGCGACCAGGACGGCAGCCGGGGCCGCCTGGACGAGCTGACGGACCACCTGGCGCAGGAGCTCGTCACCGGCGGCGTGCCCGAGGCCGTCGTTGACCTCCTTGAACCGGTCGAGGTCGACGAGCGCGAGACCGAACGGCTGCTCGCTCGCGCACCGCCGTTCCAGGTCGGCGAGCAGCGCCCGGCGGTTCGCGATGCCCGTCAGGTCGTCGGTGAGGGCCTCACGGCGCAAGGTCGCGAGCTCCAGGAGTTCCTGCTGCGAGAGGACCATCCGCACGACGGCGGCGGCCGCGGCTCCCGCGGCCAGCCAGATCGCCGAGTCCGTCAACGGGTGCACGTGGTCCACGACGAGCAACGCGAAGCAGGCGGGCAGCACGACCGCGGGCGTGATCACGATGGAGATCCGGGAACGGGCGCGCGGGCCGACGGCCGTCCGCACCTGCAGGGCGGAGACCCCGAGCAGGGCGATCCCGACGACGGCGATCCCGTCGACGCCGCTGCCCGGGGCGTAGCGGCCGGCGATCGAGACGACGGCGAACGTGGTGTCCGCCGCGACCAGCCAGGCGAAGCCCGCGGCGGGCAACCACCACCGCCCGCCCGTGCGCAGGGCGGTGAGGACGCTGCCCACCAGCAGGAGCGCGTCGACCACGACGAGCATCACCCACGTCGTGACCGCCGCGGACGGCAACCCGCTGGCGCCGACGAGGGGTCGCACCAGGAACTCCTGAGCGAGGGCCGCGACGAGCAGGACGATCCCGAGGGCCTCGGCGACGTACCCGACGCGCCAGCGCTTCGCCCCCACCCAGACCAGCCGGACGATCGCGACGAGCATGGCCCCGTAGCCCACCACGTAGCCGACGTCCAGCCCGGTGATCCCGCGCACCCCGCGCCCGAGGACCGCCTCGGCGACGTCGAAGGCGATCTCGGAGGCGCAGTACGCCCCCACACCGAGCGCCAGCACGGCCCAGAACGGGCTGATCCGCCGGCAGTGCCAGGCCCGCCACCCCAGGGCCACGAGGGCCGCGACCTCGACGCCGTTGCCCAGGGTCGCGTCCGCGAAGCGGCCACTGCCCGAGGGGAGCAGTCCGAGGGCCACGCCGAGGCACACCACCCCGTAGGCCAGGGCCGTGAAGAGCAGGACCCAGCTCGCCCGGTTGGCCCGTCGCAGGGTCACGGCGTCGACCGGGAACTCCTGCGCCACGCGTCAGCCCTCCCCGGTGACCGGGTGCCGGACGTCCGCAGCGCGCGGCTGCGGGACCCGCAGCACGGCACCTGACGAGACGACGCTCACGAAGAGAGATGTTGCCCTACTCTGCGTCGCCGTGGGGCCGTTCCGCCGGTCCGTCGGCCCCCACCCGGTTCACCTGCCCGCCGCCGGCCCCCCACCTGCGGGGACGCCCGTCGTGGGCAGGGTGACGGCCCGGTCGCGCAGGTCGACGACCCGTGGTCCCGCGGGCGGACGGCGGTCGAGGGTGGCGGCCAGGTGGTCCGTCGCCGCCCGCACCGCACCGGCGGCGCTCACCAGGCCCGGCACCGCGACGAAACCGTGCGGTACCCCCTCGACGAGCACGCGGCGGACGTCCACCCCCGCCGCGAGCAGCCGCTCGGCGTACTCGCACGCCTCGTCGCGCAACGGGTCCGCACCCGCGACGACGACCGTCGCCGGGGCCAGACCGCTCGCGTCGGGGATCCGCAGCGGCGAGACGTCCGGACGGCGACGCGTCGCGCGGTCCGGCACGTACATCCGCCAGAACCACGCCAGGTCCTCCAGGGAGAGTCCCAGGCCCGCTCCGAACTCCCGGTGGGACGGCCGGTCGAGGTCGCAGTCCAGGACGGGGCAGAACAACGACTGGTGGACGATCGGCGGGACGAACCCCGACCGCGAGCGCAACGCCAGGACGGCCGCGAGCTGGCCTCCCGCGCCGAGACCCGCCACGACGAGCGGACCCGCGAACCCTTCGACGTCTCCGTCGGCCAGCGCACCCAGCAGGGTCGCGGAGTCCTCGAGCGCCGCCGGGTAGGGGTGCTCCGGCGCGAGCCGGTACCCCAGGCTCAGCACCGCCACCCCGGCGCCCGTCGCGATCGCGCGGCAGAGCGAGTCGTCGACGTCGCGCTCCCCCAGCGCCCACCCCCCGCCGTGCAGGTAGAGGACGCTGGCCCGGCTCCCGGTGCGCGGCAGGTAGGTGCGCGCCGGCAGGGGACCGGCCGCCCCGCGGACGGTGACGTCGCGCACCACGAGCGCGGCGTCCTCGACCGGTCCCGGCGCGTCCTGCCGGGCCCGGGCCCGGGCCACCGCGATGCCGGCCAGGTGGCGCGGCACCAGCCGGCCCGTCTCCCGCTCGCGGCGGGCGACCAGCCGGGCCGCCTGGGGATCGCTCAGCCGGGGATCGAGCTCGACGTCCGCCGGACCGCCCGGGGTCGGGTGGAGCGCGGACGTCACCGAGGCCGACGCCGACGCCGTCACCGACCGGATCCCTCGGGAGGAGGGGCCCGCCATCAGGAACGCCCCGGGAGCGCGCGGTCCTGCGCCCGTCGGCGGACGACGGCCTCGACGGCGTCCCACGTGGGACGCCGGTGGGCCAGGCAGGCGCTCGCGAGCGCCTCGGCGTCGTGCGCCGCGAGGGCCGCCAGGACGGGGCGGTGCTCGGCGACGGCCTCCCCGACGCGGTGCGGGACGGCGTCGAGGGCCGCGGCGACGGCCAGGTGCCAGGACCCGTTGAGCGACTCCACCAGCGCCTGCAGCCGCGGGGACCGGGTCGCCGCCGTGAGGAGGTCGTGGAAGGCGGCGTCCAGGGGGGCGTGCTCCTCGGGTGTCCGGACCTGCTCCAGTCGCTCCTGCACCGAGCGCATCCGGGCGAGTTCTTCGGGCGTGACGCGTTCCGCGGCCAACCGGGCCACCAGCGGTTCGACCGCCTCGAGGAGCATCCGGATCTCGAGGAGCTCCGTGAGGTCCACCAACCGCACCGTCGCGCCGCGACGCGGGTCGAAGCGGACGTAGCCCTCCGCCGCGAGGTCGCGCAGCGCCTCCCGCACGGGGGCGACGCTCACCTGGAGGTCGGCGGCGAGGGCGCTCTGCCGCAGGTGCTCCCCCGGCTTCCGGACGCCGGAGAGGATGTCGTCGCGCAGCGAGCGGCTGACGCGTTCGTGGACCGTCGTCCGCGGGGGCCCGGTCTCCACGAGTGCCCCGCTCATGCGGGGTGACCGCCGGCAGGACCCGGCAGGACGCCGCGGCGGGGGCGGGGCTGGGTCATCGAAGGCCTCTCGGTCGCGGGGTGGAGGACGGACGTCGGGGCTCCGATCCTCGGTGCCGCGATCGCTCCGCGCGTTGCCGTCGTGTTGCGTTCGTGTTGCGCGGAGCCGGGACCGGCGGGCGCGCCGGGGGTCGGGCCAGCGGGCAGGATGACGGCCATGAACGACGTCGCGGACCACGCCGCCTTCACCGCCCGACTCCCCAAGGTCGAGCTGCACCTGCACCTCGAGGGGACGCTGGAACCCGACCTCAAGCTCGAACTCGCCCGTCGCAACGGGATCGACATCGGGCAGCAGAGCGTGGAGGAGGTCCGCGCGACCTACGTCTTCGACTCCCTCGCCTCGTTCCTCGGCGTGTACTACCCGGCGATGGACGTCCTGGTGACCCGGGCCGACTTCCGCGACCTGGCGATGGCGTACTTCCGCAAGGCGGCCTCGCAGAACGTCCGGCACGCGGAGGTGTTCTTCGACCCGCAGGTGCACGTGGCCCGTGGGGTGGCCTTCGAGGACGTCGTCCTCGGCTACCACGACGCCGTGCTCGAGGCGGAGCGCGAGTTCGGGCTCAGTGCGGGCCTGATCCTCTGCATCGTGCGCGACCTGCCGCTGGAGAGCGCGGAGGCCACGATCGAGGCGGCGATGGGTTTCCGCGGGCAGATCGTCGGGATCGGTCTGGACTCCGACGAACGCGGCAACCCGCCCGCGAAGTTCGCGGACCTCTTCGCGAAGGCCCGCGCGGCCGGGTTCAGGCTCACCGCGCACTGCGACATCGACCAGGAGAACACCACGGAGCACCTGCGCCAGGTGATCGAGGACATCGGGGTCGACCGCATCGACCACGGCACGAACGTCGTCGAGGACCCGCGCCTGCTCGCCCTGGTGACCGAGCGCGGGATCGGGTTGACCTGCTGTCCGATCTCGAACTCGTTCGTCACCGACGACTCCAAGGCCCCCGTCATCGCCGACCTGCTGCGCCGCGGGGTGAAGGTGACGGTGAACTCCGACGACCCCGCCTACTTCGGCGGCTACGTCACCGAGAACCTCATCGCCCTCACCCGTGCGGCGGCCCTGGACTTCGACGACCTCATCCAGCTGCAGCGCAACGCGATCGAGGTTTCCTGGGCGAGCGACGAGGTCCGCGAGGGGTTCCTGGCGGAACTCGACGCGTACGAGGTCCTCGCCGCCCCCGACCTCTGAGCGCGCGCGCCGTTCAGCCCGCGGTTCCGGGGGCGCCCAGGAGGCCGCGGGCGGCCAGGTTGTGCATGAGCTCACGGATGCCGAAGGTCCAGTCGGGGGCGTTCTCCGCGGTGTCCACCGTGTTGACCAGGGTGCCGAGGGCGGGCGAGCTGATCGTCACGACGTCGCCCGGGGCGTGCGTGAACCCCTGGCCCGGTGCGTCCCGGTCCTCGGTGGGGGCGAACATCGTCCCGGTGAAGAGGACGAACCCGTCGGGGTAGCGGTGGTGGGGGCCCCAGGCGTGGGCGAGCAGTTCCTCCGGTGTCCGGCTGATCTCGCTCACGGAGTTGACGCCGTTCAGCGTGTAGCCGTCCCGCCCGCGCACGGTGAGCTGCACGTCCTGGGCGACGGCGTCGGCCAGGGTGAAGTCCTCGTCGAAGAGCCGCAGGAACGGTCCGATCGCGCACGAGGCGTTGTTGTCCTTGGCCTCGGTCAGGAGCAGGGCGCTGCGGCCCTCGAAGTCCCGGAGGTTGACGTCGTTGCCGAGGGTGGCGGCGACGGCCCGCCCCCGCGAGGACGCGACCAGGACGAGTTCCGGCTCGGGGTTGTTCCAGGTCGAGCGGGCCAGCACGCCGATCGTCGCCCCGGTGCCGACGGCGGAGAGGACCGGGGCCTTGGTGAAGATCTCCGGGTCCGGCCCGATCCCGACCTCCAGGTACTGCGACCAGAGGCCCTCCGCGCGGAGCACCTGCTTCACCCGCTCGGCTTCGGGGGATCCCGGCCGCACCGAGGAGATCGCCCCGCCGATGACCCCGGCGAGGCGGTCACGCACCTCGCGGGCCAGGGTGGCGTCGCCGGCCGCCCGCTCCTCGACGACCCGTTCGAGCATGCTCGAGACGAAGGTCACCCCGGCCGCCTTGAGGACCTGGAGGTCCACCGGGGCCAGCAGGTGCGGTCGGTCGCGGTGGCCGGCGGTGGTCGCGGCCAGCAGGTCGTCGACGGGCCAGCTCCGTCCCGCCGGTGCCGCCCGGACGAGCTCGACGACGTCCTCGCGGTCGAGCAGTTCGCTGACCGTGCTCGCGACCGCGGTGATGTCGTGGGCCCGACCGCCGCGCACGACGACCACGCACGGGCCGGCGACGTCCGGGTCGTGGAGGCGTCCGACGAGGACGGCGCGGTCGGCGTCGGCGGGCAGGACGGCTCCGGCGGCCGGGAGGTCGGGGGTGGGACGTGACACGGGGACGGCTCCTCGTCGGGCGGCGGTGCGGGAACGCGGTGGGCCCCAGGGTCGCGTGCCGACTCCGGGGCGCGTCCAGCGGGCCTGCCCGGGCGCCCGACGAGGAGGTCCCGCTCAGAGCACCAGGGCAGCCGGATCGCCGGACAGCAGGGACTTGACCTGCCGCGACACCTCGTCGGCCAGGACCTCGGTCGCGTCACGCTCGATCCCGTCGAGCGCCGCGCGGGCGACGTCGCGCGGGTCGTTCTTGGGGACGTCGAGGTGGGCGATCATGTCCGTGTCGGTGTAGCCCAGGTGCAACCCGGTCACCAGGGTCCCCTGCGGAGCGAGCAGCGCCCGCAGCCCGTTGGTCACCCCCCAGGCGGCGGCCTTGCTGGCCTCGTAACCCGAACCGGTCGTGGCCCACGACAGCACCGAGTGCACGTCCAGCAGGGCGCCGCCACCGTTCGCGGCGAGGACGGGGGCGAACGCGCGGGCCACGTGGAGCACCCCGAAGACGTTCGTCTCGAACTCCCGGCGGATGTCCGCCAGGGGTGAGGTGAGCAGGTCCGAACCGGTCGCGAGTCCCGCGTTGTTCACCACCAGGTCGACGTCGGTCGCGCTCCGGGCGAAGGCGGCCACCGCGTCGGCGTCGTCCACGTCCAGCGCGACGGTCTCGACCCGAGGGTCGTCGTGCGAGGCGCTGCCGCGCGAGGTGGCGTACACCTTCCGCGCACCGCGGGCCAGGAGTTCGGCCGTGAACGCGGCGCCGAGGCCACGCAGTCCGCCGGTGACGAGTGCGGTGGTTCCGTCGATCTTCACGCTGGGATCCCTTCGGGGGTTTCGATCGCCGTGGTGGTCGAGGCCCGCGGTGCGCGCATGAGCACCGCGGTGGCGAGGAGGGTCAGGAGGAGGACGCCGGCGGCGACGAGCAACCCGTCGTGCACGGCGGCGGTGAGGGCGAGCGGTGCGGCGTCACCGTCGGCGAGGTGGCCGGCGAGGCGGTTCGTGACCACGGTCCCGAGGACGCTCCCCCCGAGGGCGCCGCCGACCTGGCGGACGGTGGTCACGGCGGACCCGGCCATCCCGGTCCGCTCGGCCGGGACGCTGCCGACGACGAGCGCCGTGGTCGGGGCGACGAGCAGGCCGAGACCGGAACCCACGAGGACGAACCCGACGGCGGTCGGCACGTAGGCGCTCCCCAGCCCGGTCTGGTGCAGGACGAGGGTTCCGACGGCCGTGGCGAACAGTCCGAGGAGGAGCACCGGCCGGATCCCGGCGCGCCGGACGGCGAGCGCCGCCAGCGAGCTGGCCACGACGTAGGCGGCCATCAGCGGGAGCAGTCGGACCCCGGAGGCGAGGGCGGACAGCCCCTGCGCCCGTTGCATCTCCAGCGTCGTCAGCAACCCCAGCCCGGTGAAGGTGAAGAGGGCCACGGCCGAGACGAGCAGGGCCCCGACGGTGCGCGGTGCGGCGAAGGCCGCCAGGTCCACGACCGGTCGGGCGACGACCCGTTCGACGAGGACGAAACCCGCTCCGGCCGCGACGGCCAGGACGAACCCGAGGACGGGCACCGGGGACCCGAACCCGGAGCGGCCACCTTCGACGACGCCGACGACGAGGGCCGCCACGGCGAGGGTCGCGAGCGCGGTCCCCGGGAGGTCGATCCCGCGACCGGCCACCCGGGTGTTCGGGACGACGAAGGGGGCGGCGGCGAGGACGAGCACCGCCACGACGACGTCGACGAGGAACACGGCGTGCCAGCTGGACGCGGACAGCAGGAGGCCGGCGGCGATCGGCCCGACGGCCAGGCCGATCCCGGAGCAGGCCGCCCAGACCCCCACGGCCGAGGCGCGGCGGCGCGGGTCGGTGAACGCGCCGGAGACGATGGCGAGGCTGTTGGGGACGATCAGCGCGGCCCCCGCCCCCATGACCACCTCGCCGGCGATGAGCACCGCGGCGCTGCCGGCCGAGGCGGTGAGGACGGCCCCTGCCCCGAGCACCGCGGCCCCGGCGAGGAGGACGGTCCGGCGCCCGAGGAGGTCGCCGAGCGCGCCCGAGGACAGCACGAACGCGGCGAGGGCCAGGGCGTAGGCGCTGCTGGTCCACACGAGTTCCACCGGCCCGAGCCCCAGGTCGGAGGCGATCGAGGACAGCGCGGTGAGGGTGGCCGTGATGGTCAGGAAGCTCATCGTCATGCCGAGGCAGGCGACCGCCACCGTCCACCACGGGCTGCGGCCCCTCGCGCTATGACGACTGTCATATCTCATGGGGACGTTGTAGCATGACGACTGTCATGGACACAACAGCGAAGATCCCCACGGCGCGGGAGCGGATGGTCGCCAGCGCCCGCGAACTCATCCAGGAACGCGGCGTGCACGGCGTCGGACTGCGCGACGTCGTCGCCCACGCCGGCGCCCCCCGCGGTTCCCTGCAGCACTACTTCCCCGGCGGCAAGGACCAGCTGGTCGCCGAGGCGCTGACCCAGGCCGACTCCGCGAGCCGGCGCACCGTCCGCGCCGCCCGCGCGGAAGGAGCCGACCCGGTCACGACGGTGCGCAGGATCCTCGCGAGCTGGCGCGAGCTGCTGGTGGCGGAGGACTTCCGGCGCGGCTGCCCGTTCGCCGCGACGACGGTCGACACCTCGGCCGCGAACCCCGCGCTGCGGGCCGTGGTCTCGGAGTACGCGGGCGCCTGGCACGACGACCTCGCCGCCGTCCTCGAGAACGGCGGCCTGGCCGCCGCCCGCGCCGCCTCCCTGGCCACCCTCGTCCAGGCCTCCCTGCAGGGGGCGCTGATCCTGGCCCGCGGCCACCGCTCGACGGCTCCGCTCGACGAGGTGGAGACCGAACTCACGAGCCTGCTGGAAGCGCTGCTCCCCGACTGAGCGGCAGGATGGGCCGGGTGACGTCCTCCGCGACCTGGCCGCTGACCGTCCCCGCCGCCGACCTGACCGCCTGGGTGCACGGGCACCGCGACGAGATGCTCGAAGAACTCCGCGCCTACGTGGAGATCGAGACCCCCTCCGACGACCGGTCCGCCCTGGAGCGCGGGCTCGCCTTCGTCGAGGCGTGGATCACCGGCCACCTCGGTGAACCCTCCGCCCGCACCGTGCAGGACGGCGGGGAGCACGGCGACACCGTCGTGCTGGACCTGCCCGGCGACCTGCCCGGCGCGCCCGTCGCGGTGCTGGCCCACTACGACACGGTCTGGCCGGTCGGAACCCTGGCGGGGATGCCGTTCTCGCTCGAGGACGACGTCCTGCGCGGTCCCGGGGTGTTCGACATGAAGTCCGGTCTCGTGCAGCTCGTCTGGGGGCTGAAGGCGTTGCAGCACTTCGGGGTTCCACGACGCACCGTGCGCCTGCTGCTCAACGGCGACGAGGAGGTCGGTTCGCCGGTGGCCCGCACGGTCATCGAGGACGTCGCCCGTTCCGCCGCCGAGGTCCTGGTCCTCGAGGCCAGCGGGCCGGGCGGTGCGGTGAAGACGGCCCGCAAGGGGGTCGGCCTCTTCCAGGTCCACCTCACCGGCGTCGAGGCGCACGCCGGCCTCGACCCGACCGCCGGGGCGAGCGCGATCCTGGCGCTGGCCCGGATCGTCCCGCAGGTCCACGCCGCGACCGACCTCGACGCCGGGACCTCGCTCAACGTCGGGGTCGTCACCGGGGGCAGCCGCCCCAACGTCACCCCCGGCACGGCCTGGGCGAGCCTCGACGTCCGGGTCACCGACCCGGCGGAACAGGTCCGCGTCGACGGCGTCCTCGCGAACCTCGACACCGGTGACGAGCGGGTGAGCTACGAACTGACCGGGAAGTGGAACCGTCCCGTGATGGTCCGCACGGAGGGGACCGCCGCGCTCTACGAACGCGCCCGCGACGTGGCGGCGGGTTTCGGTGTCGACCTCGCCGAGATCGCCGTCGGCGGGGCCAGCGACGGCAACTTCGCCTCTGCCGCAGGGGCTCCCGTGCTCGACGGCCTCGGCGCGGTCGGCGGTGGCGCGCACGCCCGGTCCGAGCACGCGACGCTGTCGGGGATGCTGGAACGCACGGCGCTGCTCGCCGCCGTCATCGCCACCGCCTGACCGCTGGTCCTCGCCCCCGACGCGGCGGGTAGCTTTCGCGGCGTGGACTTCCGCCCGCACGTGCACTTCACCGCCGAGGACACGTGGCTGAACGACCCGAACGGGCTGCTCTTCCACGACGGCCGCTGGCACCTGTTCTTCCAGAACAACCCCGAGGGGCCGGACTGGGGGAACATGTCCTGGGGTCACGCCTCGTCCCTGGACCTCGTGCACTGGGACCGGCTGCCGCTGGCGATCCCGCACGAGGGCCCCGAGGCGATCTTCTCGGGCAGCGCGGTGGTCGACGGACCGCGGATCGCGGCGGTCTACACCAGCGCCTACGACGACGGGACGCAGGCGCAGTCGCTCGCCTGGAGCGGCGACGGCGTGACGTTCACGAAGAACCCGTCGAACCCCGTCCTGGACCGCGCGTCGACGGGCTTCCGCGACCCCAAGGTGTTCCGGTACGACGACCACTGGGTGATGGTCGCCGTCGAGGCGGACGAACGCGTCGTCGTGCTGTACCGCTCCGATGACCTCCTCGACTGGGAGTTCCTGAGCAGTTTCGACGACGGCACGACCACCGGGATCTGGGAGTGCCCCGACCTGTTCCCGCTCCCCCTGGACGGTGACGACTCCGGGGACCCGGACGACGTCCGCTGGGTGCTCCTGCTCAGCGTCAACGGCCCCGACGGGCCGGACGTCGTGTACCGCGTCGGTTCCTTCGACGGGATCCAGCTCGACGTCGGCCCACCGCGGAGCCTGGACACCGGCCCGGACGTCTACGCCGCTGCGACCTGGACCGACGCGCCCGACGGCCGCCGGGTCCTGCTGGGCTGGATGGCCGATCCCGACTACGCGGGCTCCACCCCCACCGCCCCGTGGCGGGGTGCGATGACCCTGCCGCGCGAACTCTCCCTCGCCACGCGTGACGGGGTCCCGACCCTCCTCCAAGGGGTTCCGGTCGAGGTCTCCGGCCGCCTCACCCGCGAGGTCGGGGAACTCCCCGGCACCGACTGCGTGGTGGTGTGTCGGTTCGCGGGCGACGCCTCCTGGGAGTTCTCCGCGGGCAGGGAGGTCCTCCGCATCGCCGTCGAGGGCTCGGAACTCGTGGTGGACCGCCGCACCTCGGGTCTCGTCGACTTCCACCCGTCCTTCCCCCGCGCGACCCGCTCACCGCTGCCGCCGGGCACCGCAGAACTCGCAGTCCACCTCGACCGCTGTTCCGTCGAGGTGTTCGCCGACGGCACCACGAGCACCCACCTGGTCTTCCCGACCGAGCCCTACCGCACGGTCACGGGCACCGCCGAGTTCCACGTCCTCGTCCCCACCCCTCAGGAGGAAACACCGTGAGCACGCTCCACCTGGTCGACCCCGAACTCCGCGACATCCTCGATCTGCTGCCGGCCCGGAACTTCACCGTCGAGGAACTCCCCGCGGTGCGCGCCGCGGCGGCGCAGCTGCCCCTGCCGGAGCTCCCGCCGGGACTCACCGTCGACGAGGTCCGGGTTCCGCGCGACGGGGCCCCCGACGTCCGGGTCCTGGTGACCCGGCCCACCGCACTGCCCGCGGGCGCCCCGGCGTTGGTGTGGATCCACGGCGGTGGTTACGTCGTCGGCAGCGCCGACGCCGACCAGCTGAACGCCGCCCAGCTCGCCCTCGGCGTCGGGATGGTCGTCGTCTCGGTCGACTACGGACTGGCCCCGGAGAACCCGCACCCCGGGCCGGTCGAGGACTGCTACGCCGCGCTGCGCTGGCTGCACGAGAACGCCGACGACCTCGGGGTCGACCGCAGCCGGATCGCCATCGGGGGTGGCAGCGCCGGCGGCGGTCTAGCCGCGGCGTTGGGCCTGCTCGCGCGCGACCGGGGCGAAGTCGCGGTGGCGTTCCAGTACCTGGTGTTCCCGATGATCGACGACCGGACGGTCACCCGGGAGGCGAACCCGGCGACCGGCGAGTTCGTCTGGACCCGCGCCTCCAACGCGTTCGGCTGGCGGTCGCTGCTGGGCACGGAACCCGGCGGTGACGGAGTCTCCGCCTACGCGGCCGCCGCGAGAGCGAAGGACCTGACCGGGCTGCCGCCCACGTTCCTCGAGGTCGGCAGCCTCGACCTCTTCCTCGACGAGGACGTCGAGTTCGCGCTGCGCCTCGTCCGGGCCGGGGTCCCGACGGAACTCCACGTCTACCCCGGCGCGTTCCACGGGTACCAGATGGTGGCCGCCTCGACCGTCGCCCGGACCTCCGGAGGACTCGGTATCAGCGCCCTGCGCCGGGCCCTGGGCTGAGTTCTCGGTCGACGTAGGCGATCCGCACCACGCCGTCGCTGGCGTCGACCCGGGGTCCCTCCGGGCGCAGCCCGAGGCGGTGCGCGACCCGGCGCGAGGGTTCGTTGGTCTCCAGGACCCACGCCACGACGACGGTGTCGGGTTCGGCGGCGTGGGCGGCGTCCAGCCCGGCTCGGCCCAGCGCCACGGCGAAACCCCTCCGCTGGTGGGGGACGGCGATGCGGTACGCGAGGTTCCACATCCCGGTCCGGTGCTTCTGGACCCCGCCGACGCCGACGAGTTCACCCGTGGCGTCCAGGCGCACCGACCAGTAGCTCAACCCGTCGCTCGACCACCGGGCCGCCGCCCGCTCCAGCCAGGAACGGGTCGTCGCGGGTTCGACGTGGCGACCCGACGGGTCGAACCACCAGCCCGCGGGGTCGGACATGATCGGGAACAGCTCGTCCGCATCGGCGGGGTCCGCCGGGTCGAAGCGCAGCACCGGAAACCCCTCGACGTCCACCCCCACATCGTGGCACGCTCGGTCTCGTGAAGTTCAGTCCGTCCGACACGACGACGCCGGTGCACCTCCGGCGTCGCGGACAGCGCTGAGCTGATCCGACTTTCCGAGCCCCGGGGGACCTTCCCCGGGGCTCTCCTCGTGCCACCGGCAGGTTCCCCTCCACCCTGAGGAGAACCCCTTGTCCCGTGACCACTCGGCCCTCGGCCGCGAACTCGACCTCTTCGACACCTCCCCCCTCGTCGGGCCCGGCCTGCCGCTGTGGCTGCCCGACGGTGGTGTCGTCCGCGGGGAACTCGAACGCTTCGCCCTGGAACTCTCGCTGCGCAGCGGCTGCCGGCGGGTCCACACCCCCGTCCTCGCGAAGCGCGGGCTCTTCGAACGCTCGGGGCACTGGCAGGAGTTCGCCGCCGACATGTTCCCGCCCGTGCGGATCGGCGACGAGGACTTCGTCCTGCGACCGGCGAACTGCCCGCACCACACCCAGGTCTACGCCGCCCGGCCGCACAGCTACCGCGACCTGCCGGTCCGCTACGCCGAGCTCGGGTCGATGTTCCGCAGCGAACTCTCCGGCGTCCTCGTCGGGCTGCGCCGCGTGCGCCAGATCAGCCTCGACGACGCCCACGTCTTCTGCCGACCCGACCAGGTCGTCACCGAGGTGCGGACCGCCCTGGACGCGATCCGGGAGGCCTACGCCGTGCTGGGTCTGGAGATCCGCCGGCTGCGCCTGTCCGTGCGCGGACCCGGCGGCGGCCACCTCGGCGACGACGGCCTGTGGCGGCGGGCCGAGGACCAGCTGCGCGAGGCCCTCGGCGACGACGAGCACGAGGTCGGCGTCGGCGAGGCCGCGTTCTACGGCCCGAAGATCGACGTGCAGGTCGCCGACGCGGCCGGTCGGGAGGAGACCCTCTCGACCGTTCAGGTCGACCACGTCCAGCCGGAGCGGTTCGACCTGCACTACGTCGGCGAGGACGGCCGGAAGCACCGACCGGTGATGGTCCACCGCGCTCTGCTGAGCTCGATGGAGCGGCTCGTGGCGATGCTGCTCGAACGCGACGAGGGCCGGCTCCCGTTCTGGCTCGCGCCGGTCCAGCTCCGGTTGCTGCCCGTCAGCGGTGACCGGCACGGCGAGCACGTCCACGCCCTGGCCGCCCGGTTCGCGGGGCTGCGGGTCGACGTGGTCGAGGACGGCCCGCTGCCCCGTCGGATCCGGGACGCCCGCGCCCGGCGCGTGCCCGTCGTCGCGGTCGTCGGCGACGCCGAGGTCGCGGCGGACGCCCTCGCCATCGGCCGTCCGGCCGTCCGGGTGCCGCTCGCGCGGGTGCAGGCCCGGCTGGCGGAGGCGGTGCGCCACCGGGAGGCCGGGCGGATCCGGTTCGGCTAGGGCCGGGGGTGGAGGGTGGCCTGCGCGCGGCGCTCGTCGCACCACCGCTCGAACTGGGCGGCCGGGACGGCCGGACTGTGCAGGTAGCCCTGCACGAGGTCGCAGCCGAGGCGCGCGAGTTCGCGGAGGGTGTCGATGTCCTCCACACCCTCCGCGACGACCCGCGCCCCGAGCCGGTGCGCGAGCTCGATGGTCGAGACGATCACGGCCTCGGCGCGCGGGTCGGTGCCGATCCCCGTCACGAAGCTGCGGTCGAGCTTGACCTCGTCGAACTCGCGCTGGCGGAAGTACCCGAGCGAGGAGTAGCCCGTCCCGAAGTCGTCGATGCTCAGCGACAACCCCATCTCGGAGAACTCCCGCAGCACCGCGAGGCTCACCCCGGAACCCTCCATCGCGACCGTCTCGGTGATCTCGAGCGCGAGGGCCGTGGTCGGCGCGCCGTGGGCCTGCAGGACCCGGGCGACCCGGGCGGGCAGGTCGACGTCCCCGAGGTTCGTGGCGGAGAGGTTGACGGCGACCCGCACCGCACGGCCGTCGCGGTGCCACGTCGCCGCGACGCGGACGGCCTCGTCGATGACCCAGGCGGTGAGGGCGTGCATGAGCCCGTGCCGTTCCACCAGACCGAGGAACGTCAGCGGGGGCAGGAGTCCGTGGTCGGGGTGCTGCCAGCGCACGAGGGCCTCGGCCCCCTCGACCTCACCGTCGTCGGTGCGCACCTGCGGCTGGAAGTGCAGCAGCAGCGCCCCGGCCCGCAGTCGGTCGTCCGCGTCGGCCTCGGTGTCGAGGTCGAGGCAGATCCGCAACTGCTCGACGAGCAGCAGTTCCCCGGAGAGTCCGCCGGAGGTCGCGGCGGAGTGGACCTCGACCCGGTCGCCGTGCCGCTTGGCGGCGATGAGCGCGAGGTCGGCGACGTGCAGGAGTTCGGCCGCGGTCCCGGCGTGACCGGGGTGGGCGGCGACCCCCACGCTGCACCCGACGTGGATGCGCTGACCGTCGAAGGTGTACGTGCCGCTGACGCGGGAGTGCGCGGCCCGGACCGCTTCCGTGGCGGTCACGAGGTCGCAGGGCAGCAGGACGGCGAGCTCGTCGCCACCGAGCCGGGCGACCACCGCCTCGGACGGCAGCGCGGCACGCAACCGGGCGACGACCTGGCACAGCAGGTCGTCGCCGGCCGCGTGACCCAGCGACTCGTTGACGGCCTTGAACCGGTCGAGGTCGAAGAGGGCGAGGACGAGGTCGGCGCCCTCCGCGACCCGCCGGTCGGCCTCCTCCACCAGCGCCCGCCGGTTGGGGGCACCGGTGAGGTCGTCGACGAGCGCGGCGCGTCGGAAGCGCTCCAGGTCCAGCAGGTCCCGCTGCCCGGCGACGAACAGCCCGATGCCGCCGGCGAGCGCCACGAGGGCGAGGCCGGCGGTGAGGGGGTCGGGACGGCCGACCGCGACGGCGAAGAGCAGCAGCGCGGCACCGGGGACCGTGACGAGCGGGACGACCTGCAGGGTCCGGCCGTCGCGGTGGGTGGTGCGGACGGGTCGCGCCGGCATCCAGGCGGTGATCGCGACGGCGAGGAGACCACCGACCCAGGCGACGTCGAACCCGATCCCGAAGGTCGGGGCGGTTCCGCCGCTGCTCAGCAGCACGGCGGAGTAGCCGATGTCCCCCGCGTCGAAGACGGCGAGCCCGCCGGCCAGGACCCACCACCGGCGGTCGCTGCCGCTGGTGGCGGCGACGACGACGGCGCAGACGGCGAGGATCAGGTCCCCCGACGGCAGGTACAGCCACCACCCGGCGTCGAAGGCGGGGATCCCGGTGAGGGCGGCGAGCGGGGCGGCGACGAAGCGGGTCACCAGACCGGCGAGCAGGACGAGCACGGTCACGACCTCGAGGGCGTACCCGCGACGCTGCACCCGGTGCGGCCAGAGCAGCCGCCCGACGGCCCGCAGCCAGAACACGTACCCGACGACGTAGCCGGCCTCGAGGGCGGTGAGGGCGACGTCGCTGCCGTTGACGGTGTCGAGGACGTCGACGGCGATCTCGGTGGCGGTGTAGATCGACCAGCCGACGGCGAACTCCCGCCAGGCCCGTGCCTCGCCGTCGGCGATCCGGGTCCGC
Organism: Kineococcus sp. AC630; assembly: GCF_979255925.1. Taxonomy (NCBI): domain Bacteria; kingdom Bacillati; phylum Actinomycetota; class Actinomycetes; order Kineosporiales; family Kineosporiaceae; genus Kineococcus; species Kineococcus sp. AC630. Next base: position 28,539 of record NZ_CEEDMJ010000030.1, read on the forward strand.
ATCCACATCCCGGCGACGGCGAGGAGTTCGACCGCGGAGCCGAGCCAGGTGTCCAGGGCTCGTCCGGCGTCGTGGGCGAGGAGGGTCAGCAGCGCGTAGGCGATCCAGCCGAGCACCGCGAGGGTGAGGACGCACCGGGGCGCACTCCACCTCGAGGTCGGCGTGGAGCGGAGCGGCACCCTGGGTGTATCGGGATCTTCGTGGCCGCCTTGAGCGCGGAGAGCGCCTTCCGCTGCACTCGCACAACCATCACGACGGAAGGCCCGCCGGGGATCACCCGGCGAGCGCAGCCGCGGTCTCCCGACGACGGGCGAGGACGGGCTGCGCGGCCAGGACACCGGCCATCGCGACGGCGACGGCCAGCGGGACGAGTCCGCAGACGGCCATCCCGGCGCGGACCCCGACGTGCTCGGTGATCCAGCCGACGATCGGTCCGCCGATGGGGGTGCCGCCCATGAAGACGAGGACGTAGAGACCCATGACGCGGCCGCGGTACTCCTGGTCGACCCAGAGCTGGACGGAGGAGTTCGCGATGGCCTGGAAGGCGAGGTTGGTGACGCCCATGACGACGAGCACCACCATGAACGTCGCGAGGTCGGGGGCGAACGCGGCGAGGGTCTGGGCGGCGCCGAACGCCGCTCCGAGGAGGAGGATCAACCGCAGCCGGGAGTGGCTGCGACCGCCGGCGATCAGCGCTCCGGCGATGGATCCCACGGCCAGGACGATGTTGAAGGTGCCGTAGAGCCCGGCACCGGCGTGGAAGGTCTCCGAGGCCATCGCGGTGAGGACGACAGGGAAGTTCAGGCCGAAGGTGCCGAAGACGCCGACGAGGGCGATGGTCCAGCCGACGTGCGGGCGGTCGGCGACGTAGCGCAGGGCCGAGCGCAGCTGCCCCTTGGCGCGCGGCAGCGCGGTGACCGGGCGCAGTTCGGCGGTGTTCATGCTGGCGAGGGTGATCGTCGGGCCGACGTAGAGCAGGGCGTTGACGGCGAACGCCCAGCCGGAGCCGACGGTGCCGATGAGGACGCTCGACACGGCGGGGCCGACGAGGCGGGTCGTCTGGAAGACCGCCGCGTTGAGCGCGACCGCGTTGCGGATGTGCTCCGCGGGGACGACCTCGCCGACGAAGGCCTGTCGGGTCGGGTTGTCGAGGGCGATGACGAACCCGGTGACGACGGCCAGGGCGTAGATGGCCCCGACGGTGATGTTCCCGCTGATCGTGAGCACGGCCAGCGTGGTCGCGATGCTCGCGCTGCACAGCTGGGTGACGAGCAGGATGTTCCGCTTGGGGTAGCGATCGGCGATCATCCCGCCGTACATCCCGAAGACGAGGATGGGCAGGAAGGTCAGCGCCATCGTGATGCCGACGGCGGCCGGGGAGTGCGTGAGTTCCAGCGTGAGCCAGTCGAGGGCGATGTTCTGGACCCAGACGCCGGTGTTGGCGAAGGCCTGCCCCGTGGCGTAGATCCGGAAGTTGCGGACGCGCAGGGCGGCGAACGTCGCTCGGCCCCTGGACTCTCGTGCGGTGGTTCCGGTGGGATCTGCAGTTGCCTCGGCGGCTGCCGGTGTCACGACCTGAGTACCTCTCGAACTGACCATCTGGTTCCGACCACTGTGCGTCACCATCATCGGCCGACACAGCGCTATGCTGCAGCCCGGTTGACGGCTTATCAGTCATCACGTGTCGTGATGACCCGCGACGGGGCGGAGGACCATGACCGCAGGCCAGGTACCCACGGGGACGTTCGAGCCGGTGCAGCTGCGCACGTTCCTCGCTGTGGCGCAGACGCACTCGTTCACCCAGGCCGCGGCCCGGCTGGGGGTCCGCCAGTCGACGGTCAGCCAGCACGTCCGCAAGCTGGAGGACTCCGTCGGCCGTCACCTCGTCCACCGCGACACCCACTCCGTCACGCTGACCCCCGACGGTGAGGCGATGATCGGGTTCGCCCGCTCCATCCTGGCCTCCCACGAACAGGCCGCGGCGTACTTCACGGGGGCACGGCCGGTGGGTCGGCTGCGGATCGGGATGTCCGACGACCTCGCCCTGACCCGGTTGCCGCACATCCTGCGCGACTTCCGGACGGAGAACCCGCGCGTCGACCTGGAACTCACCGTCGACCAGTCCGGAACCCTGCACCGCCGCCTCGAGAACGACCGGCTCGACATCTTCATCGGCAAGCGACCACCCCGTTCCGGGGAGGGCAAGCTCGTCCGGCGCGAGCGGCTGGTCTGGGTCGGCAACCCCCAGACCCGCCTCGACCTGAGCCAGCCGGTGCCCTTGGCGGTCTACCCCTCTCCCTCCCTGAGCGGCGCCGCGATGCACGAGGCGCTGGACCGCGTCGGCATCGGCTACCGCTCGGCCTGCGTCTGCCGCGGGGTCAACGGCCTCATCGCGGCCGTGGCCGCCGGCATCGGGGTCTCCTGCCTGGCCAGTTCGCTGGTGCCCGTGCAGCTCGTGCCCCTCGGCCCCCAGCACAAGCTGCCGGAACTGGGCCAGATCGACCTCGTGCTGCTCACGAACCCCAAGACCCAGGACCGTCCCGCCTCACGGGCCCTCGCGGCCGCCGTCCTCTCCGGCGGACCCTCCAGCCTCGCCCCTCCCGCCTGACCCCCCGGCCGTCGCCACCACGATCGCCACCGACCGACGCGAGAAGCACAGCCGGGGTGGGTACGGTGCCGAGGTGCTCCACGGCCTGAACGCCTACCTGCGGGCGATCAACGCCCCCGAGACGGCGGGTGATCTGCGCGGCCTGCTGCGCGCCGCGTCGCGGGCCGGGCGCCAGGCCCTGAGCGCCGACCACTGCGTCGTCTGGTTCGCGGGCGCGTCGTCGCACCCTCCGCTCTACCTGGTCGACGGTGACGCCTTCCTCGAGGTCGACGACCCGCCCTTCGCGGCCGAGGCGGCGGCCGCGTCCGTCGCCCGGTGCGACGGCACCACGCTGCCGGGCATCGCCGAGGTTCCCGCGCACGTCGTCGTCGCGCCGCTCTCGACGTCCTCGATCCGGGGCGCGGTCGTCCTCACCCGCACCGACCCGTTCACCGCGGACGAGGAAGCGGCCGCGGGCATCGTCGCGTCGGCACTGGGGATGGCGCTGGAGGCGACGCTGCTCCGCGCCGCGGAACGGCTCGCCGCCGCCACCGCCTCCCGTTCGACCCTGCTGGAACGCGTCACCGGGTTGCTGCAGACGAGCGCGACGGCCGTGGAGATCACCCAGCGCATCCCGGCCGCGGTCATCGAGGTCCTCGACTGCCGCTCCTCCTGGGTCTACGTGCTCGAGGGCGACGAACTGCGCGGTGACGGCCTGCCGCCGATGCCGCCGGAGCACGACCGGCTCCGCCGGGTGCCGCGCTCGTCGGACAACCCGATCTCCGAGGCCGTCCGCACGGGCGCACCGGTCGTCGTGAGCGGGGACGACATCGCCCGCTACCGGGACCTGACGGGGGTCGAGCCGGAGCAGATCGGCGTCACGCTCGTCGTCCCGCTGGCGGGGCGGGAGAAGGTCCTGGGCGCGTTGAGCGTCGGCTGGGGCGATCGATCCCCCCTCGAGCACGCCGACCTGGAGCTGTTCGCCGCCGTCGCCTCCCAGGTGGCGGTGGCCCTGGAGCGGGCGCAGCTGCTCGACGCGGAACGGTCCTCGCGCGCGCAGTTGGCGACGTCGCACGAGGCGCTCGCCACCCTGGCCCGTGACCTGCAACGCGGTCTGCTGCCGACGTGGTTGCCCCAGCAGGAGGGCCTGCAGGTCGCGGCGCGCTACGCCCCGGCGTTGGCCGGCTCCGAGATCGGCGGCGACTGGTACGACGCCGTGCAGACCGGCCACGACATCGCCCTCATCATCGGCGACGTCCAGGGGCACAGCACCCGCGCGGCCGGGCTCATGGGTCAGGTGCGGACGGCGGTGCGCGCCTACGTCAGCGAGGGCCACGACCCCTCGACGGTCCTGCGACGCACGAACCGGCTGCTGCTGGAACTCGGCGCGGAACTGTTCGCGACGTGCTGCCTGGCGCGCCTGGACACGTCGACGGGCCTCCTCTCCGTCGCGACGGCGGGCCACCCACCACCCCTCGTGGTCGACGAGTCCGGGTACCGCGAGATCGACGTCGACCCCGGTCCCCCGCTGGGGGTCCTGGCGGGCGCGGAGTACCCGACGACCCGGTACCGCCTGCTGGGCCGAAGTGCCCTGGTGATGCACACAGACGGGGTGGTGGAGGTCCTCGGTGAGGGTTCCGAGGTCGGTGAGGCGACCCTGCGGGACACGCTGCGCACGACGTTGCGGGACAAGCCCGACCAACCCGCGGAACGGCTCGCCTCCACCATCATGGCCGCGATCCCGCACGCCCTGACGGACGACGCGGCCATGCTCGTCGCGACGTTCACGGGCACGGACTCGGGCCGGCTCGACGCCTCCCTCTGGTTGCCCCCGGACATCCGCGCGGTCGCCTCGGCGCGGGAGTTCCTCCGCGACCGGCTCCTCGCCTGGTCCACCGACGAACTCCTCGACGAGGCGGAACTCGTGCTGTCCGAACTCGTCACCAACGCCCTCGTGCACACCGGCGGCGGCGCCGGTCTCTCGTTGCGCTTCGACGGTGCCGCACGCCGGCTCACGATCTCGGTGCACGACTCCTCGCCCCGCCACCCCCAGGAACGCACGGCCGGGCCGGACGCCCTGGGCGGCAGGGGACTCGGGATCGTGGAAGCCGTCGCCGACGCCTGGGGAGTTCTCGTCGAGAACGACGGGAAGACCGTCTGGGCCGAACTCGCCGTCGAGGCGGACTGAGCGGCGACCCCGGCGACTACCGCCCGCCGAGGATGTTCCGGATCTGCTGCACCTGGTCGTCGCCGACCCCGAGCTGACCCATGACGTTCTCGAGCCAGTGCGGTTCCCCGTCGCCGAACAGGTCGCCGAGCGGGTCCTCGTCGCCGTCCTCCTCGGCGGCGGCGGCGGCGAGGGCCGGCCAGTACCCGCGGGCGACGGTCCAGGGGGCGGACTCGCTGAGGACGCCGAACACGGCGAGGTCGGAGAGGCGTTCCCGCAGTTCCTCCACCGCGACCCCCGCGGCGGGCCCCAGCACGTCGGCGTTGACGACGAGCTCGTCGAGGGCCGCGTCGTCGAAGGGGTTCCCGGCCACGGCCGAGGCGAGCACCGTGGGCATCACGGCCTCGGTGATCGAGAACCCGCCGTCGAGGGTTCCGGGATCGTCCAGGACGAACCGGCCCACCAGCAGGCGGCGGAGTTCACGCGGTTCCGGCGTCGGGTCGAGCCACCCCTGCGCCTCCGCCCCGGGGACGAGCAGCGTCTCGTCGTCGCCGTCGAGCAGGTCGAGGTCGATCATCGTGAGGACGACCTGGCGCAACCACGGGACGTCCTCGAGGTCCTGCGGTGCACCGTCCTGGTCGGCGGTGATCGGGATGGGGTTCTCGAACAAGGCCAGGACCGCCGTGACGGAGTCCGGCGCGAGTTCCGCGTCGTCGGGCACGACGAGGCCCTCACCGACGTGGGCCAGGACGGCCTGCGCCGCGCGGACCGGGAAGGAGGCGAGGACCGTCGCGTCCTCCTCGCCCTCGTCGACGCCTTCCGCCGCCGCCGCGAACACCTCCGCCAGCTCCGGCGGTTCACCGGCCAGCAGGGTCAGGCTGGTCTCGAGGTCGCCCTGGGACCCGGTCCAGCGCCCGGTCTCGCCGAGGAAGGCGAGGAACTGGTACCAGATGGCCTCCAGGTCCTCCTGCATCTCCGCGGGTTCCGGGGTGCCGCTGTCGGAGACCATCGCGGGGATCACCTGGGCGGTGAGCGCCTCGACGTCGACGGGGGTGAGCCGGGAGATCACGGCTCCGGACCGGACGGTCAGCAGACCACCCGCCCCGACGGTCAGCGCCTCGGCGACGGCCGCGGCGCCCACCTCCTCGTCGACCTCGACGTTCTCCTCGAGCCACGCGACGAAGTCACCGCGCAGGTCGCCCAGCGCGCGCTGGCCGAGCTCGTAGGACTCACTGACGGGGGGCCGGTCTGCAGCTGCCACCGCACCAGGGTGTCATCCCGCGCGGGTGCGGACCACCACCGAGGTCACCCCGCCGCCGCCAGCACGGGCCGCCGCAGCTCCCCGTCGAGCACTCCCTCGTCCACGAGCCGGGACAGCGCGACGTGCACGGAGTGCTGCAACCCTCGGGCGATGCGCCACGGCCGGGCGACGGGCACGACGCCGGCCCGCACGAGCCCGGCCAGGGCTCCCGCCGACACGGCGGCCTCCAGCCGTCGACCGCCCTCGGCGACGTCGGCCGGGCTCTCCGACGTCGCCAGGGCGAGCGTCCGCGCGTGGTCGTCGTCCAGGGTCCGCACCACGCGCACCACCTCGGCCACGACGAGTCGCCGCCGCGCGCAGGCGGCGTCCACCTCCTGCGCGGAGTCCCAGGACGGCCACCGCGGACCACGCCGACCGTCCTCCTGCCCGAAACCCAGGTCCTCGAGCTGGGCCCGCAGCCGGGGTGTGCCCGGTGTGCGTCCCCGCAGGACGTCCTCGGCCTCCTGCACCAGCCGGGTCCGCTGCAGCTGCGCCAGTTCCACCGGGAACGAGGTCCGCACCGTGTGGCCTCCGCTCGCGAGCAGCTCACCCCGTTCCGTGCGCAGCCGGCGCAGCAGTGCGTCGTGGACCGCCGCCGCCGTCCCCCGATCGCCCTCCCACCGCCCGGACTCGACGAGGAACCGCAGGTACTCCAGCCACGACCGGCACGTCGCCCGCACCTCGGCCACCGACTCGAGCCCCCACCACTCGGCCGCACGACGGGACTGCGCGACGAGCAGTTCGACGTCGTCCGGGACGAGCGTCGTCAGCACCCGGTCCGGATGCCGGTCGCCCCGTCGGCGCGCCAGGTCGCGGCGGGAGGTGCGCAGCACCTGCAGACGCAGCGCGAGGTCCCCGACCCCGACGTGCTGCGACGACTCGTGCGTCGTCAGCCACTCCGCGAACGCCCGCTCCACCCGGCGGACCGCGTGGTCCCCGGACGGGCTCGGGGTCGGCCCCAGGTGTCTGCTCACGGTGCTCCTCCGTTCGACGGAGACTCACGCTAGGCGAACACCGGGACCGACCCCGAGAGTTGTCCACAGGCCGCTCAGGCCGGGCGGACCCAGTCCTGACCGGGTACCCAGTCGGAGAACGCGTAGTCGGCCCGCGACACCTGCGCCCCGCCCGCGGTGGCGGTGGCGATGGCCGCGTCGAGGTCGGTGTTGAACGCGTCGTTCAGGCTGCGCAACGCCCCCTTGAGGTCCTTGACGTCCCCGCCCAGGTAGCCCTGGACGATGTCGCCGAGGTGCGGGCTGATCGGCTTCTGCGCGGACTGGACCGCGCTGATCGCCGGGTTGCGGACGATGGGTTCCGGGGCCCGCTTCACCGTCGCGGCGAACCACGTCGCGAGTTCCTTGTACGGGGCGATGACGTCGGCCGACTCGACGACGCTCAGGTCCGTCGGGGGCTGGTCCATCCCGCTGGCCAGTCCCTTCTGGTACTCCGTGGTGGTCATCGACTCGATGACGGCGATCGCCTGCTCGGGGTTCTTGGTGTTGCCGGCCACGAAGAACTGCGCGGCCGGCGTGCCGCGGTAGGTCGTCACCGGTCCCCCGCCGGGGGTGAGGATGGGGCCGACCCCCATCTTGTCCACGAACTCGGGGACGACGTTCTTCGCGCCACCCGCGCACCACGGCCCGTCCGGGAAGTACCCGGCGATGCCCGAGGCCCAGCGGGTCCGGGCGTCGGCCACCGTGAGGCTGCCGCTGCCGGCCAGGATGAGACCGGAGTCGTTGAGCCCCTTCCAGAACTCGATGGCGTCGACGTAGCTGTCGTCGTCGTACGCGAACTCACCCGTCGTGTAGGTCATCCCCTGGAACCCGGGGAACCCCGCGGCCTGGGCCAGGTCGTCGATCTGCTCCCGCATGCGGGCCACCCCGCCGAGGGCCAGCACCATCGGCGCGGCGTCCCCGCCCTTGGCCTTGATCGCCTGCAGGTTCTTGCGGAAGTCGTCGTAGGACGCCGGCGGGTCGTCGGGGTCGAGACCGGCGGCGGAGATGATGTCGACGTTGAACCACTGCGCTGCGGCGTACTGCTGGTAGCTGAACAGCGGGAGACCGTAGAGCTTGCCGTCGATGGTCGTGATGCCCTCGGTGTACGCACCCTCGGGCAGCGACGCCTTGGCCTCGTCCGACAGCGTGATCTCGTGCAGCCACCCCTCGGCGACGAGCGCCGGCAACGGCAGGCCCACGACGTTGCTGTAGATGTCGGGCAGCTGCTTGGACTGGTTCGCGAGCTGCAGCGCCTCGGTGGACTTGCTGACGTCGTTGTAGGTGTACTCGATCGAGGCGTCGAGGGCCTTGGACTCCGTGGCCGCCCACCCCTCGTGGAACTTCTGCAGGGCGCTGAAGTGGTCCCACCACTGCAGGGTGACGGGGGCTCCCGGGCCTCCGCTGCCACCGCTGCTGCCGCCACCGCAGGCGGCGAGGAGCGCGGTTCCGGTGAGTGCGCCGCCGCCGGCGAGCAGCGAGCGGCGGGAGATCTGGGGCATGACGGTTCTCCTCATCGAGAGTGGTCGTGCGGGAGGGTCTTCAGGACTTGACTGCGCCGGCGATGCCTTCGACGAAGTACCGCTGGAGGAAGAGGAACAGCGCGACGATGGGCACGATGGAGATGACGCCGGCCGCCGCCATGCCGGACCAGTCGGTGGCGTTCTCCCCCACGAAGGCCTGCATGCCGACCGACAGGGTCCGCAGGTCCGGATCGCTGAACGAGAACACGAGGGGCAGGAAGAACGCGTTCCAGGTGGCCAGGAAGGTCAGCAGGGCGACGGTCGCGGTGACGGGCATCGACAGCGGCAGCATGACCTGGAAGAAGGTCCGCAGGAAGCCCGCTCCGTCGACGGTGGCGGCCTCCTCGAGTTCCTTCGGCAGCTGCCGGAAGTACCCGGCGTAGATGAGGATGGCGGACACGTTCGCCGCTCCGGACAGGGCCAGGACCATCCCCGTGAGGGAGTTCAGCAGTCCGAGTTCCATCGAGAGCTTGACGATGGGGATGATCGTGTACCCGGTCGGCACGAACAGGGTCGCCACCAGGATGCCGATGATGACCTTCTGCCCGCGGAACCGGTAGCGACCCAGGACGTAGCCCGCCAATGCGCAACGCACCACGACGATGACGACGGTCGACACGGTCAGGATGACCGTGTTCAGCATGTACCGCCCGAAGTGCGCGTCGCTCCAGGCCCGGGCGTAGTTCTCCCAGGCGAAGTCCTGCGGGACGATCTTCAGACCGGCGGTGAAGACCTCGAGCGAGCTCTTCAGCGAGGCCGACACCATCCACACGAACGGGTAGATCCAGACCACGGCGAGGACGGTCAGCAGCAGGACGACCCCCCACCACGGAGCCCGCTGGGCGATGCGCCGTCCTCGCGAGAGGGGCGGGGTCAGGGTGCTCACGACAACTCCTTCCGGGCGCGACGGGAGACGACGAGGGCCCAGGCCTGCAACGCACCGACGGCCATGACGAACAACCCGAAGAGGACGGCTGCGGCCGACGCGAACCCCAGTTGCGGGATCGAGGCGCTGAAGGCCCAGCGGTAGATGTAGATCTCGATGATCTCGGTGGAGAAGAACGGTCCCCCACCGGTCATCGTCTGCATCAGGTCGAAGGCGTGGAACGTGTCCTCGACGGTCAGCACCGTGATGATGAGCAGGAACGGGGTGAGCAGCGGCAGGGTGATGTAGCGGAACAGCTTCACCGCACCCGCCCCGTCGATGCGCGCCGCCTCGTAGAGCTCGGTCGGGACGGTCTGCAACGCGGCGAGCCAGTAGACCATCGTGATCCCGAAGAACTTCCACACGTACACCGCGGCCGCCGTGACCAGCGCGGTCCCGGAGTCGCCCAGGAAGTCGATCCCGCTCTCGGCGCCCATGGCCTTGAGGAACGCAGTGAACGGCCCGCTGGCCGGGTCGAACACGAACTGCATGACGACCCCGACGATGGCCGTCGTGGTGACGACGGGCAGGAAGTACACGGTACGGAACAGGTTGCGCAGCGGCAGCTTCGGCGAGTTGAGGACCATGGCCAGCAGCAGGCTCAGCAGGATCCGGGCCGGGGCCACCAGCAGCATGAACACCAGGGTGATCTTGACCGAGGACCAGAAGGCGGGGTCGGCCAGCACGGCGCGGTAGTTCTGGACGCCGATGAACCTCTGGTCGGAGCTGAACCCGTTCCACTCCACCAGCGAGTACCAGTAGCTGGCGACGATCGGGTACAGCGTGTAGAGCCCGTAGAGGACGATCGTCGGCGTGAGGAACGCCCACACCCAGATCGTCTGTCGTCGGGTGTCGACGCCGCGTCTGCGCGGGCGTCCCGGGCGGGGTGCCGGGGTCGTGACGGGCGTGTCCACCGGGGTGATCGTCCTCGCCATCGAAGGACCTCCTACCGGATCTGGCTGAGCGAGAAGGTGGTCGGGTCGCCGCCGATGCGGTGCCCGCGGTCCAGGGCCGTGATCGACGCGACCTGCGCGTCGGTGAGTTCGAGCCGGGCCGCGTCGAGGTTCTCCTGCATGCGGTCCCGGCGCGAGGACTTCGGGATGACGACGTGCCCCCGGTGCAGGTGCCAGGCCAGCACCACCTGCGCGGGGCTCGCGCCGTGCGCCCGGGCCACGTCCTGCACCGCGGGATCGTCCAGGTCGGCGCCCTGTCCGAGCGGGGAGTACGCCTCCACGACGATCCCCCGTTCCGTGCAGGTGCGGACGAGGTCCCGCTGCTGGAAGGTCGGGTGCAGTTCGATCTGGTTCACGGCGGGCGGTGGCCCGTCGAGGGCGTCGAGGTGCTCGACGAGGAAGTTCGACACCCCCACCGCCCGCACCCTGCCCTCGGCGTGGAGGCGCTGCAGAGCCGCCCAGCTGTCCCGGTAGCGACCTGCCGCGGGGTTGGGCCAGTGGACGAGGTAGAGATCGAGGAACTCGACCCCCAGCCGCTCGCAGGAGTCGTCGTAGGCGCGCAGGGTCTGGTCGAACCCCTGGTCGCCGTTGCGCAGCTTGGACGTGAGGAACACCTGGTCGCGGGCGACACCGGAGGACCGCAGGGCGGCCCCCACGCCCGCCTCGTTCGCGTAGGCCGCCGCGGTGTCGACGTGCCGGTACCCGAGGGCGAGGGCGTCCTCGACGACCCGTTGCGCCTCCGCCGCCGGGACCTGGAACACCCCGAGTCCCAGCTGCGGCATCACGACGTCGTCGGCGAGTCGCACCGCCGCCAGCGACGGGGTGCTCACCTCGGCTCCAGCACGAACATCGAGACCGAGGGCAGCGGGAGCTGGACGGTCGTCGAGAACGTGCCGCCCTCGACGGTGACCGACCGGGCGGGTTCGAGTTCCTCGAGCCCCTGCTTCGCCGTGATCGCGGCGATCTCCTGCTCGCTCGGGTTCTGCGGGCTCCCCAACCCCGTCCACGCGGTGTGGGAGTTGCTGTGGACGGCATCGATGCGGTGGTGGCTCAGCGAGTAGTCCCGACCGGTCAGCCCCTCGACCCGCAGGTCCACGGGCACCGGACCGTCGTCGCTGCGGTACTGGTCGTCGGTGTGCCGCCACACGAGGACGGTCACCCGACCCGCGGCGTCGCTGGAGGCCAGCACGTCGACCTCCTCGCGCATGCTGCGGCCGTCACCGGAGTCGAGGTCCTCGGCCGGGCTCATGGCGTCCGAGGTCGCCGCCAGCCGCCGGCCGCCGAGGCGGGCCATCATGCGGTAGGCGTTGAGGAAGGGTTTCTCGATGCCCCCCGCGGTGAGGAAGCTCCGGGTGCCCTCGAAGAACCGCTCGCCCTCGAAGTAGAAGCTCCAGGACGTGGCCTGCTCGACCTTCACCTCCTCGGACTCGTTGAGGTCGAGGATCTTCTTGAACAGCTTGACCTGGAACACGGGGTAGTACTCGGTGTTCTGGAACTGGAAGTTCGCGTTGTCGTAGACGCTGAAGTGCGCAGGCACCCCCGCGTCGCACTCGTCGACGATGGCCGGGAGCGACCGGTACTGCGGGAACTCGGCGATGACCTGCTGCATGCGGCGGATCTCGTGGAGCATCTTGTGCGCCGACGGGCTCTGCTGTTCCGGTGCGGGGGCACCCGTCGGGCCGTAGACCCGCCAGGGCGTGAACGCCGATCCCTTGGTGTGGAAGGAGACGAAGTCGAGGGGGGTCTCGTGCTCCGAGGTGTGCTGCAGGAACGTGCGCAGGAACTCCACCCCGCCGCCGGTGACGGCCGGCCCGCCGACCTTGGCGTCCGGGAGCACGCTGCGGACGGCTTCGGCGGTCACGGTGTAGAGCTCGCAGAACTGTTCCGGCGTTCCCTTCCAGTAGAAGATGTCCGGTTCGTTCCACAGTTCCCAGAGCCACTCGCGGACCTCGTCGGCGCCGTAGCGCTCCAGACAGTGCCGGGCGTGCTCGGCGACCAGACCCCGCCACTTCTCGAAGTCCTTGGGCGGGTAGGCCCAGGCCCCGGCCTCGTAGTTGCTGTAGACGGTGGGGCTCGAGACGACCTTCAGCTCGTCGGCCTCCGGCGGCAGCAGGTCGCGCGGGGTGAACGCGAGTTCCACCAGGACGTGGTGACCGGCCTCGACGATGGAGTCGTAGGTCTGGTCGACGATGGTGAAGTCGTAGACCGGGTTCCCGTGCGCGTCCTCGTGGTAGACGTTCCCGTTGCCCCAGTGCGGGATCCCGAAGCCGGTGCCCGAGCAGAACACGTAGTGCGGGCGCACCAGGAACGGCCGGGGCGAGAGTTCCCCGAAGGTCTTCAGCAGCCGACGGCCGGTGGGGGTGTAGGTCCAGTTGATCTCGTCGTAGCCGATGCTCTCCCAGATGCGGGCCAGTGGTCCGGTCTCGCGGGACGCGTCGACGACGACGGTCGCGGACCCGACGTGCGGCGCCGTGGGGTCGCTGGGTGCGGAGCGCGGGAAGTGGTTGGTGTCGGTGGACAGGCCGGGGTTGTGAGCAGTGCTGGTGCTCATGGGGCGCCTTCCGGGCGTGGGTGATCGCGACGTCGCGAACGGGAGTGGTGGAGGGGGGTGGAGCAGTGGGTCAGGCGTGGGCGGCGTCGGGGGCGTCGTACGCCCCGAGCGCGCGGTCCCGGGCCTCGGTGATGTGTGCGGCCATCGCCGCGCGGGCGACGGCCGGGTCACCGGAACGCAGTCCGGCGAGGACGCGGGTGTGCTCGGCGACGCAGTGGTCGGAGTCGGTGACCCCGCCGCCCCCGAAGAGGCGGAACCGTTGGATCTGCCCGCCGAGGGCGGTGTACGCCGACATGAGGAACTCGTTCCCGGTGGCCCGGGCGATGATCCGGTGGAACCGTTCGTCGGCTTCCCAGTACTGCCGGAACTCGTGGAACGACGGCCCGAGGGGCGCCGTCGCGAGGTCGTGCACGGCGAGCTCGAGTTCGGCCAGGAGTTCGGGGGTGAGGTGGTGCGCGGCGAGCTCCGCGAGCGCCGGCTCCAGGACGAGCCGGGCCTGCATGAGCCGCACGAGCTCCTCGGGTGTCGCGACGGGGGCGACCCGGTAGCCCTTGAGCGCGGTCCGGCGGACCAGTCCCGTGGACTCCAGGCGGGCGAGCGCCTCGCGGACGGGTGTCTGCGAGACCTCGAACTGCCGGGCGAGACCGTCGATCCCGAGGGTGGCACCCGCCTGCAGTTCGCCGTCGATGAGCAGGTCGAGGACCGCGTCGTAGACGTGGTCGGCGAGCATCTGCCGGCTCGGCGCCAGAGACCGTCGCGTCGTCGGCTGATCCACGAACGTCATCGTAGACAGCCCTCCTGAGGGGGGTGGTGGAGAACGGGTGGTGCGGCACGCGGATCACCTCCTCGACCTCAACTCTGCGGTGAGCTGATGTCATAGACCGTAGATCGTGCACGATCTACGGTCAAGGGTCTCCGCCCGGTGTTTCGGAGAAGCGTCGAGCCGTCGGCTGAGACGCGCTGCAGACCCTCCTGTGAAAGGGTTTACCAGTGAGCGGCACCTTCATCATCGGCGTGAAGACACTGGCCCGGGGCGTCCGGGAAGAGCCGCGCCCCTTCCGGATCGCCATCGTCGGCTCGCTGATCTACGGGATCGGCAACGCGGCCTCGGGATGGATGATCGGGCGCGTCACGAACCGGATCGTCGTCCCCGCCCTCACCGGGAGCGACTCGATCGGCGCTGGTGACGTGTGGCTGGCCGGCGCGACGCTCATGGCGATCACGGTGGTGCTGGTCGGCGGTGTTCTCCTCCGCCGCATCTTCGGCGGTGCCTTCACCTACGCCCTGCAGGCCCGCTACCGACGGCTCCTGTCCCGTCGCTACCTCGATCTGCCGCTCGCCTGGCACCACGCCCACCCCGCCGGACGACTGCTCGCGACCGCGGGTTCGGACGTCGAGGCCATGTGGCAGGCGACCCTCGTGCTGCCCTTCGCCCTGGGGACCGCCGTCCTCATCCTCTTCGCGGGGATCGCGATGGTCTCGGCCGACCCCGTCCTCGCGGCGGTGGGTCTCATCGTGGTTCCCGCGCTGGTGATCGCGAACATCGCCTACCAGCGCCGGATGTCCCCGCTCGTCGTCCGGGTGCAGCACCTGCGCGGCGAGGTGTCGACGACCGCCCACGAGAGTTTCGAGGGCGCCCTCGTCGTGAAGACGCTGGGCCTGGCCGACGACGAGGTCGACCGGTTCCGGGTGGACGCCGAACGCCTGCGCGACGCCAACGTCGCCGCCGGCCGGACCCGCGGCGCCTTCGACCCCATCATCGAAGCCCTCCCCTCGCTCGGGACCCTGATGGTCCTGGTGCTGGGCACGGTGCGGGTGGCGGCCGGGACCACCACCGTCGGCGACCTGGTCCAGATCGCCTACCTGCTGGGCCTGCTCGCCTTCCCCGTCCGCTCCTTCGGTTGGCTGCTCGCCGATCTCCCCCGCACGGTCGCCGGCGACGCGCGGGTGCAGGACGTGCTCCAGTCCGACGAGACGACCCCCTGGGGTTCGCGACCCGTCGACGCGGGTGGCCCGCTGACCGTCTCGACGACGGACCTCTCGTACCGCCACCCCGCGCCAGCCGTGGACCCGCTCGCCGAGGAACCCGCGACACCCCACCCGGCCCCCGTGCCCGTCCTCTCGGACGTGACCCTCGACGTCACCGCCGGTACGACGGTCGCGATCGTCGGCGGCACGGGCGCGGGGAAGTCGACGCTGGCCGGCCTCCTCGTGCGGTTGGTCGACCCGACGACGGGTCACGTGCTGCTCGACGGGGTCGACGTGCGCGAGCTCGCCGAAGGCGCGATCGCCGGCGCCGCCTCGCTCGTCCCCCAGTCGACCTTCGTCTTCGACGACACCATCCGCGGCAATGTCGCCCTCGGCCTCGACGTCACCGACGACGAGGTGTGGCAGGCCCTGGAACTCGCTCAGGCCGAGGGCTTCGTGAAGTCGTTGCCGCTGGGCCTGGACGAACTCGTCGGCGAACGCGGCTCGACGTTGTCCGGTGGTCAGCGCCAACGACTCGCCCTGGCGCGCGCCCTCGTGCGGCGACCCCGACTCCTCGTGCTCGACGACGCGACCAGCGCCCTCGACCCGACCGTCGAGCGAGCCGTGCTCGACGGGTTGGAGCGGACGGGGATCGGGACGACGGTCGTCGTCGTGGCCTACCGCCCCGCGACGATCGCCCTGGCCGACGAGGTGGTGCACCTGGAACACGGCCGGGTCGTCGACCGAGGGCCCGCCGCCGAGGTGGAAGCCCGTGACGCGGGCTACCGGGAACTGGTGACGGCCTACGCACGAGCAGCCGCGGCGCGCGCCGCCGCCGAGGAGGAAGAAGTCGCGTGAGCACCGCAACGACCGTCGAGCGCGGGGTCATCGCCCGGGCGAAGGAACTCACGCCGGAGTTCGCGGAAGGCCTCGGGGTGACCCTCGCGATCGCCGCGGCGACCACGCTGGGAAAGCTGACCGTCCCCATCGCGGTGCAGCAGACGATCGACACCGGCGTCGAGGCCGGCGGTGGCCCGGACGTCGGGCACGTCGTCCTCCTCTGCGCGCTGGCGGCCCTCGTGCTGCTGGTGACCTCGGGAACCGCGTGGCTCGTCAACGTCCGCTTGTTCCAGGCCACCGAGGCCGGGCTCGCGAGCCTGCGGGTGCGGGCCTTCCGCCACGTCCACGACCTCGCCGTCCTGACCCAGAGCGGCGAACGGCGTGGATCCCTGGTGAGCCGCGTGACCAGCGACGTCGACACCATCTCGACGTTCCTGCAGACGGGCATGCTCGTCCTCGTGCTGTCCGCCGGCCAGGTGCTGCTCGCGACGGGCCTCATGTTCTTCTACTCGTGGCAGTTGGCGCTGGTGGTCATCGGCTGCTTCGTCCCGCTCGTCCTGGCCCGACAACGACTGCAGCGCCCCGTGTCCCGCGCCTACCAGGCGGTCCGGGCCCGCATGGGCGAACTGCTCGCCGCCATCTCGGAAACGGTCGTGGGTGCCGACGTGATCCGCGCCCACGCGGCGTCGGACCGTTCGTGGCGCCGCATCGACGGCGCGATCGAGGCCCACCGCCAGCAGGCGGTGAAGGCTCAGACCGCGACGGCGGTGACGTTCACCGCGGGTGTGTTCGTGTCGGGTCTCGTCAGCGCCCTCGTCATCGTCCTCGGAACCCTGCTCGGGCTCGCCGGGGACATCACCCTCGGCAAGATGCTGGCGTTCCTGTTCCTGGCCCAGCTGTGGGTGGGCCCTGTCCAGGCCGCGACGGAGGTCCTCAACGAACTCCAGAACGCGCTCGCCGGCTGGCGTCGCGTGGTCGACCTCATCGACACCCCCGTCACCGTGCCCGAACCGGCGACACCGCGGACGCTGCCCACCGGCCCGATCGACGTGCGCGTGGACGACGTCGCCTACTCCTACCCGGGGACCGACAAGGTCGTCCTCGCCGGGGTGTCCCTGCACTTCCCCGCCGGCTCGCGGACCGCGATCGTCGGTGAGACCGGCTCGGGCAAGACGACGCTATCGCGCCTCATCACCAGACTGGTCGATCCCACGTCCGGGACGGTGCTCTTGAACGGCGTCGACGCCCGCGACCTGCCGTCGAGAGAACTGCACCACCGCGTGGTGGCCGTCCCGCAGGAGGGTTTCCTCTTCGACGCGACCGTCGGCGAGAACGTGCGCCGCGGCCGCCCCGGTTCCACCGAGGACGACGTGCGTGCTGCGTTCGTCGACCTGGGCCTCGGCGGCTGGCTCGACGGCCTCCCCGAAGGTCTCGAGACCCCTGTCGGTCAACGGGGAGAACGACTCTCGGCTGGGGAACGTCAGCTGGTCGCCCTCGCCCGGGCCCACCTCGCCGACCCCGACCTGCTCGTGCTGGACGAGGCCACGTCGTCGGTGGACCCCGCGACAGAGGTCCGGTTGCAGCGGGCTCTCGAGGGCGTTCTCAGCGGCCGGACGTCCGTCGCCATCGCCCACCGGCTGTCGACGGCGGAAGCGGCGGACACCGTGGTAGTCGTCGACGCCGGTCGTGTCGTCGAGGTCGGTTCAGCAGTAGAGCTCGCCCACGCCGGCGGTCCCTACTCGCGTCTGCACGCCTCTTGGACCTCACAGAACGCCTGATCACACGACCACGGCGCCGTCGTCAGCGGTCAGGATTGGGGATGCGGTGGTTCGCCGACGTCGCGGAACCCATGGGTGGCGATGTCTTTCGATGATGAACGTGACGGGTTCGGGGGCCTACGTCGCTGATGTTGACCAGGAGGGCTCGTCGTCCAAGTAAGCGCAGCACCTCAAACCGCCACAACCGCGACGTCCGCCCAAGCGTGCTGACTCCAGCATGGAGCCACAGTAGAAAGTGCTGCGTATCCATCGCGCGACGGTACAACCTGCAGCCGAGCCAGGGTGTGGAACATCGAGCGCAGGTCTTGATGGGCGAGCCAAGATTCGAGGTCGACTGGCGCTTACTGAACGATGCTCCCCCCACCACACCGTGGATGGCGACCCACCAGACCCGGAAACACATGTGGGGAGCAGCCCCCCGAAAAGGGCTACTCCCCACACGATCCCACTTCAAAGAGTGAGTGGCCGGCGGTGACCTACTCTCCCACCCAGTCTCCCGAGCAGTACCATCGGCGCTGGTGGGCTTAGCTTCC
>NZ_CEEDMJ010000031.1:0-1287 GCF_979255925.1 Kineococcus sp. AC630
TCTGGACCAAGACCGCTGATCAGATCCTGGCGTCACTCGGGCGACTTCTGCAGCGGATCTCCGGCGGAGGACACTAGATCCAGCCGGTACCGGTGGGGATCCCGGCGCTGGGGGTTGGGCGGGGACGTCGCCGGCGTTGCTCCACTGCCCGGAAAGTCCGCGACCAGCGCAGCGCGAACGCTTCGAGGTCGTCGGCGCTGACGCACGCGGCGAGTTCCTCGTCCTCGGCCGGACTCCATGGCGCGCTACGCCGGGTCGCGGTTGCGGCGGTGTCCGCGTGACGGAGGGCCTGCGAGCGGTGTGGTCGGTGGCCCTGGCCTGGTGACTGGGGCTGCGACTGAGACCGCAGCTCGCTGTGGGGTGGGGTCATGGTGTGCTCAGCTGCCAGCCGTCGCTGGGCCCACCAGGGCCGTGGAGGAGCCAGCCTCGCTCACGGAGCCAGGCGGTGCGCTTCTGCCAGACCCGTTCCCCGACACCGGCTTCACGGGCGAGTACGGCGGCGGTGTGATCGGGCGGGATGCGGTCGTCGTAGTCGGCGGCCGCGGCGAGCACCCACACCACTGCCTGCAGCGACGTCCGCGACGGCAGCGGCAGCCGCGCTCGGGGGATGGTGCGGATCGAGGTGTGAACCGTGCGGGCCCAGCGGACCGCGGAAGGGACCATGTCACGGGGGTCGGCGGGCAGCAGACGTACGTGCTCGAGCGGCACCTCGCCGGGTAGCGTGTCGAGGCTCTCGTGGAGGTCGCTGCTCTCCAGTGCGGGCTTCAGATGCAGGTCGCTGCTCATTGCGGGTACGCCGCAGCATGCTCACGCGCGGCGGTCAGCACCTCGCTGCCCGCGGCGCTGCAGCGATCGACCAGGCCGTGCAGGATGTCGTGCTCACCAGCAGGTCCAGGGCCGGCGCTCATCGCGGCCACCACGGTCACCTCTGTCCGTGCGAGCGCGGAGCGCAGCCGGGCCCGGTCCCACTCCACCTGAGCCATCCACTGGAAGACCTCGCGCAGTTTGGCCTCGGTGAGATCGATGTGGGCGGCGAGAAGGGCGACCTCGGCGGCGGAGTAGGTCCGCCCGCCGCGCAAGGTGGCCTTGCCCATGTCCGCGAACTGCATGATCGTCCTGTCGGTTGATAGCTGTCGGGTCTTGACCGAGACCCCCCGGGCGGTCGAGGCCTCACAGCGTCCGACGTCTGGGGCGGATGTCTGGGTCCGACGTCTGGGTCCGACGTCTGGGTTGGACGGCTGGGTTGGACGGCTGGGTTGGACGGCTGGGTTGGACGGCTGGGTTGGA